>CBINHE010000011.1:0-65346 GCA_966250375.1 uncultured Oxalobacteraceae bacterium
TGGAGCGCATTGCGGCGTTGCTCGTCGCTTGTGTGGCTCGCCACACGGCGCTCCTTACTCCTGGCCCTGCACCCCAAACCAACCCGCATCACCAGCACACTCATACGAAAACCGCTCTAGCGCCGCTTTACGCATTCGATATAGGCGGCGCCATCGGGTGGCAAACCGCTGCGCTGCGAGGCCCAGATCATCTGTCCCAGACATTCCATGATTTGATGATGCGCCTCATGCTCGGAATCGAGGCGTTGTGCAAGCCCGAGGAATGCCTTGCGGATTCCTGGTGGCTGATCGATCGAAATCTGTTCGGCAATCGACAGGTGCATCGATAGATGCAGGAAAGGATTGCTGTCGCCACGCTCAACCGAGTAGTCCGCAGCCAGCGCTGCTTCGGTATCCTTCAACGCGTCCGCATATTCCGGATGTTGGACGACCCAATCGCGCGCAACAGCTTCGAGCGGCGTCAGGATTTCATTGGCACGGTGCTTGCGATAGGCTTCACAAAAAAACCTGCGCACATCATGTTGAGACGGAGTAAACATTAAATCTGAAAAACAATCGGTCGGCCAAGGCGGCGCTTATCCGGCATTGTACGTGGCTTTGACGTACCAACGATAAATCACGGATTCGTTTAAGATAGCCCTTGATCTTTGCGCTATCAGTGCAAGAAAACATTTTATCCAGCCATCAAAAATGGAACACCCATGTTGAATACCGACGCCCTCGATACTCTGTTCAATCATGCACGTACGCACAATGTCTGGCTCGACAAGCCGATTACCGATGCGCAGTTGCATCAAATTTACGACTTGATGAAATGGGGGCCGACATCGGCCAATTGTTCTCCTGCACGCATCGTTTTCGCTAAATCGCCGGAGGCAAAACAAAAACTGGTCGCCTGCATGGCCGCTGGCAATGCGGAAAAAACTGGCAAGGCACCGGTGACCGCCATTATCGGAATGGACATGGAATTTTATGAGAAACTGCCTCAATTATTTCCGCATACCGATGCCAGATCCTGGTTCGTCGGCAATCAGGCGTCGATCAATGCCACCGCATTTCGCAACTCTTCGTTGCAGGGCGCATACCTGATCATGGCAGCACGTGCGCTTGGACTGGATTGCGGCCCGATGTCTGGTTTCGATGAGGATAAAGTCAATGCGGCGTTTTTTGCCGGTACGCCGATCAAGGTGAATTTCGTCTGCAGCCTAGGGTATGGCGATGCGAGCAAAGTGCGTCCGCGCTTGCCGCGCTTGTTGTTTGACGAGGCATGCAAGATCGCTTAGCTGTCATTGTTCATGAGCTTGGATCGTCTTATCAAATCCCTTTTGCCGGGAGCGGCGTTTTGGCCTTGTATTCGCACAAATCGGCGATGATGCAATTCCAGCATTGTGGCGTGCGTGCGACGCAAGTGTAGCGTCCATGCAGGATCAGCCAATGATGCGCATCGTGCAGAAATTCCGCCGGCACCAGTTTCATCAACTTGCGCTCGACTTCATCGACATTTTTCCCCGGCGCAATGCCGGTGCGATTGGCTACCCTGAAAATGTGCGTGTCGACCGCCATGGTCAATTCACCAAATGCAGTGTTGAGTACTACGTTTGCCGTCTTGCGGCCAACACCCGGCAGCGCTTGCAGTGCTTCACGCGTGCGCGGGACTTCGCCGTTGTGTTCGGTTAACAGAATGCGGCAGGTTTCGATGATGTTCTTCGCTTTGGTGCGATACAGACCGATGCTTTGAATGTAGGGAACCAGACCGTCCACACCCAGTGCATATATTGCTGCGGGCGTATTGGCAACCGGGTATAGCCTGCGGGCTGCCTTGTTCACCGATACATCGGTGGCTTGTGCCGACAGGATGACCGCGATCAGTAATTCAAACGGCGTCGTGTATTCGAGCTCTGTGGTCGGGTGCGGATTGGCGGCGCGCAGACGTGTAAATATTTGTTGCCGTTTCTCGGCGTTCATTGCGGATCCTTTTGTGACGCTTGTTCTTTTTTCAGACGGGCACGCTCCATTGCCGCCAGGATGATTGCTTTTTTGCGTGCCTGCTCCGTTTTTTCTTCCTGCGTCAGCGTGGATTCCGCTTCGACTTCTTTCAGTTTCGCAACTGCCTTGGCGGCGAGCCGCACGTCGTTTTCTTCGCGTCCGCGCTGAAGGCGGAAGGTGTGAAAATCATGGCGTTCGCGTGCGGCATTGGCTTGCTCTTGCGACCATGCATTCCATCCAGTCTTGCCCGGTGTGACATCGACCATCGCGATGCAATCGACCGGGCAGGGCGCAACGCACAGATCGCAACCGGTACACAGACTCGGCAAGACAGTATGCATTTGCTTGGCGGCGCCGACGATTGCATCGACCGGGCATGCTTGGATGCAAAGCGTGCAGCCGATGCACAAGGCTTCGTCGATGACCGCCACCGGGCGCGGACGCTCGAGGCCATGGATAGGATTGATCGGAATTACCGGCTTGCCCAGCAGATGCGCGAGCCTGGCAACGCCTTCTACGCCACCCGGCGGACATTGATTGTAATTGGCGCTGCCATCCGCAATCGCTTCGGCATACGGCCGACATGCCGGGTAGCCGCACTTGGTGCATTGCGTCTGCGGCAACAGGTCTTCGATTTGGTCGGCTAGCGAATTGGGGGTGAAGGAAGGCACGACAGACATGGGTAAGATAAAACGAGATTATCGGCGCAAAAAGCCGATGCTTCAAATAAAAAAGCCGTTCTCCTTGGCGGAGAACGGCTTTTAAGAGCGGCTTGAACGGAAAATCAAGAGTGCGCTTTGATGAATTTACCGATCTCTGGAGAAATGACCTCGCGCCACCGGCGCCCCGAGAAAATCCCGTAATGGCCACATTTTGGCGCCGTGAAATGCTGTTTGTTCGCCTTCGGAATCGACGAACATATATCCTGCGCAGCCTTGGTCTGGCCAGAGCCGGAGATATCGTCGAGTTCGCCTTCAATTGTAAACAAGGCGACTGTCTTGATGTCTTGCGGACGCACCAGCTTGCCCTCGACTTCCCAAGTGCCGGTAGGCAGTCGGAATTCCTGGAATACGGTCTTGATCGTTTCCAGATAATACTCGGCCGGCATATCGAGCACCGCGTTGTACTCATCGTAAAACTTGCGATGCTCTTCTGCCGACTCGTTGTCGCCTTCACGCAAGTGCATGTAAAAATCCCAGTGGCTTTGCGCATGCCGGCCCGGATTCATTGCGATGAATCCGGCATGTTGCAAAAATCCTGGATAGACCTTGCGGCCAAAGCCTGGATAATTCGGCGGCACGCTGTAGATCACCTTGTTCTCGAACCAGGAAAATGGTTTTTTAATGGCAAGGTCGTTGACTTGCGTCGGCGATTTGCGCGGATCGATCGGACCACCCATCATCGTCATGCTTTTTGGCAGCTTCGGATCGTTTTCGCTTGCCATCAGCGAGATTGCGGCCAGTACCGGCACCGTCGGCTGACATACTGAAATGACATGCACATCCGGTCCCAAGCGGCGAATGAAATCCTGCACGTAATAGATGTAGTCATGCAAGTGGAATGAGCCCGCCGATACCGGCACCATGCGCGCATCGGTCCAGTCAGTAATATACACATCGTGGTGCAACAGCAGGCTGCGCACCGTATCCCGCAACAGCGTTGAATGATGCCCTGAGAGGGGCGCCACCAACAATACTTTAGGTTGGTTCAATTCGGCGGCTTGCTTTTGGCTAATATCCTTCCGGAAATGAATCAAAGAGCAAA
This sequence comes from uncultured Oxalobacteraceae bacterium, assembly GCA_966250375.1. Classification (GTDB taxonomy): domain Bacteria; phylum Pseudomonadota; class Gammaproteobacteria; order Burkholderiales; family Burkholderiaceae_D; genus CAMLDH01. The sequence goes on from CBINHE010000011.1 coordinate 3,751, forward strand.
ATGATTTTTTTTCTGAAATATCTTCAATGATGCCAACTGATTTTCCATTGACCAACACAGAATTGATGTCGAATGCCGGTTTTTCGTAATCTTTACCCAGGCGATACATCAGTTCGTAGCCAGCCGCGATGCGTTGTGCGAACGGTGTGTGTGCCAGTGGCGAAACCGGGTTTGTAAAAAGCTTGGAGGACGCTTCCGCCCACTGAATCAGCGGGTTCAGAAAGCTGCGGTTTAATTCATGAAATTGGTAAAGCATGTTGGCCTCTCTCGGGTGATACCGGTATCGCTTGATTGTCTAGTTAAACGAAAATTGCTGCAATGCATCAACGACAATTTTTTGAAAAATTTCTCTGAAAAAAGTATTTTTTCGAGACGCCCACCAATTCGACGGGTAATGAACCCATCTCGGCTAGTTTTCCAAACAATACAACTGAGAAACATCAACATAATACAGAATTTAGCTAGCTTTTTGGTGGTACTTGTGTTCTATGATATTTTTCTTTAATTTATGGATAAAACCCCAAAAAACAATAGCGGCAGAGCAATTTACCAAGTCTTTGTTTCCTTCTTATAACGTTTCATTGTCTTTTAGGTGGACAACACGATTGCACATTTAAACTAATTACAATAACGGCGCATTTTTGCTTGAATTGAAATCGCGCCGATGGATTCGAGTATTTTCCGTGTACACCATTCATAAACATGCGTTTGTTTTTTAGCTATCTTTCGCTTCATTTTGAAGGGAATTTGATACTTTTAATCATCGCTTTCCTTAAGCATCCTTGCAAACATTATTCACCAATCTCATTATTATTGTGTAACTGCGCAAAAACCGTGCCGTAGCCGGGCGAGCTTGTCTGAGGGATTGAGCCTGGATTCGGCAGTTACCCGCTCATTTTCATCAAGTGTTTTTTTGGGGGGGGCGGCAGTGTCCGCTTAATGCAAAACGCCTCTTGGCGATGGCGGCAAGAGGCGTTTTTTTACGGGAGGAGTGAATGCGATCCCGGCGCTGAGCTCGGGGGAGTTGGCGGTTTCGTGCTTTTATTTCAATTGCTAGGGCTGCATGCAATTTTCATGGTTTTACGCTATTCCTCTACGCTGACGGGTGTCGGAGATAAACCGACACCTTGCTTGATTACTGTGCGTACAGCGCATACATATCAGCGTTCAAGAAACTGCAGCTTGTCCGTGGTGTCTTTCCAGTCATCAGCTTCGGGCAGTGGGCTCTTGGTTTTTGTGATCGATGGCCAGTTGCGCGCCAATTCCACATTCAGCTTGATGAATTTTTGCTGATCGGCTGGGACATCTTCTTCAGCATAGATTGCATTGACCGGGCATTCGGCAACGCACACCGCGCAATCGATACATTCATCCGGATCAATCGCGAGAAAGTTCGGGCCTTCGCGGAAGCAGTCTACCGGGCATACATCAACGCAGTCGGTGTAACGGCAGCGGATGCAGGATTCGGTCACAACGTGGGTCATAACAGTCCTATCTTTAGATTTTCAAAACCAATTTGAAGTGCGGCCAGCATTTAATAGAATTACGGAAGATCGCGCGAAAATCAAATGCGTAGCTGCAAAGCCTTGTATTTTAAGGCAAATCAGCCAGTCTCACAAACCCGGCTTATACAGTTTATGAATAAGCAAATGCAGAAGTTTTTCGGATTGCGTCGCGCAAGCGCTTGTATTTCGCACAGATGAATATTTGCGCCGATGGTCGGAAATGACATCACGCACAACAGGTGTCGAAGGCATTCCCGATCCAGATACACTTGGTAATATGCTTTAGCGTCTGCCGCCCTGATAATTTTTGATGAGCGAAACCGGCTCTGCTCCCATCAGAACAAGAAATCAAGTCAATATGGATACTTCTGCTGCCCGCCAAGCTATTTTCAACCGCATTCGCAAAGCGCACGGCCGCGGTGAACAGCCAACACCGGACGAACGTAGCGCAGTGCAGGACTATTTGCGACATCATCCGGAAGGGCCGCGACCCAGTATAGGGGGCGATATCGTGGAGCACTTCAAGGAGCAGGCGCTGCGGATGTCCGATACTGTTGATGAAGTCGCTGTAAGGGCCGATGTGCCGGCTGCGGTTGCGAAATATCTTGGCAATATCGGTGTCGCCAAAAAAGCGATCGCGTGGAAGACCCTGCAGGATTTCGCCTGGGGCGATGCCGGACTGCAGGTGGCGTTTCGTCCGCCGAATAATGAGGATCTGGTGGGGATTACCGGCAGTTTTTGTGCGGTCGCAGAAACCGGCAGCCTGATGCTGCTGTCCGGCGTCAACACGTATCCTTCCGCCAGCCTGCTGCCGGAGACGCACATTGCGATCGTTTACGCTTCGCGCATTGTTGCAGGAATGGAAGACGCTTTTGCCTTGGTACGCGAGGAGCGAGGGGAATTGCCGCGCGCAACCAATTTCATTTCCGGCCCGTCGCGCACGGGTGATATTGAGCAAACCATTGTCCTCGGTGCACACGGGCCTTATCGGGTGCACGTCATTATCGTGTCCGACGCTTAGGGCATATCTCGCCTGCATTGAGCTGAGTCACTAGCGTCCTACGTACGTATTTTTGTACGCGGGAGACCGCGTTGATCCGCGATAGAATAGCCGGCATTCCGTTACCGTGGAGACAGCAATTGCGCACAAAAATTCTGGCTGGTTTGCTTGGACTAAGTCCCTTGTTGTCATATGCCTCCGATCTGGACGGCAGTCGATTATCCGCATGGTGGGGTATTCCGTTTGCCGGCCTGCTGCTGTCGATTGCGCTGTGTCCGTTGCTTACCCCCCAGTTTTGGCACCACCATTTTGGCAAGGTGTCGGTCGCGTGGTCGCTTGCCTTTCTGTTGCCGTGCGCGGTGTTGTTCGGTGCTGGCAGCGCAGTCGCTGGCGCCACTCATGCTTTTCTCGCTGAATTTTTCCCCTTCATAATTCTGATTGCGGCGCTATTCGTGGTGGCCGGCGGGATTTGCGTGCGCGGTAACCTGCATGGCACGCCGTTGCTGAACACTGGCTTGCTGGCGCTGGGTACGCTATTGGCAAGCATCATGGGGACCACCGGCGCCTCCATGTTGATGATCCGCCCCTTGATCCGCGCCAACGATAATCGCAAGCATGCAGTGCATATCATCGTATTTTTCATTTTTCTGGTGGCCAATGCCGGCGGCTCACTTACGCCATTGGGCGATCCACCGCTGTTCCTGGGATTTCTGAAAGGGGTGGATTTTTTCTGGACCATGAAAAACGTCTTCCGCGAGACGCTATTTTTGTGTGCGGCACTGCTGATTATTTTTTATTTTCTTGATCTTCACTATTATCACAACCGCGAAGAAGAGCTGCCGCTCAAGTGGGATCCGACACCGGATTCGGCCATCTGGCTTGAAGGCAAAGCCAATTTTCTTTTGCTGGCGGTGATCATCGGCTTGGTGCTAATGAGCGGCTTGTGGAAGCCGGGTATCGCATTTTCGTTATTCGGAACCCAGCTCGATCTGCAAAACGTGGTGCGTGATGCGTTGTTGATTGTCGTGATCCTGGTGTCGTTACGCATAACACCGAAAACGGCGCGCCACGGCAACGATTTCGCCTGGGGGCCGATCCAGGAAGTGGCCAAGCTGTTCGCAGGGATATTCATCACCATCATTCCAGTGATCGCGATGCTGCGGGCGGGCGAGGCAGGCGCATTTTCGTCGGTGATACGCGCGGTGACGGATGGTTCTGGGCAACCGATTAATGCGATGTACTTCTGGGCTAGCGGGATATTGTCGTCATTCCTGGATAATGCGCCGACCTATTTGGTGTTTTTCAATACGGCTGGCGGCAATCCGGATGTGCTGATGACAACATTGGCGGCGACCTTGGCGGCGATTTCCTGCGGCTCTGTTTTCATGGGCGCCAACAGTTATATCGGCAATGCGCCGAATTTGATGGTCAAGGCGATTGCAGAAGAACGCGGCATCAAGATGCCGTCTTTCTTCGGCTACATGGTGTGGTCGGGTGCGGTGTTGGTGCCGTTGTTTATCTTGATGGCGTTCATTTTTTTTCGCTGATGGTGGATTGATGAAACCGAAGGTGTTGGTTGCACGTGCGGTCTTTCCGGAGGTGATCGAGCGGCTGGCACGGCAGTTTGATGTCGAATCCAATCAGGAAGACTGCGTTTTTTCCGCGGATGATCTGGCCGAAAAAATGCGAGGCAAGCACGCGCTATTGACTACTCCAAGCGAGCACATTTCTGCGCAGATGATCGCCGCCAGTCCCTATCTGAAAGCCATTTGCAACATGGCGGTCGGCTACAACAACATCGATCTGGATGCAGCGACACGCGCAGGCATCATGGTGACCAATACCCCCGATGTGCTGAACGAAACCACGGCCGATTTTGCATGGGCACTGTTGATGGCGGCGGCACGCCGGGTGAGCGAATCGGAGCGCTGGCTGCGCGACGGCAAATGGAATAAATGGCGTTACGATGCTTTTTTAGGTGCCGATGTACATGGCTCGACGCTCGGCATTATTGGCATGGGGCGTATCGGGCAAGCGATTGCCCGTCGCTCGATAGGCTTCAACATGAAGGTGATTTACCATAATCGTTCGCGCCTGCCGGCGCAGCTCGAAGCTGACGCGAACCATGCTCGGTATGTCGACAAGGACGCGTTATTGCGCGCGGCTGACCATGTGATCCTAGTATTGCCTTATTCGGCCGAATCGCATCATACGATAGGTGCGGCTGAGCTGGCGTTGATGAAGCCGAGCGCGACCCTGGTGAATATCGCGCGTGGCGGCATTGTTGACGACGCTGCATTGATCGCCGCGCTACGCGACAATCGCATCGCGGCCGCAGGACTGGATGTGTTCGAGAATGAACCGGCGTTCCATCCTGATTTTTTGACCTTGTCTAACGTCGTATTGACTCCGCATATTGGCAGCGCGTCCGAGCCGACTCGTCGTGCGATGGCCAACCGCGCTGCCGATAATTTGATTGCAGCACTGAGCGATGAAGATCCGCCGGATCTGTTGAATCCGGCAGTCGAACGAAAAGGATAAGCTCATGGCCGATATCCGCATCACGAAAAAATATTGCTGCACGGGCCCTTGGTGATAACGGCAGGGCGCAGTTCGGGATCGTTAGCGACGAGCGACCGATCTGCATGCAATCATCAAGCGTTTTGCACTGGAATGCCAAAGCTGGTGTTATTGGCACTAATGTCGGAATGGTAGACCGGTAGTAATTAGTCAGCGACTTTTTCAACCATGGCGGTCGTGACGTTGACCGCCCCCTTGGCGACCGTCGTGGCAGCGCCGACCGCCATCGAACCGGCGGATACCCCGACACTGACGGCGGTTGCGCCGACCGTGACTGCAGTGGACGCGACCGTTACGACCGCGCAGCCGCTAGTCATCAGAAATGCGGCCACACAACCGCTATAGAGAATTTTTATTCGGGGCATGCAACACAGAGTCGTCAAACGGCGAGAAGTTCCACTTCAAAAATCAAGGTCGCGTTTGGTGGAATCACGCCACCGGCGCCGCGTGCACCGTAACCGAGCGATGCGGGGATGATGAGCTTGCGCACGCCCCCGACTTTCATGCCTTCCACACCCTGGTCCCAGCCTTTGATCACATGGCCGGCACCCAGCGGAAATTCAAACGGCTCGTTGCGGTCCTTGCTCGAATCGAATTTGCTGCCTGCGCTGCCATCCGCATTTTGCAGCCAGCCGGTGTAATGCACGGTGACGTAAGCACCTGGTTTGGCTTCATCGCCGGTGCCGACGTTGATTTCTTCATATTGGAGGCCGGACGTTGTCATGATGAGGGACATATTTTTCCTTTCAGTTTGGGAATGAGTTTCGAGTTCGCTGGCGAGATTGTAGCAGGCGGGACGGGCACTTTTTGGCGGCCCTGTGTTCTTATGCCAGGCTATCCGGATTTAACTGGAGGGGGGCGGTCCGTGCGCGGTAAAATGGCTCTTCACTCAATTTGACAAAATAAGTGGTTTTTCATGCATGGTTATCTCAGTCGTGTCGTTTCCGTAGTTCTGTGCATTGGAGCCACTACCATAGCGCACGCAAACGTCGTGGTCGTCCTCAATTCCCGTGATGCCACGATAAGCTTGCTCGATCAGGCAACGTATCAGGAAATCGGCTCCATTCCGGTAGGTAAAGAGCCGCATCACCTGACGTCGACCCCTGATAACAAGTCGTTGATCGTCGCCAGTTCGATCGGCAACGAATTGCTCTTTCTCGATCCCAAAACAGGTCAGGCTCAGCGCCGTATCGCCGACATCATGGATCCATACCAGATTGGCTTTTCACCGGACCAGAAATGGTTTGTTGCCAATGCCTTGCGTCTGGATCGGGTCGATATTTACGCTTATGACGGCAAGAACCTGAAGCTCTCGAAGCGTGTGCCGCTGCCCAAGCTGCCGAGTCATATGGCGTTCAGCGTGGACAGCAAAACTGTCTTCATCACACAGCAGGGCAGTGATCAGGTCAGCGCGATCGACTTGGCAACGCAAGCGGTGAAGTGGACTATCCCGGTTGGCAAATTACCGGCCGGGATCGCGATGACGGCGGATGACAAATATTTGCTGGTCGGGATCATGGGCAGCGACTACGTTGAAGTGATCGATTGGCGTACGCAAAAAACGGTCAAGAAAATCAAGGCTGGCGAGGGTACTCATAACTTTCTGTCCATGGGCGACAAGCGCCATACCTTCGTATCGAATCGCATCTCCAATACGATCAATATCATCGACCAGAAAACACTGACTAATGTCGGCACCATCAACGTCCCTGGCGGCCCTGATTGCATGGAGCTGTCGGACGATGGCAAGACCTTGTGGGCGACGCTGCGCTGGATCAAAAAGGTTGCCGTGATCGATATTCCAAACAAAAAGATCATCAAGATGATCCGAGTAGGGCGCTCGCCGCACGGCATTTATTTCAACAATCATGCACCGCATTAAATTGCAATGCGACGTACTTTTTCAGTGAGCATCAGTGCCGCGCTGGCGGTCGCAATAGCAACTGCCGCGCCGGCAGCATACCCTGCTGCGATCGCATGCAAAGGCACGATCTATCTCACGTTTGACACTGGCAGCCAGTCGCAAGCCGAATTCATAGCGCAGACCCTTAACAAGCATCAGGCCAAGGCGACCTTTTTCCTGGCGAACGAGAAAACCGTCAACGGCAATTATTCGCTCGATCCGAGTTGGGCGCCTTACTGGAAAGCGCGGGTCGCGGAAGGCCATGCATTCGGTACGCATACGTTTGATCATGTGTACGTGCAGCGTGATCTGCCTGGCGGGTTGATGGAGATGAAGTCGCAATTCGGCCCTAACGCCGGTAAAAAATCCATATGGACACCAAGGCAATATTGCGGTGAACTGCAACGCGTGGACCGGCGTTTTCAGGAATTGACCGGCACAAAGCTCGATCCCTTGTGGCGTGCACCCGGCGGACGTTTGACGCCGAATCTGCGTGCAGCGGGCGAGGCTTGCGGTTATGCGCATGTCGGCTGGGCCGAAGCGGGATTTTCCGGCGATGAGTTGTCGAGCGCGGCAGTATCCAATGCAAAGCTGTTGCAGCGTGCATTGAGTGGATTGAAGGATGGCGATATCTTCATGGCGCATCTCGGTATTTGGTCGCGCAAGGACCCGTGGGCGCCGGCGGTACTCGATCCTCTTCTCACCGGTCTTGAAAAAAAAGGATTTTGCTTTGCCACCTTGCGCGAGCATCCCGACTACAAGCCTTTGATCAATCGGAAAAAATGACGGATATGAAAACATCATGATCAACACCTTGGTCGATCTGTTTTCAGAAGTGCAAGGATGGTTGTTCCAGGCAGTCGTGGAGCCGGCGATTTTTCATCTGGCGTTGGGTGAATTCACCGAACAGGCCTTTGATGGCACCGAATGGTTCCTGGTCGGATTGTGTGAAATCGTATTGCTTTACATCATTCTGCGTCCGCTGGAAGCATTGATCCCGGTACACCCAATTACGGATCGGCATGCGCGCTGGAACGATTTCATCTATACCGCGATCCATCGCCTCGGCGCCTTTACCATTGTCGTATTTTTCGTGCTTGATCCGGTGATGGACCAGATCGAGGCACTACTGCATCTGCAAGGCATAAGCCAATTCAATCTGGAAAATGCATGGCCCGGCATCACCAACAATTCGCTCACCAGCTTCCTGCTATATCTGATCGTGCTGGATTTTGTTGACTATTGGTGCCACCGTGCGCAACACCACTGGAATTGGTGGTGGGGGTTGCATAGCTTGCATCATAGCCAGCAGAACATGAATTTGTGGAGTGACAATCGCAACCACTTGCTGGACGATTTTTTGCGTGACATCATCATGGCGGTTATTGCATTGATCATCGGTGTGCAGCCGGGGCAATACGTGTTGCTGGTTGCTGCATCACGTATGTTGCAAAGCCTTCAGCATGCGAATGTACGCATCCAGTTTGGCGCCATCGGCGAGCGCCTGCTGGTGTCGCCGCGTTACCATCGCCTGCATCACGCAATCGGCTTGGGTCATGAAAGCCGAGGCAAGGGCACGCTGGGCGGGCATAATTTTGCAGTGCTGTTTCCCGTATGGGATATCGTGTTCGGCACCGCCCATTTCGGCAAGGCATTTGAAGCGACTGGCGTACGTGATCAATTGCCTGCTCCGGCAGGCGAGGGGCGCGATTATGGGCATGGATTCTGGGCGCAACAATGGCTGGGTCTGAAGCGGATGGTGGAATTTGGCAGGAGGCCGAATTAATGCGTTCCGTCATGATTTCATTTGGCAGGGCTCTGCTGTCACAACTGCATTTCCGCATGTTGGCGCTGACCTTCATGCCCTTCCTGTTGTCGGTGGTGCTATGGGGCTTTGTCTTGTGGCTGGGGTTACAGCCGATGATCGATTGGATCCAAGGCTATTTCGTCGAGAATGACGGGTTTAGAATTGCCGGCGGCGTGCTTGGCTGGCTGGGGCTGAGCGCGATCAAGACCGTGATTGTGCCGCTCATCGCGATGTGGGTGCTGTTGCCTTTGATGATTCTGACGGCGCTGATATTCATGGGCGCGCTGGCGATGCCGGCAATCGCGAAGCATGTGTCGCGCCGTTATTATCCGGCACTGGAGAAGCGCAAAGGAGGCACTATCTGGGGCAGCCTGTGGATTGCATTGTCGTCGTGCTCCGTATTTCTCGTCTTGTGGCTTGTCACGCTGCCGCTGTCGGCGATTCCGCCTTTGGGTTTTGTGATCCAGCCGGCACTCTGGGGCTGGCTGACTTACCGCGTGATGGCCTATGATGCATTGGCGGAGCATGCGGATGCGCAAGAGCGCAAAGCTATCCTGCGTATCCATCGCTGGCCTTTGCTGGCGATCGGTGCCATCACCGGGACGATAGGAACAGCACCTATCTTGCTGTGGCTGGGTGGCATATTGTCGGTTGTTTTTTTCCCGTTGCTGGCAGCGGTATCGATCTGGCTTTACGTGCTTGTTTTTACATTCACCGGCTTGTGGTTTCAGCATTATTGCCTGGCTGCGTTGGCAAGCTACAGGAAAGCAGGTATCGACGCCGCCGTTATGCAAGCATCGCAAGTTAGGGATATCAACTGATATTGCACCGGATGCCAATACGATGTCTCATCCATAATGACGCATCAGATATTTAACAAGGGCAAACATCACATGGCTATCGGTCTCATCATCATCGGCGATGAAATCCTGTCCGGAAAACGTACTGACAAGCATTTTCCAAAAGTCGTCGAATTGCTGGCGGCACGCGGTCTGCAGCTTGCCTGGGCTGAATATCTGGGAGATGACCCGGCACACATTACAGCAACACTCAAACGTACCCTGGCCGGTGGCGATATCGTATTCTCGTGCGGAGGCATCGGGGCTACGCCGGACGACCATACCAGGCTATGTGCTGCCGCTGCGCTCGACGTGCCGCTGCTGCTGCATCCCGATGCAAAAGCCAGGATACAGGAGCGCATGATCGATGTTGCACACGAAACCGGCAAAGAGCTGGATGTCGATGCGCCGGAAAATTTGCATCGGCTCAAGATGGGGGAGTTCCCGCAAAGTGCAGATATCATCCCGAATCCGTTTAACAAGATTCCAGGATTTTCGGTAAAAAATAGCAGCGCGCAAGGCGCTCATCATTTTGTGCCGGGTTTTCCCGTCATGGCGTGGCCGATGATTGAATGGGTGCTCGATCAACTCTATCCGCATCTGCTGCGCCAGCGGGTGTGGCTGGAAAAATCGGTGCTGGTATATGAAACTGCGGAGTCGACGTTGACACCACTGATGGAATCCATCGAGGCTGAATTCCCTCTCGCCAAAGTATTCAGTCTGCCGACCATTGGTGATGCGCAGACTCGTCGCCATATCGAACTTGGCGTGAAGGGTGAACCGGGACAGACTGTGGCTGGATTCGAAAAATTGTTGGCGGGCTTGAATGAGCTTGGCGTGGAGTATGGAAGCGTCTGATCTCAAGGCACTCAATTAACACTGGCGTTCGCCGAATTTTTTGGAGTGTCAGGTCCGACGATTAAAGCTCTGTTCAGTTATCGATAGTCATGGCCGATCCGGCGTGCTTTGCTATGATGCTGCTTCGTTTAGCCCCCTTAATAATATATGTTTGATTTCATTTTCAAGCGTTCCGCCAAACAGCTGGCATCGGTGCAAGCTCCGGTGCAAAATCAGAACCCCGTCCAAGCAGCGCAATCGATCCCCGCAGGCCAGGCGGCGTTGGTGCAGGCCGAAGCGCTCAATGGTGATGAACCGGCTGCAGTCGAATTTCTCCTGCAATGCCAGTTTGCGGATGCGCGCTTGAAAGCGGCGGCGCATGTGCACTCCCGACCGATGCTGGAGCAAGTTCTGCAACATATGCGCAATACCGACCGCCGCGTCGCCAAGTTGATGCAGACGCGGCTCGATGCGTTGAAGCAGAAGGCATTGTTGGAGCAGGAAGCGCAGCACTGCGTGGCGAACGCGCTGAAGCTGGTGCAGGAACCGCAATTGATGCCGAGCCAGGTGGCTGACCTGGATCGCGCCTGGCAAGCGGTTGGCGCGGCGCCGGAACCGATACACCGGCAATTTAATGAGGCGCGAAACGTTTTGCGTGAACGCCTGGAAGCGCAGGCGCAACTGCAGCGCAGCGTGATCGATGCTGCGGCAAGGTTGCGATTGCTGGCTGAATGCGGCGAGACGGTTGCGCTGATCGATCTGGCCGATGTCCTTGCCGACCTCGAACAGGAAAAGACCCGACTGCTGGCATCACCGGAAATGCCTTCGCTACCTCGGCATCTGTTGCCGGAATTCGAACAGCAATATGCCAATTGCAAGCGCAAGTTCGCCGCGCTGGAACAACAAGGCAATGCGGTCAATGCGCGCCATGCCATGCTTGACCAATGGGAAGCCGATGATCCGGCAGCGCTCAAAGCGGAGACGTTGCAGCGCGCATGGCAGGCACTGCCGCCGTTGATCGGTGACGTTGGGATAGCGGCCATGCAAGCGCGTTTCGATGGCTTGATTCAACGCGCGACCGCATTGCGCAAACTGCAACAGACGGTCGATCGCATCGAGCCGCAGGATGCCAAGCTGCGCTTCGGCGATGCCCTGGACGGCATGGAAAAGGCATTGCAGGAAGGCGCTTTGCAGCTTGCTGTTGAACACGACAAGACATTGCGCGCTATTGACGTCAAAGTATTGCGGCCAAGCGACGCCCAAGCCACGCGCTTGGCCAAGGCACGCGCTGAATTGACGCATCTGCAGGGCTGGGCCAAGTGGGGCGGCAATGTATCGCGGGAAGAATTACTGAAGGCGGCAGAAGAATTGCCTGGAAAGTCGTTGGCCGCGCCTGAGTTGGCTAAAAAAGTGAGCAGCCTGCGCGAACGCTGGAAGTCGCTCGACGCTCCAGCAGGCCCGGCGAGCAAGGACCTGTGGGAGCGCTTCGATGCTGCTTGTACCAAGGCATATGGACCGGCAGAAGTACACTTCAAGAAACTGGCGGACGAACGTCAGCAGAATTCGATGAAAGCGCAGACGCTGATCGATGAGACCCGGCAGTTCGCAATGGCATCCCATTGCATCGGTGCGGATGCTACGGCAGTCGATTGGAAAGAGCTGGCAAATATCTGTGCGCGGACACGGCAAGCATGGCAACGTCTTGGCACGATTGAGCGCAAGGAAAAGAAACGTCTCGATGCAGACTTTGCGCAGGCAATGCAGGCATTGGCCAATCCCTTGGTGCAGCAACGCGAGATTGAAATTAAGCAACGGGAAAAGTTGATCACCGAAGCGCTTGGTCTGAGTAAGAACGACCGCAGTGCATTGGATGCCTTGCGCGCACTGCAAGGCCGCTGGCAGGAGCGTGCAAAGTCTTTGCCACTAGAGCACAAGGATGAGCAAGCGCTGTGGCAGCGCTTCAGGGACGCATGCGATGCCGTGTTTGCCCAACGCAAAGAAGCCGCGGTTGCAGCAGATTCGGACCGGCGCCGGCATTTACAAGCGAAGGAGGCGCTATGCGCAACATTGGAGGCAATAGGCGATATGCCGGAAGCGGCGCTGTCGAAGCCCTTGCGTGAAGCGAGAGAGACATGGAACAACATCGGTCCGGTGCCGCGCGCATCGGAAAATAAAATCAATGCCCGATTCGATTCGGCCTTGGTGGCGCTGCAAAGCCGTCTGGATGCCACCCGGCGCACTACGCTGGAAGCCGAGCGCCATGCACTACGCGACAAGCTTCGCTTATGTCAGGCGGCGGAGGCGGCAATCGCTGCGGCACAGGCGCCGGATGCAGCCGTGCACGAAACATGGTGCACGACTTGGCAAACTTTGCCGGTCTTGGCGGGGAGCTTGGAACAGGTTGTGCGTAGCCGCTTCAATGCAGCGCTTGCCGCTTTGGCAAGCGGTGACCGGCTGTATGCAGAGATGCTTGAAAAAAATCGCGGAATGTTGTCGCAGGAATTGCTGCGCTGTGAAATCGTAGTGGGAATAGACAGTCCGCCGGAATTGTCGCGTGAGCGGCTGCAGTTACAGGTGGAAGTACTCCAGTCCTCATTGATGTCCGGGCAAAAAACGCTGACGTACGACGCGCAATTATTGCGTTTGCTCGCATTGCCAGCGCATATCAGCAGCCAGACCGCCGATCGTATTGAATACTTGATTACAGGCAGTTTCAAGAAAATCTGACAATCTAATTGTTTTTGCCATAAAAAATGCCCCGTAAAACCGGGGCATTTTAAATTGCGTGAATCGAACCTGTCGGCGTTCGATTCACGCCATCAACAGTTACTTCTTGGATGCAACTTTGGTAGAAGATTTGGCAGCAGCTTGCGAAAACTGAGTGACTGCAGTGTCCAAGTTCGCTTCCAGTGCGTCAACAGCTTGCTTGGTGGTCTTGGTCATTTGTTCGTAGCCTGCGCTAGCATTGCCGATTGCGGACTTCAAGAATGCGACTGCATTCTCGGAGCCGGCTGGTGCGTTTTTGCTGACTTCGTCAACCAAAGCGATGATCTTGCGATTGGTTTCAGTGATTTGCGCTTCAGCAGCTTTGGTGAATTCAGTTTGGGCGCTGGTAGCGATGCTTGCCAGATGGCGGCTATATGCAAGCGCTTTTTCTGTGTTCGGTTGCGCTTGCGAGGTGCTCAGAGCGAAAAATTCTTGCGGATCTTTAGCCGACAACAATTGCTTGGCTGTTACTGCGGACTCTTCCAAGGAAGTTTTGGCGACATTCATATTCAAGTCAACGATCTTTTCAACGCTTTCAAATACTTTGTTGGTCAGAGTGGTAAAAATCGCGACTTGGGATTCGAAATTGGCTTTGGTTGCTGCCGAAAATTGTTCAGGGATCGTAAACATGGTGTTTCTCCTTATGGAATTGGGCGTTTTGACTAAAAGCGCAACGATTAAATTGTTTGTGCGCTGCAACAACCCAATTTTATGGATTAATTTACTTATGTCAAGTATATTTTATTGCGCCGCACCAAAATATTTCATTTTGTTCCATAATAGAAAATAAATGTAGAGATTGTCATAGGTTTTGGTGTGTTATTATATTTATTGCAACTTATTTGTGCGCTTTGACGCGTGCCAAATTCGATTCATCTTTTTTCGCAATACCCTCAAATTGAAAGCTTTCTACAGCGATCATTTCGTGTTGCCGTTACCGCCCGGCCACCGTTTTCCGATGCAAAAGTACCGACTGATCCATGAAGGCGCGCAAACTGTCGTCCCTGCATTGCAGTTTCTTGAAGCGCCCTCTACGACCGACGGCGTGCTGGCATTGGCGCACCATCCCCGTTATATCGAATGCGTCAGCGCCGGGACTTTATCGGTCGCGGCGCAAAAAGAAATCGGATTTCCATGGACGCCTCAATTGATCGAGCGCTCGCGCCGATCCGCGGGCGCCACGATCGGTGCCGCACGTGCAGCCATCGAACAAGGCGTTGCCGCTAATCTGGCCGGTGGCACGCACCATGCGCATGCCGACCGCGGCGAAGGATTCTGCATTTTCAATGATGCGGCGATTGCTGCACGTCTGATGCAGGCTGAGCGGCGCGTAAAACGGGTCGCGATTGTCGACCTCGATGTGCATCAAGGTAATGGCACTGCCTCGATACTGCGTGATGACGACTCGATATTCACCTTGTCGCTGCATGCTGAAAACAATTACCCGTTTACGAAAGAAGTCAGTGATCTCGACGTCGGATTGCCGGATGGCGCTGGAGATGACGTGTATTTACCCGCATTGCGCAATGCATTGGCAGAGTTGTCCACGCGTTTCGTACCGGATTTGATCATTTATCTGGCGGGGGCAGACCCGCATGAGGGCGATCGCCTCGGACGGTTGAAGTTGACATTTGCCGGCATGGCGGCACGGGACCGCATGGTACTCGACTATGCGTTCGAGCGAGAAATTCCGGTAGTGACTACGATGGCAGGCGGATACGGTAAGAATATCCAAGATACCGTTGCTGTACATATCCAGACTATTGCGATTGCTGCTCAATACGGCCGCAATGGCCGCACCGATTTCGCTAGGCAAGGCGCCTCCATTTAACACAAAACACACAGATGCCTGTCATTCCTTCATAGTCAATGTCGCCGAATCATCGGAGAGCCTGTGGATATTGGCGATGCCGTTCCTCTTTGTCGGGAGTGGGAGTACGGGAAGCGGGTTTTCACGCAAGGGTGTCGATCACATTCTGAAATTCGCGTTCGATCTGGTGTAGTGCGGCCGAAAAAGCATCTGACTTCAGCCCTCAAATCGAATGGCATTTCGATCATGATGTCTTACTGGAATGCGTGCGTCCCTGCAATGGCGGATGCCTATCCCATATTCGATGGAATAAGTACTGAATTGCATTTTCAATAATCATTCCGCCCAGATCATTTATTGTTTTGCAACGTCATTTGTTTGCACTGGGAAAACTACATCAAAGCACTTACTTCTCATTAATATTGCTAAGTAGAAAATTGTTTAAATACATTGGCTAACTACCTAATTCTCTTGCAGATTTTCACAATTTTGCTACACTGCAAGATAATAATTGTTTGCACGAATCAGGGAGCCGCCGATGTTGAAATCCGCGCTTGGGATATTTTTTTCGTTTTTGTTTGTTTTGCTTAACGTTCCCACAGCGCTGGCTGAAGGCGCGTCCGCCACTGCCGCCTCAAAGAAACCGACTTCGAAGAAAACCGTCTCTGCAAAAAAGCGCAAGGCCAAGGCTGGCGCACATCGCGTTAATGCATCCCTCGATTCCCGTGAAAGACTGGTCAAACACGTAGTTGTCTCGCAAGGTCGGCGTAAAATCATCTATCAACGGGTTGCCTATGCCCCGGTCATCCCGGCTGTGCCGCCGGTAATGAGTGCGGGTGATTTGGCGGGCTTGAATGCGACGCGCGATCCGCTGGATCTGAAATCAAGTGTCGCCTTCGTGCTGGATCAAACCAATTCGCAAGTGTTATTTGAGAAAAATTCCAATGTGGCGCTTCCGATTGCTTCGATTACAAAATTGATGACCGGCCTGATCGTTGTCGAAGCAAATCAAAATATGGATGAAGTGCTGGAAGTTACAGACGACGATATCGATCGTGAAAAGCACAGTTCTTCCCGTTTGCGCCCCGGCGCCAAATTGACCCGCTCT
Organism: uncultured Oxalobacteraceae bacterium; assembly: GCA_966250375.1. Classification (GTDB taxonomy): domain Bacteria; phylum Pseudomonadota; class Gammaproteobacteria; order Burkholderiales; family Burkholderiaceae_D; genus CAMLDH01. The sequence continues at coordinate 19,906 of CBINHE010000011.1, forward strand.
AACATGCTGCACATTGCATTGATGAGTTCGGAAAACCGCGCTGCCTCCGCATTGGGGCGCAACTATCCGGGCGGATTGCCGGCATTCGTTGCCGCAATGAATGCCAAAGCCAAGATGCTGGGCATGAACGACACACATTATGTCGACACGACCGGCCTGTCCAGCCGTAATGTCGCCAGCGCCCGCGATCTGGCGAAGCTGGTCGTGGCGGCCCATGAACACGCGATACTTTGCCAGTATTCGACTGATGCCAAGTATGTGGTCGACACCGGCAGTCACGCGGTGCAATACGCGAATTCAAACCATCTGGTCGCCAATCCGATTTGGGAGATCGGTCTGCAAAAGACTGGTTATATTTCCGAAGCAGGGCGTTGTCTGGTCATGCAAGTCAAGATTGAAGGGCGTCCGATTGTGATGGTATTTCTCGATTCCAAAAGCAAGCAATCGCGCTTGGCGGACGCAGGACGCATCCGCAAATGGCTGGAAGCGACCAAGCCGCAAAAGCTGGTACAAGCTGCGCAAAGTTGATTGGTTAAAGATATGAAAAAAGGCGAGCCTCGGTTCGCCTTTTTTATTGCCTGCGGTGTTATTGATCTGATTGTTCAGCCCGCCGAGGTTTGCAGCACATAGCCCAGCACTGCCGAGATCTGATGGGCAGTGCCGACCAGATCTTCCAGCCACTCATCCTGCAGACGGTCGGCTGGTGCAGAAATTGACAGGCCGGCAATCAGCTTGCCAGAATCATCATGGATGCCTGCCGCCATGCAGCGTACGCCCAACTCAAGTTCTTCATTGTCGCGCGCATAACCGCGTGCACGGACCAGGCTGAGGTCGCGTTCCAGCTTGCCGAGATCAGTGATCGAATTCTTGTTGTGACCGGCCAAGCCGGTGCGCGTTGCATACGCGCGTACTACCTTGGGATCGTCCGCCGACAAGAACAGCTTGCCGGTCGATGTCAGATGCAAGGGGGCGCGGCCGCCGATCGCGCGTACCACTTGCATGCCGGAACGTTCTGAAAAGGCGCGGTCGATGTAGACGATCTCGTCGCCCTGACGCACCGACAGGTTGATTGTCTGGTGCGTCTTGCGGTGCAGTGCGCGCATGAAATCCAGCGCGGCTTCACGCACATTCAGGCGGCTTTTGACGATATTGCCCAACTCCAGCAAGCGCATACCCAAGCGGTAAGAACCTGCTTCTGCGCGGTCGACGAAACGCTTGACAACCATATCATTCAGGATGCGGTGTGCGGTCGACGGATGTAATCCGGTTACTGTCGACAATTCTTTCAGACTGACCGGATCCGGATAATGGGCAAGTGCGTCCAACAGCGATATCATGCGTTCGATGACTTGAATCGATGTTTTTTCGGTTGCTACGGAGAGGGCAGGTTTCATAGGTGATCGGGGCGTTGCAATATCTCATTTATACCACAATGTGAAAAAATCAAAAAGATGTGCAAAAAGATTCGACTGAATTTCGCAAATTATTTGATCTGGATTCTGCACCGTAATTTTGTGCGGGCGCACCATAATGAGGCCTGCATAAACATATTGGAGACACGATGCGCGTCGGTCTGTTTGTCACCTGCCTGATTGATATGATGCGGCCGGAAATCGGTTTTTCTGCTCTGAAATTGCTTAAGGCGGCCAGCTATGAAGTCGTAGTGCCTGAATCCCAGACTTGCTGCGGACAACCCGCGTACAGTGCCGGCAATCGCAAGGCGGCGCGCGACCTGGCGGAAAAATTCGTTAATGAATTCGAACAGTTCGACTATGTGGTGATTCCGTCCAGCTCCTGCGGCGGCACCATCAAGACTCATTACCGCGATCTATTTTCGGATGATCCGGATTTGCGGGCACGTATGGAATGCCTGGCATCGCGCGTGTATGAGTTGACCGACTTCCTGCACAACGTCGCGAAAATCGACCAATTGCCGGTGCGTGAGCCGGGCGCATTCAGCGGTAGCGTCACGTACCACGATTCATGCAGCGGCTTGCGCGAACTGGGCGTGCAGGCGCAACCGCGCGCATTGCTGGAAAAAGTGCCGGACGTGCGATTGACCGAGATGAAAGACAGTCGCGCTTGTTGCGGTTTCGGCGGCTCGTTCTCGCTCAAGTACGGCGATATTTCCAGCGCCATTGTCGATGAAAAATGCGCGAACATTCACGGTAGCGGCGCTGATGCGGTGGTGCTCGGCGATCTGGGTTGCATGCTCAATATTGAAGGGCGTTTGCGCCGTACCGGCGACGATAGGACCCGCGTGTTGCATGTGGCGCAGGTTCTGGCAGGAGACGCATGATGCAAGTTCAGTCAATGCACTTCAAGCAACGCGCCGGACAAAAGCTCGCCGATCAGCGCCTGCAGCAAAACCTGAAAAAATTGTCGACCAAGTTCGTCAGCGGCCGCGCATCGGCGATCACCGAACTGGATGATTTCGAAGGGACCCGCGACGCGGCGAAAGAACGTCGCATGCGCGCAATCGAAAATCTGGACATGTGGCTCGACACTTTCGAAAAGGAAGCCACGCGACGCGGTGCGAGCGTGTTATATGCGGAAAGTGCGGAAGACGCATCGCGCCTGGTGGTCGAGATCGCGAAAAAGCACGACGTCAAAAAAGCCATCAAATCGAAATCGATGGTGTCGGAAGAAATGGCGCTGAACCAGGCGCTGGAAGCGGCCGGCATTCAAGCGGTCGAAACCGATCTCGGCGAATACATCTTGCAAATCAACGGCAATGAAGCGCCCTCGCACATCATTGCGCCTGTGGTGCACAAGGACAAGGAAGAAATCTCCGACTTGTTTGCCCGCGTGCACAAGCGGCCGCGCTTGACCGACATTCCGGCGATGACGCGTGAAGCGCGCGAAATTCTGCGCCCGCAATTCTTGTCGGCCGACATGGGTATTACCGGCGGCAATTTCGTCATTGCCGAAACCGGTTCAGTGGCCATCGTTACCAATGAAGGCAACGAAGGCATGTGTACAGTGCTGCCGCCCAAAGTGCATGTGGTGGTCACCGGTATCGAAAAAGTGTTGCCAACGTTGGAAGACCTGGCGACCGTGATGCGCCTGCTGCCGCGCTCGGCGACTGGCCAGTCGATCTCGAATTATTTTTCGCTGCTGACCGGTCCGCGTGCCGACGACGAACTCGACGGTCCGGAACATATGTATTTCGTACTGGTCGACGGCGGCCGCAGCAATTTGGTTGGCACCGAGTTCCAGGAAATGCTGCGCTGTATTCGTTGTGGCGCCTGTATGAATCATTGCCCGGTGTATCAAAAGATCGGCGGCCACAGTTATGGCTGGGTCTACCCCGGCCCGATGGGCAGTGTATTGACGCCTTCCTATGCCGGCGTCGAAAATGCACTGGATCTGCCGCAAGCATCAACGCTGTGCGGCGAATGCCACGTCGTTTGCCCTGTTAAAATTCCGCTTCCTGATTTATTGCGCAAATTGCGTGAGAAGCAGTACGAGGGGAGAATGCGTCCGAGCGCCGAGTATTTCGGATTCGAGGTGTGGGCCTTTTTTGCCAAGCGGCCAATGTTGTATCGGCTGGCAACCAGAATCGGCGTGCGCGTGATGAAATGGATGGGTGGCAGCAAGAAATCGATTTCGAAGCTTCCGTTTGCAGGTGGATGGACTGATAATCGCGAAATGCCGGCGCCTTCCGGCAAGACCTTCCATGAACTTTACAAGCAGCGAAGATAAACCCAGCATGATGGATGATGAACAACCGGTCAGTGAGTTCAAAAGCAAAAGCGGCGCAAAAAGAATTTTCGCCGCTTTTTTCTATTCCATCGCCGGCTTGAAAGCGGCATGGAAGAATGAACATGCGTTCCGTCAGGAGGTGGCGCTGATCGTTCCAGCCGTTATTGTCGCGCTGCTGTTGCCAGTGTCCGCGCTGGAAAAATTGATGCTGATCGGCGTCTTTGTCATGGTGCTGATTGTTGAACTCGTCAATTCCGCGATTGAAGCGATCGTCGATCGCGTGTCGCTGGAACGTCATCCTCTGTCGAAAAATGCCAAGGATTTCGGCAGCGCGGCAGTGTTGCTGGCATTGCTGCTGGCGATTGCCACATGGGCCGTGATAGTACTGCCGCTATTGCTGCGTTGAGCACGGACGACACCTGCACACGCGGGATAAGAAGCAGGGCGCATCGTGATGCGCCGCATGGATTTGAAACCTCCGGCGCATCACGATGCGTCCTACCTTGATTCCAAGATAATGCATCCTCTACGACGCCTGTTCGGCTACGCTCGCCAATACCGTTCCGACGTCATTGTCGCGTCGGTCTACTCCATCCTCAACAAGTTTTTCGACGTGCTGCCGGAAATCCTGATCGGCGTCGCGGTCGACGTCGTAGTCAATCGCAAGGACTCGTTTGTGGCGCGCCTCGGCATCGCCGATCCGAAAGACCAATTGATTTTGCTGGCCTTGCTCACGGTTGTGATCTGGGTGGCTGAATCGCTGTTCGAATACCTATATGAGCTGAAATGGCGCAACTTGGCGCAGAACCTGCAGCACGACATGCGCATGGACGCCTACCGCCATGTGCAAAAACTGGAAATGGCCTATTTCGAGCGCAATCGCACCGGCAATCTGCTGGCAGTGCTGAACGAGGACATCAACCAGATGGAGCGCTTTTTGAACGGCGGCGCCAACGACCTGATCCAGGTATTTTGCGGCACGCTGATGGTCGGTACGGTGTTCTTCGCGCTCACCAGCAAGCTCGCTTTTCTCGCGCTGGTGCCGGTGCCGTTCATTCTCTACGGCGCGTTCTGGTTCCAGTCGCGCCTGGCATCGCGCTATACCGCAGTGCGCGAAGCGGCCGGTGCGCTGGCCGCCCGGCTCAACAACAACCTGACCGGCGTTGCAACCATCAAGGCCTACACCGCCGAAGACTTCGAGGCCGAGCATATCCGCCAAGGTTCGGAAGCGTATCGAGCGCGCAACAGCGAAGCGATCCGCTGGTCAGCAGCAATCACGCCGGTGATCCGCATCGCGATTTTGGCTGGCTTCACCGTGACACTGCTGTATGGCGGCTTCCTGACGCTGAACGGTGAACTCGGTGTGGGCAGCTATTCGGCACTCGTTTACCTGACGCAACGCTTGCTGTGGCCGCTGACGCGCTTGGCCGATATGAGCGACTTGTTCCAGCGCTCGATGGCATCGATCCAGCGTGTGATGGACTTGCTGCAAACGCCGATGGCGATACCGTATGAAGGCAAGCCCTTTCCGGTACAGCGGGTGCGCGGCGAACTGGAATTCGATCGTGTCCGCTTCGCGTACGAAGGGGGCGGCGCGGCAGCGCTCGACGGCATCGACTTGCACATTGCCGCCGGCGCTAACATCGCCTTTGTCGGCAGTACCGGCGGCGGAAAAAGTACGCTGGCCAAGTTGCTGTTGCGCTTTTACGAACCGCAGCACGGCGAAATCCGCATCGACGGCCAACCGATAGGCGCGCTCAATCTACAGGACCTGCGCCGCGCGATCGGCTATGTCGCGCAGGACACCTTCCTCGCCGACGCCAGCGTCGCGGAAAACATCGCCTACGGTATCAGCGGCGTGCCGCTGGCTGATATCGAACGCGCGGCCAAGGCGGCTGAGGCGCACGAATTCATTGCAGCGCTACCGCAGGGCTACCAGACCCAAGTCGGCGAACGCGGCATGAAGTTGTCGGGCGGCCAGCGGCAACGGTTAGCGTTGGCGCGAGCGATTCTCAAGAATCCGCCAATCCTGATTCTCGATGAAGCGACATCAGCGGTCGACAACGAAACCGAAGCCGCGATCCAGCGCTCGCTTGATCGCCTGGTAATCGGACGCACCAGCCTGATCATCGCGCATCGTTTGTCCACGATTCGCCATGCGCATTGCATCCATGTGCTGGACAAGGGACGCATCGTCGAAACCGGCACACATGAAGAGTTGCTGGCTGTTGGCGGCGTGTATGCGGCGCTTTGGGCTTTACAGATCGGTGAGAAAACTGGTGTCGAGAGCGTGGAAGATGTTGTTGAATAGCGGAAAATCTATGGTCTTGATGCGCCGTCAAACACGTCGGTTTGCGGAGAAGGGGCCTGTTCATTCGGTTCCGCTATCCAAAATCAAAGAGCACCTTCACCGGCACTTTCAGTATTGCGGCGATCTTTTCGAGATTTTCAAATTTCGGCCCAAATATGCCGCGTTCAATATTGCTGACGGATTCCGCTGACAATCCGGTTTTATCGGCTAACTGCTCTTGCGTAAGACCTGCTTCCCGCCGCAGTTCCTGCAGACGTTTTCCAAATTGAGCCTTGAGATTTTCCATGGAGTCTCCTTTATTTCGGTAGCCTCATGGTATTGAAGTTAAACTTCTAGTTGAACGAAGTTAAACTTCGAGTTTGTCATATTCCAAAAAGGTGGCGCAATATGGAAAAATCGGATCGGACTTTGAAAGTCGTTCAATCAATATCGGCCAGACATTTGCCCTATTTGCCCTTAAAGGGCCGCTGGCTTGAACGTGCGGGTTTCACTATCGGCATGCGAGTTGATGTTCTGGTGAAAGCGCAATGCTTGATCATTTTGCCTTCCAGTGTTCATGAATCGGATGAAACGAGGGACCTGAGTATCGTCAGACCGTAAGTTGCGATGCAGGGATCGGGCCGTACTGGTCAACTCTGAAGGCTTGTCTCTTGAGCTTCTCAATTTGATACGAATCAGCCGTGGAGCGGCTCGTTTCGAGGGGCCGCTATGCAGCGAGAGCGGCCCAGACAGGCTTTGCGGCCGACATGCTGAAATCGGCCAAGACCGGTCGTTCGCACCTCCCCTAATTTGATGTTGCTTGGGAAATTTTTCCATGGCAGCATACGTTGATTATGGGCATCGTAGTGATGGACTTCCAATAACGTGGCTCACGGATTCAGCCGCAGAATTAAAGACTGTAGGACGGAAAAGCGAAACGCCTTCCGCCCCATGGATCAATGATATCGCTGACCCTTATTTAACATTCTGTGGAAGGCGTTTCGCTTTTCCGCCCTATCGAGCTAAGAACACCGCATGAACGACTTCTCCTTGCAGTTGGCAGATTTACTCGATATGAAGATCAAGTGGTTTTATTCGACCAAGGAGAAGTTGAGCCATGGCAATCTACTCACAGGTCTATTGGATCACGGCTTGTTTGCAGAAAAGGTACCTCCTTGCTTTACAACTAAAGGGTTGGCGGTCATCGTATCGGACTCAATGACAGGTCTTCTGGAAGAAACAGACGAGAATAAACTTAAGGACAATGTCGATAAATGCGCGCACGATTACATCCGCTACGAGGCACTGCGCGACATTAACATTCCGAGACATCTTGGCATTCCGCATCCGGAAGCATACGCCATGCAAGCACTCGCGCTCTCAAAACACTGGGAAGAGGTTGTCACTCATAGCAATCAACCCGAACCAACCATTAGCCGAATCCATGTTCGGCATATCGGTGACGGCAGTATCTTCGATATGAATTACAAGGGCAACGAACGCTATGAGCAACAAGAGGAGGAGATTCGGTGGAGGACGGGCGCTCAGTTTGTTGTCAATGCAGACATCGCATCATGTTTCCCAAGTATCTACACACACTCAATTCCATGGGCCCTGCATACAAAGGCCGAGGCTAAGAAATCAAGCAAGCTCACTGCATTAACCGGAAACTTGCTAGATAAATGCACGCAGAACACTCGTGATAAGCAGACCAACGGCTTACTGATCGGTCCGCATGCTTCAAACATCATCTCGGAAATCGTTCTGACCCGTATCGATACCGAATTGCAGACCAAGGGCCACAAAAAGGTAATACGGCACATCGATGACTACACGTTCTATGCCGACACCTTTGAACAAGCCGAGAGGTTTGTCAAAGACTTGGGCGTGTGTTTACGTGCCTTCGAAATGTCGCTCAACGACAAGAAAACGCGTATCCTCAATTTACCCAGACCCAGTGCGGATAACTGGATTCTAGTACTCAATCGCTTCGTCTTTCCCGAGGAGGAAGAGATACGGTTTCCAATAGTCCGATCTTTTCTTGACCTTGCTTTGGAGTGCTCGCAGACAGCGGGAAAGTCCACTCCCCTGAACTACGCTATCAAGACACTGGCCGGTACCGACAGTCCCCGCAAACTGAATCGGAGGGCAAAACGACTGTATGTGCAGGAGGCCATGAATCTTGCCCTTGCATATCCATACCTCGTGCCTCTGCTTAATGAATTCGTTTTCGACAAGTATTGGCATGACGGGCTGCAAGAAAGAATTGCTGAATTCTCGACCTCACTTGTACGTCTGGGAATCCGTAAGCTCTATCCGGACACGATTGCTCACGCGCTGTATTACGCGCTGAAGTACGACATAGAGTTTTTGTTGGATGATAAAGTGCTTATAGACGTTGTCGCATTGGATGACTGCGTCACCAACGTGCTACTTTTTGAGTATGCGACGCAACGCAATCGGAACAACATTATAAAAGCGATCAAGAAGCGGGCGTTTGAGATCAAATCAGAAGACTCACGTGAGAAGGATAAAAATTGGCTATTGATCTATCAGTTGTGGTCGACAGAGGACCTACGAGGAAATGGCCAAGTATTTCTCGCCAACTTGAAAGCAATAGGTTTCAAATTTCTTGTCGTGCCCAAAGTTGAAAAAAAGCCGTAACCCGTACCAAGTAGGGCAATGGAATGGACTCCTCCCCCTACGGCATCTGCTGTGCCAAACTGAGGTGTTGCAAAACCAATCAGCTAACAGAGGAGGAGTCCATTCCATTGCCCTACGAATTCCTACGAATTGCGTCAAGTGACTGCAATCAGTCTTTTGCTGTCACTCGGGACCTGCAGCATGGCAGGCCGTTGGGATGTAATGCCAGCGATTAATTGATATATGCGAGAGAGGGGCGATGACATTTTGCCGGGATTGCATCCCAACCTACAGTCCTACGCGCTTCTTTCGCCGCCCCAGAACAACGTCATTTGTATCGTTCGCCTGAACCAGGCATGCCTCCCGGTTTACTAGTGGATTTCAACATGCATCTGGTTCAGTTTGCCATCCTTAGTGCACCTGCCGCAACTCCTGCAGTTGCTGTCGCAATAGCTCCGACTGTTGCTGCACTTGTTGCAATTGCTGTAGCTGTTGCTCCGACGGGAATTGTTCTTGGATTTGTCCGCGAATTTCACCGTTGGGAAAGGTTGGGCTATGGACATTGAAGTAATAATTACCAGCCTTGAGCGTTTCCAATTGCGCAGCAGTAAGCGTGCCGTTTCCGCGCCAGACGACAGATCCAGATTCTTTCGTTAGTGGAAAAATGATCGGGCCGCTTATGCCGGGCGCTCCTTCGTGGATGTGTGCGGCCGTCTCGGCAACGCCGGAGGTGATTAAGCTTGCGGTAAATGTGTTGTCGGAAGGATGCACAATGACGAGCCCTGTGCCGGCTCCCGGGCTCGAGTTGGGTGGCGTTTCTTGTTTACCGTCAAGGGTGGTGGAAAATGCAAGAAATTGGTCGTTGTTACCGCCGCCGCAAGAAGCGAGCAAGGTTACGGCGAATATCGCGAGCCACTTTACTATCATCGATTTGATGCTGAGGGATTTCATGGAATAACCTCCTGATCAGGTTGAAATAAAACTTCTCCCTGAGATGCGGGGTTCTCCGCGAAAATACGGCTCCACATACTAACAATCTAACAATCCACTGCTCTTGTTAATTGCCATTATTGCTTTCGGACGGCTATTGAAAGCAGTCTCCGTGCCTGATTCATGACCGCTGCCAATCAAGCGCTGAATATGCGCATACCGACATAATCACGCTGCCGTCTTTGCATGCATCTTGATGCTGAAAAAACGAAACCAATGCGTAATAAATACGCATGGATGTAAAAGATGCGTTTGTGAAGAATCTGTCTTGGGGATGGCGCCGGTGTATGCCGGTGTGACAAACAAACCGGCATTGGCCGTTTCCAGGCGCTGCTTGCAAATAGCGACGACCAAGGATCCCGAGTTAGTCAAACACGTCTGGAATGCATTCTTCGGCTAATCGCGATCGAACATCCGTTTGCTCGTCGGCTCAAGTCTTTTCGCGCAATGAGTCCATATGCGTAAACCGAATAAAGAATGACAAAAGTCTTCGTTCTTTTTTCGCCGGCCTCTATTTACTCTGTCAACTTCAGAAACAAAAACAGCTATGCAGAGGGGAGCTCGGATGTTGCTCAAGAAATTGGTTCAGGTGGGAGTCGTCGTAGCGCTTGTTGCACAGCCTGCAATCGCTGCCGATATTGCGTTGCTGAACGTGTCATACGATCCTACCCGCGAGTTGTATCAGGATATTAATCAGGCATTCGCCAGGCAATGGAAGCAGAAGGCCGGTGACAACGTGAGGATCAAGCAATCGCACGGCGGCTCGGGAAAGCAGGCGCGTACCGTGATTGACGGTCTGGACGCGGATGTCGTGACCTTGGGACTGGCATACGACATCGATGAGATTGCCGAGCGCGGTTTGATTGCCAAAGGCTGGCAAAAGCGCTTGCCGAATAACAGTACGCCGTATTCCTCCACCATCGTTTTTCTGGTGCGCAAAGGTAATCCGAAAGGCATCAGGGATTGGAGTGATCTGGTCAAGCCGGGTATCGCGGCCATCACGCCGAATCCGAAGACCTCGGGCGGCGCACGCTGGAATTATCTGGCTGCATGGGGTTATGCACTGAAGCAGCCGGGCGGCAATGATGCCAAGGCAAAAGAATTCGTCAGCAACCTCTATAAAAACGTGCCAGTACTTGATTCCGGCGCACGCGGCGCGACCACTACTTTCGTGGAGCGCGGCATTGGCGACGTGTTGATTACATGGGAAAACGAAGCGCTGCTGGCAATCAAGGAACTGGGGCCGGACAAGGTGGACGTGGTCACGCCGTCATTGAGCATCTTGGCGGAACCGCCGGTCGCGGTGGTGGACAAGGTGGTGGACAAACACGGTACGCGCAAGTTGGCTGATGCTTATATGCAATATCTGTATACTGCCGAAGGCCAGGAAATCATTGCAAAACATTACTATCGTCCAACGGTGGAAAAGGCAGCAAAAAAATATGCGGCGCAGTTTCCAAAGGTGAAGCTGTTCACCATCGATGAGTTGTTTGGCGGTTGGACGAAGGTGCAAAAAACGCACTTTGCGGATGGCGGCACCTTCGACCAGATTTATCAACCGGGCAGGAAGTAATTACATTCAATTCAACATTCAATTCGATAAGGTAGTGGAGAAAAAATGAACATCCTTCTATTGTCGGGCAGTCCTTCTGCTTCATCCCGCGCAACCTATCTGCTGCATCATGTGGGTGAAAAGCTGGCGCTGCTGGGGCATCGTTACACCAGGTTGCATGTGCGCGACTTGCCGGCACAAGCATTACTTCATGCGGATGTCAGCAATGCGGATTTGCAGGAGGCGAATGCGTTGGTCGCGCAGGCGCAAGCCATCGTCATTTCGACGCCGATATATAAGGCGGCATACAGCGGTATTCTGAAAACGTACCTCGATTTTTTACCTGAGAATGGCTTGGCCGGTAAATTGGTCTTGCCGCTCGCGACCGGTGGCAGCCAGTCGCATATGCTGGCGCTGGACTACACGTTGCGTCCGGTTCTGTCTGCATTGTCGGCCAAGCACATATTGCCGAGTATCTATGCGACCGATGCACAGATTAACTGGTCGCCCGACCAAGGCTTGCTGCTTGACGCACGCTTGGCGCAACACATCAACAATGGCGTCGAGCATCTGTCGGCGAGCTTGTTGGCCTTGCAAAAGGCGGCTGTGCCTGCGATGGAATTCGACTCCGTTCCATTTTCCCAAGTGGGATGTGGCGTGTAAACGTTGACCTTGCGTTACCTCCCGTCTTGCCGTCATCCGAAATTCGCTCTAATTCCTTTATTCAATAAAGGAGGAGTCATCATCATGTCTTTCCCCGCTCTGCAACAGTACCTCGAACGTTTGTATAAGACGCCGCAAGCTGGAACACGCGTCTGGCTGGATGCAGCGGGACGTGCACAAGGGCGCTATTTCAATTCCACGCTGACCAGCGCATTTCAGCCGATTCGCGCACTGGATGCTGGCCATGTTGTTGGTTATGAGGGCTTCGCCCGCAGTTACTCCGAGACAGATAATGGTTTGTCTTTGTGGACGTTGTTGGACCATGCGGCCAGCGATGTCGAGTCGGTCGAGCTGGATCGGTTATGCCGCATGCTGCATGCGATCAACTTCTACCGCCAGCAGATGACCAATGATGCCGACTTGTATCTGAGTGTCCATGCACGGCTGCTGGCGGCGGTGGATGGCAATCACGGCATTGCGTTTCGGCGGGTACTCGATGCGCTCGGACTGCCGCATGACAAAATCGTGCTGCAATTACCCCAAGTGACGGAGAGCCAAGGGTGGCTATTGAATGAGGTATCGGATAATTATCGCCGCAATGGCTTTCGCGTCGCTGTCAATGCCGCGAATGCAGGGCAGGTGCTCGGATTGCTCGACCGCGTGCAGCCCGACATCATCAAAGTCGATGCACGGGAGATTCCGGATGCGCTTGCAGTAACGCAATTGCTGCTCCGTGCCGCAAGACCGGGTGTGCGCGTGATATTCAAGCGTGTGGAAAACAGCAGCACGTTTGACATCCTGAGGCGTGTCGGCACAGCAACTGCGCAGGCAATTTATGCCCAGGGTTTTTTGTGGGATGTGCCGCAAGCATCCGTTGCGGCAGCCGATACAGCCGGCACATCGCTAGAGCTTTTGCGCGCCGTGGTGTCTGAACTCGATGCCGTCTGACATGGCAACGTACACGCTGCCGGATTTTCGGGTATTGATTGTGCCGGGTTTGCATGGCAGCGGTCCAGAGCATTGGCAAACGCGCTGGCAACGTATCTATCCATCTTTCGAGCGGGTTGAGCAAGTGCAATGGGATGTGCCTGATCTTGATGTCTGGTCCGAGCAACTGGATCAGATGCTACGCCGCTCATTTCAACCCACCCTGATCGTCGCGCACAGTTTCGGATGCCTTGCAACTGTGCATCGCGCCAGCCTGGGAGCGAGTCATCTGGTCGGTGCGTTGCTGGTGGCGCCAGCCGATCCGGATAAGTTCGGTGTTGCAGAGCGCGTGCATGACATCGTGCTACGTTGTCCCTCGATCATGATCGGCAGCACCAATGATCCATGGATGGACAGTCAGCGTGCTACCCATTGGGCGAATTTGTGGCAGTGTGAATTCATCAATGCCGGCGCCTTGGGGCATATCAACGCGGAATCCAACCTCGGCCACTGGCAATGCGGTCTTTCGCAACTTCAACGTCTGGCTTTTGCTGCCGCAACATCTCCCCAATCTGATTTGGCTTTGTGATGTTTTTTCGGCAGTTTGCCTTTGTTATGCAGAAAAATTCTATCGACATGCGAAAAAATTCGTTTTCTTTATAATTTATGAATGCAATTATTGCCTCTCATTAGTTGGATTTGTAATAAAGAGGGCGTTTATGCATGCTGCTGTAACGGAAATCAATCACAAAAAGGCCGCGTCTCGGGTCATGCCCGGCTTTAACCTGTCCCTTGGTTTTACGGTGTTCTACCTCGGCCTGGTTGTCTTGATCCCGCTGTCGGCAGTGTTCCTGAAAACTTTCACGATGACATGGGATGCGTTTTGGGCGGCGGTGACGTCGGAGCGTGTGGTGGCTTCCTACAAATTGAGTTTCGGCGCATCCCTGTTAGGCGCATCAATTAACGTTGTCTTCGGCGGTATCGTCGCTTGGGTATTGGTGCGTTATCGTTTTCCTGGCAAGAAGCTGATCGATGCGCTGGTCGATTTGCCGTTCGCGCTGCCAACCGCAGTGGCCGGCATTGCATTGACGGCCTTGTATTCTTCCAATGGCTGGCTGGGGCGCTATCTGGAACCGCTCGGCATCAAAGTCGCGTTCACGCCCTTGGGTGTCATCGTTGCGCTGACTTTTATCGGTTTGCCGTTTGTGGTGCGCACCGTGCAGCCGGTGCTGGAAGATGTCGAGCGCGAACTGGAGGAAGCTGCGGCCAGTCTGGGCGCGACGCGTCTGCAAACGTTCTTGCGCGTGGTGTTGCCGACGATTTTGCCGGCGCTGCTGACCGGTTTTGCATTGGCATTTGCACGTGCTACCGGCGAATACGGCTCGGTGATTTTCATCGCCGGCAATATGCCGATGGTGTCCGAGATCACACCACTCTTCATTGTCACCAAGCTGGAGCAATACGACTACGCCGGCGCGACCGCGATTGCGGTGGTCATGCTGCTGGCGTCATTCACGTTGCTGCTGACGATTAACCTCTTGCAAGCTTGGGCCCGCAACCGCAGTCGGGCAAAGAAAGTCTGACATGGCTGCTGCCGCAACTCTCCCCATCCCAGCGCAAGCGCGCGGCGAACCGATCCGCGAGGTGTCCGCTTCCACGCTGGAGCCGGTGTGGGTACGCGTTCTGCTGATCGGCATCGCGCTGCTGTTTTTGACCTTGTTCCTGTTCGTGCCTTTGCTTGCGGTATTTGCCGAAGCCTTGAAGAAGGGCTGGGGCACCTATATTGCCGCGATCATCGAGCCGGATGCGTGGTCGGCGATCAAGCTGACCTTGCTCACTGCGGTCATCGCGGTGCCGTTGAACCTGGTATTTGGCGTCGCGGCAGCATGGTCGATTGCGAAATTCGAATTTCGCGGCAAGAACATTTTGCTGACCTTGATCGACTTGCCTTTCTCGGTATCGCCGGTGATTTCAGGCTTGATCTATGTGCTGATCTTCGGCGCACAAGGCTGGATTGGTCCGTGGCTGCGCGACCATGACATCAAAATTCTGTTCGCGGTGCCCGGCATCGTATTGGCAACGGTTTTTGTCACGTTTCCGTTCGTCGCGCGCGAATTGATTCCATTGATGCAGTCGCAGGGCAATGAAGAGGAGGAGGCGGCGCTGGTGCTGGGTGCATCAGGTTGGAAAACGTTCTGGCATGTGACGCTGCCCAATATCAAATGGGGTCTGCTGTACGGCGTCATCCTGTGTAATGCGCGTGCGATGGGTGAATTCGGCGCGGTATCGGTCGTGTCCGGCCATATTCGCGGCGAGACCAACACGATTCCGCTGCAGGTGGAAATTCTCTATAACGAATACAACTTTTCGGCGGCATTTGCGGTTGCTTCACTGCTGGCGTTGCTTGCACTGGTAACGCTGGCGCTCAAATCATTCATCGAATGGCGTTTGCACGAAACAATGTCGCAACAGTCTCGGCAGGAGCATTGATCATGGGTATCGAAGTCAAAAACATCAACAAGCGCTTCGGGGATTTCGCCGCGCTCGACAATGTATCGCTCAATTTTCCGCCGGGTGAATTGACCGCGCTGCTTGGGCCATCCGGCTGCGGCAAGACTTCACTGCTACGCGTGATTGCGGGACTGGAACAGCCGGACTCGGGACAAGTGCTGCTGGAAGGCGAAGACGCATCGTCACGCCATGTGCGCGAGCGCCAAGTCGGCTTCGTGTTTCAGCATTATGCATTGTTCAAGCACATGAGCGTTTTTGAAAACATCGCATTCGGCTTGCGTGTGAAGCCGCGCAATGTGCGTCCGTCCGAGGTGCAAATTCGCGAAAAAGTGACCAAATTGCTGGAGCTGGTGCAACTGGACTGGCTGGCCGATCGCTATCCGCCGCAATTGTCCGGCGGGCAGCGGCAACGGATTGCATTGGCGCGGGCATTGGCGGTCGAGCCGCGCGTATTGCTGCTGGACGAGCCGTTCGGCGCATTGGATGCGAAAGTGAGAAAAGAATTGCGCCGCTGGTTGCGTCGATTGCATGACGATTTGCATGTGACCAGTATCTTTGTCACGCACGATCAGGAAGAGGCATTGGAAGTCGCTGACAAGGTAGTGTTGATGAATAAGGGAAAGGTCGAGCAGACCGGTTCGCCGAGCGAGGTGTATAACTATCCGGCCTCGCCATTCGTTTATGGATTTTTGGGGAATGTGAACCTGTTCCATGGGCGGGTGCATGAGGGAGTGATGGATGCCGGCGGCGTTGCCTTCGACGCGCCCGATCATGCGCAGGCGCAAAACGCGAATGGTGTCGGTTTTGTTCGTCCACATGATCTTGAAATTGACCGATATGGACCGGGTGCCCAAGGTATCGTGGTACAACTACTGCGTGCCCATGCGATCGGCCCGCTGGCGCAACTGGAATTGGAGCGCGATGATAATGCCGAATTGATTGAGGCGGTAATTTCCAATGAGCGTTTCGCACAATTGCAATTGAAAGAAGGCGAAATGCTGGTGGTGCGGCCCAAGCGTTTGCATGTATTCGTCGACCAAGCCGTGAAGATCGGGGTTTGACATGAATTTTCAACAGCTACGCTCCATCCGTGAAGCGGCTCGCCGCGGCTATAACCTGACCGAAGTGGCAAATGTTTTATTCACTTCGCAGCCTGGTGTCAGCCGTCAAATTCGCGAACTGGAAGAGGAATTGGGCGTCGATATTTTCGAACGCAATGGCAAGCGTCTGACCGGCTTGACCGATCCGGGCAAGGGGATTTTGCAGATCATCGATCGCTTGCTGCTCGAAGCGGAAAACCTGCAGCAGGCGAGCCGGGAATATTCAGGACAGAAAAGCGGCACACTGACGATAGCCACTACCCATACGCAGGCGCGCTATGTGCTGCCCAAGGTGGTACAGACATTTCGCCAATCCTTTCCGGAAGTGCGGATCGCATTGCAGCAGAGTTCGCCGGAACATATCGCGGAATGGGTTATTTCGGGCAAGGCGGATATCGGTATCGCAACCGAGGGTTTGAGTCAGTTCGAAGATTTGATTTCTTTTCCGTGCTATCGCTGGAACCATGTGATCGTGGTGCCGGACGGGCATCCATTGATGTCGCATGCAACTGTCAGTTTGCAGGACTTGGCGGCGTATCCGCTTATCACGTATGACGTCGGCTTTACCGGCCGTGGCCATATCGACGACGCTTTCAAGCGAGCGGAAATTGCGACCGATATCGTCTTGACCGCGATGGATTCAGACGTGATTCAACAGTACGTATCGTTGGGTTTAGGAGTCGGTATCGTGGCGTCGATGGCGATTGAACACAATCGCGGCAGTGGCTTGCGCGCGATCGAGGCCCCACATTTATTCGCGCCGAATGTCACGCGCATGGCAGTGCGGCGAGGTGCTTATTTGCGTTCGTACACGATTGATTTCATTTTGCAATTCGCGCCGGAACTGACGCGCGCCGATATCGAAAAGGCGATGCGTGCCGATACGTCATCGCCAATCGGTTTGCGCCACTTGCCGGTCGCCGCAAAGGTCGCCTGAATCAAGCACCTATCTCCGTGCTGGAATAGGCGCTAAGGCAGCAATGCTGCTCTTCTGCCGCGCTTGCTCCTGATATCCGCAATGGTTTTTTCCATTGCTGACAAGCGCGCAGGCGTACTTGGATGAATCGCGGTATAGCCATTGAGTACGGTAGCAGGATATTGGCTCGCCAGTCTTTGCCAGAAGGCAGGCGCATTGTCGATGTCATAGCCGGCGCGGGCAACCATGTACAGCGCCAGCGTATCGGCAGCCGTATCCAGTCTCTGCGGCATTGCTTTGACGCCGGCTTTTCCAACCATTGTGCTCATGTCCGGATGCATGCGAACCAGATTGTCGATGATGCCGCCAACCGTTGCACTCATGCGTTGCTTTTGTGGATGCGCTAACGCGTTGTGCGCCATTTCCTTGGCCAGCACGTATGCAAGTTCCTCATCGGTGCGCGCAAAATTCAGCATGCCGCGGCTCAGCATCATGCGATACCCGTCGGCATAGGCAATCACGTTATCGGTATTGCCCAGCTCGATGGCGAATGCACATGCGTGCGTCAGCGGGATATTCAATAGCAAACTGGTGTCATTGCGGATGACGGTCAGCTTGACGCTGGAGCGGCCATTGACCAATGGTGCGAGAATTGACGCAGCCTGGCGTTCCGCATCCTGTCCTAGCGGCAGGAACCTGTCCTCGATCGCCAGCAGGCTATCGCCGCGCTGCACACCGGCTTTCGATGCACCGCTGCCGGCCAGCACACCCATTATTTGCAGCCTTTCATTCAGCCCGAAGGTTTGCTGTGCTGCGTCGATAAAGTCTGCTGAATACGAGTATTTATTCTTTGCGGTGAAGCCGAGCAGATTACGCGCTTTACCTTTGCATAGCTCCGTATTGTTCACCAGCAGCGGAGCAGCGACACGGTATAAGCGGTCTTGCAGCGATACCAGTGAGCGCAATGCTTCCTGTTCAGGAGTGCTGACGGCAGGAGAGGGGGCAATTACAACAGGTGATGTCGGCCTGACAGTTTTGGAAATCGGGGTTTGGGTTGCGCAGGCGGTTAGCAGTAATACGATGGGCAGAACAGCTAACTGCAATAGGGCATTCGGTTGCTTCCATCGAAGCGCAATAGATTGAATCGTGCTACGCGTCATACACATCCCCTCAATGTTTTCCGGTGCTGCCGAAACCGCCGGCGCCGCGTTCGCTTGAGTCGAATTCGTCGACCACACTAAATCCGACTTGCAGTACAGGAACGATGACCAATTGCGCCAGGCGTTCCATTGGATTCAATGTGAATTCGCTTTGGCCTCGATTCCATGTCGAAACCATAAGTTGCCCTTGATAATCGGAGTCAATGAGTCCGACTAAGTTCCCCAAAACGATTCCATGTTTGTGTCCCATTCCACTGCGCGGCAAGATCATTGCCGCATAGCCGGGATCGGCAATGTGAATCGCAAGGCCGGTTGGAATCAAATGCGTTTCACCGGGCTTGATGGTCAATGGCGCATCGATGCAGGCGCGCAAGTCGAGGCCGGCGCTGCCCGATGTTGCGTAAGCGGGCATTTGTTCTTTCATGCGTGGATCGAGAATTTTTACGCTGATGGTTTTCATGGTGTTGCGGTCCGCATAGGGTGTTGTTGAGGTGGATTGTTTGATAAACCTCCGCCTTCGCGTGAAAGCGGGAGTTTTTTCTTGGGGGAGATTAAGTGCCGGCACATACGCCTGCACACTCATACGAAAATCACTCATGCGTCGGATGTTGGGCCCAGACGTGCCGCAATCTCGGCAATCAATTGGCGTGCCAGGACTTGTTTGTCCGCGCGCGGCAGATGTGTGTGGCCCTTGTCGTCGAATAGCACCAGCTCATTCTGATCTTTGCCGAAGGTTTGATGGCCGATGTTGCCGACCAAAAGCGGGATGTTTTTCTTCCGGCGCTTGGCTTCACCGTATTGCAGCAGGTTCTCGGATTCGGCGGCAAAACCGACACAGTAAGGCCGGTTCGGCAATACGGCAACTTCGGCGAGGATATCGGGGTTCTGCTCGAACTGAAGCGCGGGTACGTTGCCGTCAGCGTCCTTCTTCAACTTCTGTTCGCTCATATTGGCGATGCGCCAGTCGGCCACTGCAGCAACTGCGATGAAGATATCTTTTTCGCCGGCGTGCGACATTACGACATCATGCATTTGCTGCGCCGTGCAGACATTGATGCGGTGGACGCCATACGGAGTGGGCAGTGCGGTCGGCCCGGACACCATCGTGACATCGGCGCCGGCTTCGCGCGCTGCGCGCGCCATCGCATAACCCATTTTTCCGGAGGATAGATTGGTGATGCCGCGTACCGGATCAATCGGCTCGAAGGTGGGGCCGGCGGTAATCAGGATGCGTTTGCCTGTCAGCGCTTTCGGACAGAAGGCGGCAATCACTTCTTCCAGCAATTGTTCCGCTTCCAGCATGCGGCCCATGCCGGTTTCGCCGCACGCCTGTTCTCCTGCATCCGGGCCCAGAACGCCAATGTGGTCCGCCTTGAGTTGTGCGACATTGCGTTGGGTTGCCGGGTTTTGCCACATCTCGACATTCATCGCCGGTGCCACCAGCAGCGGCAAGCTCATCCGGCGCGCCACGCACAAGGTCGACAGCAGATCATCGCATGCGCCATGCGCCAGTTTGGCGATAAAGTCGGCGGAGCAGGGCGCAATCACAACCGCATCCGCATCGCGTGTCAAATCGATATGCGGCATGTTGTTGCCGATGCGCGCATCCCATTGATCTGTATAGACGGTCTGGCCGGACAGCGCCTGCATCGTTATCGGCGTGATGAATTGCGTTGCTGCTTGTGTCATCACCACCTGTACCGATGCGCCGGCTTTGGTCAATGCGCGCGTAAATTCCGCCACCTTGTAACAGGCGATACCACCGGTCAGACCCAACACGATTTTTTTGTCAGCAAGATCCACGGGAACTCCAGTAGTGCAGGCCTTTGTGCCTGTGTTTGCATTGTGCTGCAAGCATAAAGGCCTGCACTGCCAAATCAGATTATCGGTTGACGCGCTTTAATTCATCGATGACGAACAGCGCCACACCAATGCAGATCGCGCTATCGGCAACATTAAATGCTGGCCAATGCCAGCCGCGTACATGGAAATCGAGGAAGTCGATCACGTGGCCATACATGACCCGGTCAATCACATTGCCGATTGCGCCGCCCAGAATGAGTGCAAGTGCCCAGCAAAATAAATGCTGTCCAGAATGGCGCTTCAGCAGATACACAATGAAGAGTGCGGCGGCGATGCCCAAGGCAATGAAGAAATAACGCTGCCAGCCGGATTCGGCGGCGAGAAAGCTGAATGCTGCACCTTTGTTGTATACCAATACCAGGTTGAAGAACGACGTGAGTGAATACGATGCGCCGTAGGCGAATAACTTGGAAATCGTGATCTTGGTTAACTGGTCGAGCAGGATCACAATGGTGGCGATACCAAGCCATGGCGTCAGACTGGAACTGGGTGAAGATGAATAACTTTTTCTATTGGCCATATGGACTATGTTTTGGGTTTCACTCCCCCCTACGCCGAGGGGAAGGAGCTACAAGGAGGAAATGTTGGCGAATGTGCGCAACATCAGTTTCAAGCAAACTTTCGCGCTTCACCGTCACCGAATAAATTACTGACGCAGCGCCCGCAAATCCCGGGATGCTCGGCGTGCGCACCGACATCGGCGCGGTAATGCCAGCAGCGCTCGCATTTTTGCTGCGAGGATGGCGTAACGACAATCGCTTCTTCGGCTTCGGTCGCCACCTGCGTCACGCTGGCCTGCGACGTGATCAGCACAAATTTCAGATCGTCGCCCAGACCGGCGAGCAGCGCATACTTGTCGCCGCTGGCCTTGATTTCGACCTCGGCTTGCAGCGAGGAACCGATGCTACCGGCAATCCGTACTTCTTCCAGCTGCTTGGTCACTACTGCCCGCAGTTCACGCAATGCCGCATATTTGCCCAGCAAGACTTCGGCACCTGTGACTTCCGGCAAAGCATAATAAGTTTGCGTGAAAATCGTTTCATCGCTTGCCGCATACGCTTCCTTGCCGGCGAACACCGCCCACGCCTCTTCCGCAGTAAACGACAGGATCGGCGCCATCACGCGCAGCAGGGATTGCGTGATGTGCCAGATCGCCGTCTGCGCCGAGCGGCGTGCATGTGAAGTCGCGCCGCCGGTGTACAAACGGTCCTTCAGGATGTCGAGATAGAAGCCGCCCAAATCCTCGGAGCAGTACATCTGCAGCTTCGACACCACCGGATGGAATTCATACGCTTTGTAATGCCGCAGAATATCCGCCTGCAATGCCGCCATGTGCACGATCGCATAGCGGTCGATTTCAAGCAGGTCGGCCACCGGCACCGCATCTTTGACCGGATCGAAATCCGATGTATTGGCCAGCAAGAAGCGCAGCGTGTTGCGGATGCGACGATACGCTTCGGTGACGCGTTTGAGGATCTCGTCGGAGATCGACAGTTCACCCGAATAATCGGTTGATGCTACCCAGAGCCGAAGGATATCGGCGCCGAGCGTATCGGACACCTTTTGCGGCGCGACCACATTGCCTACCGACTTCGACATTTTCTTGCCGTCGCCATCAACCACGAAACCGTGTGTGAGCAACGCATCGTACGGCGCACGGCCGTTCAACATGGCCGAGGTCAGCAGCGATGAATGGAACCAGCCGCGATGCTGGTCCGAGCCTTCCAGGTACAGATCGGCCGGGAATTTCGATTCGTCCGCGTGCGAGCCGCGCAAGACGGTTTGATGCGTGGTGCCGGAATCGAACCAGACATCGAGCGTGTCCTTGTTTTTCACATACATCGCCGACTCGTCGCCGAGTAATTCTTTCGGATCAAGCGCCTGCCATGCTTCGATACCACTTTGCTCGACGCGCTGGGCGATCGCTTCCAGCAGCTCTGGTGTGCGCGGATGCAGTTCGCCGGTTTCCTTGTGTACGAAGAACGCCATCGGCACGCCCCATTGGCGTTGGCGCGAGAGGGTCCAGTCCGGACGGTTGGCAATCATGCCGTGCAGGCGTGCCTTGCCCCAGCCGGGATAGAAGACGGTCGCTTCGATACCGGCCAGTGCGGTTTCGCGCAAGCTTGGGCCGCCGTCTTTCGGTTGCACATCCATGCCGGCAAACCATTGCGAGGTTGCGCGGTAGATGATCGGTGTCTTGTGGCGCCAGCAGTGCATGTAGCTGTGATCGAACATCACCAGCTTGAAGAGTGAGCCGACTTCTTCGAGTTTGGCGCAGATCGGCTTGGAGGCTTCCCAGATCGTCATGCCGCCGAAGAAGGGCAGCCACGACGCGTATTTGCCATCGCCCATTACCGGCTTCAGAATTTCGTCGTCCGCCATGCCATGCGATTTGCACGAAATGAAGTCATCCAAGCCGTATGCAGGCGCCGAGTGCACGATGCCGGTGCCGGTATCGAGCGTCACATAGTCGCTAACATAGATCGGCGAATAGCGGTCGTAGCCCTGATCCGCAGTCGCGAACGGGTGCTTGAATTTCAGCATCGATAAGGCCTCGCCACCGGCGGTAGCGATGATCTTGCCCTCCATGCCGTAGCGTTGCAGGCAAGAGGCGACCAACTCCACCGCCAGGATCAGCAGCAGTGCTTCGCCGTTGCGTTCGGTCTGTACCAGCGCGTAGCGATGATCCGGATGCACATTCAATGCCTGATTGGCCGGGATGGTCCATGGCGTGGTGGTCCAGATAACCACATAGCCCTTGTCGGTCGGCAGTTTGTCGAGTCCGAATGCGTGGGCGATCTTGTCGTGTTCCGCAAACGGGAAGCCGACATCGATTGCCGGGTCGCGCTTGTCCTGATATTCGACTTCCGCTTCGGCCAATGCCGAGCCGCAGTCAAAGCACCAGTTGACCGGCTTCAGCCCGCGATACACGTAACCTTTTTCCAGAATCTTGCCGAGTGCGCGTAGCTCATCGGCTTCGTTGCCGAAATCCATGGTTTTGTACGGACGATCCCATTCGCCCAATACGCCGAGGCGGATGAAGTCTTTCTTTTGTCGTTCGATTTGTTCTGTTGCATAGGCGCGCGATTTGGCCAGCACGTCTGCCGTCGGCAAGCCTTTGCCGTGCTGCTTTTCGATCTGGATTTCGATCGGCATGCCATGGCAATCCCAGCCGGGAACGTAGGGCGCATCAAAGCCGTCCAGTTGACGGGTCTTGATTACCATGTCTTTCAGGATCTTGTTGACCGCGTGGCCAATATGGATGTCGCCGTTCGCATACGGCGGGCCGTCGTGCAGCACGAATTTCGGACGGCCTTTGGACGCCTTGCGAATTCGCTGATAGATCTTTTTCTCTTGCCATTCCTTCACCCATTTCGGCTCGCGTTTGGCCAGATCGCCACGCATCGGGAAAGGCGTTTCGGTCAGGTTGACCGGATACTTGTTCTTTGGTTCGGACATGATAGTTTCAATCGTAAGGTGGTGCAGGTCTCCGCGTCTGCGTCGCTATGCAGGTGCGGAGACCTGCACTTAGTAGTTAGGTGATTTCCGTCAATGAATATCCCATTTTCGCGGCGCATACGAGCGCGCTGCTGCGTTGTTCCTCGCTTGTGTGGCCCGCCACACGGCACGCCTTGCATCGCATCCCGTCTGCACCACGACCAAGGGATATTCATTTACGGAAATCACCTTAGTCAGGCTGAATTACAGGGTAGTGCCGGCCGCTCGAAGGCGATTGCGGCGTAACTGATGCTCGACAGGAGAGCCACCCTGTCTGTGCTCGGCGCCTTACGTTCACTTCCAATCGACTCGGCATATATCCTGCAATTCAACCTGACTGACTACTTGTTTGAAATACGCGCGTGCATCATCCACGTCGCGTGCAATCGCGTCGATCAGCGTCGGCAAATCGATATATTTTTCTTCGTCACGTAACTTCTTCAGGAATTCCACCTGGATCACTTTGCCGTAGCATTGTTGTACATAATCAAAAATATAAGTTTCCAGCAATACCTGGCCACTGTCGTCTACGGTAGGGCGCACACCCAAACTGGCAACACCCGGCAACGGTTGGTCGGCCAGACCATGCACCTGTACCACGAACACACCCGACAAAGCAGGACGCTTATGCGCAACGCGCAAGTTCAGTGTCGGAAAGCCGATCGTGCGTCCCAGCTTTTTTCCGTGGATCACGTGCCCGGAAATCGCGTATGGATGGCCCAGCAGTTGTTTTGTATGGTTGAAATCGCCTTGTGCCAATGCATTACGCACGGTGGAAGAGGAGATGCGTTTGCCGTCATTCAAGACTGCTGGCAATGCTTCGACATGGAAACCATAACGCTTGCCGGCTTCGATGAGCGTTGCCAGATTCCCGGCGCGCTTGGCGCCAAAGCAGAAATCTTCACCGACCATCAGCCATTTCACATGCAAGCCTTGCACCAAGATTTTTTCAATGAAATCTTGCGGCGATAGTGCCGCAAAATGCGCATTGAAATGCTCGACGATGACGCGGTCGATGCCGGTATTGGCCAGCGATTGCAGCTTGTCGCGCAAATTCGCGATGCGTGTCGGTGCTCTGGATAAATCGCCGGCCAGTTGCGCGAAGAATTCGCGCGGATGCGGCTCGAACGTCATGACCGCCGCTTCCACTCCTAGTTCACTGGCAGCCTCGCACACGCGTGCCAGCAGCGCCTGATGGCCGCAATGCACGCCGTCGAAGTTGCCAATTGTCAGCGCACATGGTGCGCGCGATTCTGCCTTGGGAAGTCCGCGAAATACCTTCATGGAGGTTTGGTTAGGAATTTGCCGCAAAAACCTCCGATTATAAATGCTTTCCGTCTGTTTTCCGTGTTGCAAGTTCGACTATCCAAACTACTGTATTACATTTCACCCCAAACCGCATTGAGTGCCGCCAGCGCGGCCAATCCGGCCGTCTCGGTTCGCAACACCCTGGACCCCATCGAGAGCGCTAGTGCGCCTTGCGCGCGCGCAGTGTTTTCTTCCTGCTCGGTCAATCCGCCTTCCGGCCCGATAATCAATGCGACCGACTGTGGCGGATGGTGACGTGCCCAATCGGATAAGGGTTGCTCGGCGCGTGGCGTTAGCAGTATCCGGGGATGCAGATCGTGCTGGCCGAGCCAGCTATGGAAATCGGCGAGTTCAGCCAAAATCGGCAGCCGGTTGCGCCCGCTTTGCTCCGCTGCGGACACGATGACGCCTTGCCAATGGCTATGCCGTTTCACCGCGCGCTCGCCGGACAGCCTGACCACGCAACGTTGCGTATTCAATGGCTGGATCGCGATAGCACCGAGTTCAACCGCCTTTTCGATGATCCAGTCCATTTTCGACGCTTCCGGTAATGCCTGCGCCAAGGTAATCGCGTAGGGTAGTTCCGCTTCGCGTGGCGAAAACGTCTTGATCTCGGCGTGTACCCGTTTTTTTTCAATGCTGGAAAGGGTCGCCGTGTATTCGCCACCGTCTCCATTAAACAAGGTAATGTGTTCGCCTACTGCAAGACGCACCACTTGTATGTGGTGGGCAACGCTGTCCGGCAGCGTAATGAGGGCGCCGATGGACAGCCCTTGAGGGCAATAAAATCGGGGCATCTAATTCATTCCCCGCAAAAAGACAAAATGCCGTTTCATGATGTGCACTAATTCATGGTGATACTGCATGGAGTGGAGTGCCGCGCAACAGGCGGGCATGCTTGTTTCATGACAAGAGACCGGATTTCAATTTTAATCCCTGTGCATCACTCTGGTAAAATGCGAGGTTTTGCAGCAACGTATTTTCTATCCATCTTAAACGCCACGCACATTAAACTTAATTTGTTGGGCAGGGGTAACGTTGCCTGGATGTAAATCTTGCCCTGTCCCGCCCTACGCTTAAATACCATGACCTCAATGCTCCCCACCACGAAAATGGCTAATGCAATCCGTGCATTGGCGATGGATGCCGTACAAAAAGCCAACTCCGGTCACCCCGGCATGCCGATGGGAATGGCGGAAATCGCCGTCGCCCTGTGGAGTAAGCACTATCGTCATAATCCGGCCAATCCACACTGGATCAACCGCGACCGCTTCGTGCTGTCGAATGGACATGGTTCGATGCTGCATTATGCGCTGCTGCATTTGACCGGCTACGATCTGTCGATGGATGAAATCCGCAATTTTCGTCAAATGCATTCCAAGACCCCGGGACATCCGGAAGTGCACGTGACGCCGGGTGTCGAAACCACCACCGGTCCGCTCGGCCAAGGCTTGAGCAATGCGGTCGGCATGGCGCTGGCGGAAAAGCTGCTCGCCGCCGAGTTCAACAAACCCGGCTTTGACATCGTCGATCACTATACCTACACATTCGTCGGCGACGGTTGCTTGATGGAAGGCATTTCGCATGAGGTGTGCTCGCTGGCCGGCACCTTGCGTTTGTCCAAGCTGATTGTGCTGTATGACGACAACGGCATTTCGATCGACGGGCACGTCGAAGGCTGGTTCCAAGACGATACGCCCAAGCGTTTCGAAGCCTATGGCTGGAATGTGATACGCAGCGTCGATGGGCACAATATCGAAGCGGTCGATGCCGCCATCAAGCAGGCGAAATCATCCGACAAACCGACCCTGATCTGCTGCAAAACCGTGATCGGCAAAGGCAGTCCGAACAAGGCCGGCACCCACGACGTACATGGGGCGGCATTGGGTGACAAGGAAATCGGCGCGACGCGTGAAGCATTGAACTGGATGTCGGCGCCGTTTGAAATCCCGGCCGATGTATACGCCGGCTGGAATGCGAAAGCACAGGGCGAAACGGTGCAGGGCGAGTGGGAGGCCTTGTTCAAGGCGTACGACGAGCGCTATCCGCAACAAGCGGGCGAGTTGCTGCGCCGTATGAAGGGCGAATTGCCAGGCAATTTCAACCAGACCGTCGATGCCTATGTTGCTACCTGCGTAGAGAAAAAAGAAACCATCGCCACCCGCAAAGCCAGCCAGAATGCGATTCAGGCACTGGCGCCGGTATTGCCGGAATTTCTGGGCGGCTCGGCTGATTTGACCGGCTCCAATCTGACCAACTGGAAAGAATGCGTCGCTGTGCGTGCCGATCAACCGGGCAATCACATCAACTACGGTGTGCGCGAATTCGGCATGAGCGCAATCATGAACGGCATTGCGCTGCATGGCGGTTACATTCCGTTCGGCGCTACCTTCCTGACCTTCTCTGACTACAGCCGCAATGCCTTGCGCATGGCGGCACTGATGAAGATTCGTTCGATCTTCGTCTTCACGCATGATTCGATCGGCCTCGGCGAAGACGGCCCGACCCATCAATCGGTCGAGCACGTATCGAGCCTGCGCCTGATCCCGAATCTGGATAACTGGCGTCCGTGCGACACGGTCGAATCGGCCGTGGCGTGGGAACACGCAGTCAAGCGCCAGCATGGCCCGACCACCTTGATTTTCTCGCGCCAGAATCTGCCTTACCAGGAACGCACGGCGGAACAGATCGCCAACATCAACCGCGGCGGTTACATATTGAAAGATGTAACCGATGCGAAAGCGATCCTGATCGCTACCGGTTCCGAAGTTGATCTCGCGATGAAAGCCGCCGACGAACTCGGCAAGCAAGGCGTTGCGGTGCGCGTGGTATCGATGCCGTCGACTGACGTGTTCGATCGCCAAGACGCAGCGTATAAGGCAAGCGTATTGCCGAAAGGCTTGCCGCGCGTGGCGGTCGAAGCCGGTGTCACCGACTTCTGGTACAAGTATGTCGGCCTGGAAGGCGCGGTGGTCGGTATCGACACGTTCGGCGAATCGGCGCCGGCCGGTGTGCTGTTCAAGCATTTCGGCTTCACCACCGACAACGTGGTGGCCGCGGTCAAGCGGACGCTTGCGTGATGATACGAAATGTTGGAGGGCAGGGTGCCGCCGCGCTGAATGCTGTCTCGCATATGAAATGTCGAGGACACGGATACCGCTGCGCTTAACGCTGTCCTCCAATGGTAAGCTTGTTTTGAATTTGCTGAATTTTTGTTTCTAGGAGAAAACCATGACTATCCGTGTTGCAATCAATGGCTATGGCCGCATCGGCCGCAACATCCTTCGTGCTCATTACGAAGGCGGCAAAAAAAATGACATCCAGATCGTCGCCATCAACGACCTCGGCAATGCTCAATCCAACGCCCATCTGACCCGCTACGATACCGCGCACGGCAAGTTCCCCGGCACCGTCACGGTCGATGGCGATTTCATGATCGTCAACGGCGACAAGATCCGCGTATTCGCGCAGCGCAATCCGGCTGACATCCCATGGGGCGAATTGAATGTCGACGTCGTGCTCGAATGCACCGGTTTTTTCACCACCAAAGAAAAAGCCTCCGCGCACATCAAGGGCGGCGCGAAAAAAGTCATCATCTCCGCCCCCGGCGGCAAGGATGTCGATGCCACCATCGTGTTCGGCGTTAACCAGGACGTGCTGAAAGCGTCCGATACCGTGATTTCGAATGCATCGTGCACCACCAATTGCCTCGCGCCTTTGGCTAAACCACTGAACGACAAGATCGGCCTGTTGAACGGCTTGATGACAACCGTGCATTCGTACACCAATGACCAGGTATTGACCGACGTGATGCATGAAGATTTGCGCCGCGCCCGTTCCGCTACGCAATCGATGATCCCGACCAAGACTGGCGCGGCTGCCGCAGTCGGCCTGGTGTTGCCGGAGTTGAACGGCAAGCTCGATGGTTATGCGATTCGCGTGCCGACCATCAATGTCTCGATCGTCGACCTGTCGTTCATCGCCGCGCGCGACACCACGACCGAGGAAGTCAATGCGATCATGAAAGATGCCTCCGAAGGCGCATTGAAAGGGATCCTGACGTACCAGACCGAACCGCTGGTATCGGTCGATTTCAACCACAATCCGGCATCGAGCAACTTTGATTCCACGCTGACCAAAGTGTCCGGGCGTCTGGTGAAAGTCTCGTCCTGGTACGACAATGAATGGGGCTTCTCAAACCGCATGCTCGATACTACGGTTGCATTGATGTCCGCCAAGTAATTGTGCTGTAAATAATTATCAAGAATGTAGGGCAGAGTGCATACCCTGCCCTGACTCATCCTGAAAACGCCCCACTTGTTGGGGTGTTTTTTTATGTATTTTGCTATATTGATGTTCTTGGCTTTTGCAGTTCTTCACGGAGATTGGCATGTTGAACCTGAAAAAATGGATCACGGAAAATAAAGGTTTTTTATTTTTTCTGTTCGGCATGGTGGTCGTGCGCAGCGCCATTGCAGATTGGTATGGCGTGCCCTCAAGCTCGATGTATCCAACCTTGATGATAGGCGACCGGATCATCTCGGACCGTTTGGCGTATGACATCAAGATTCCGTTTACCGATGTGATTGTGAAGCACATTGCCGATCCGCAGCGCGGCGATATCGTGACGTTTAGTTCGCCGGAGGATGGCGTGCGACTTGTCAAGCGTGTGGTTGGCGTGCCGGCGGACGTGGTGGAAATGCATGACGAACAATTAATGATCAATGGCGTCCGCGCTTCTTATGATCCCGTGACCGGTGAGACCGCAACGCATTTGACGCCGCACTATGAGGGCGAGCAACGGATATTGAATGAACAAATTTTTGGCAAGCAACGCCCGATTATCGTGATGCCGGGCCGGGCAGCGATGCGCTCATTCGGGCCGGTCACGGTACCGCAAGGCGAATATTTAATGTTGGGAGACAACCGCGATAACAGCAAGGATTCGCGTTATATCGGATTCGTGAAGCGCGAGTTGTTGACAGGGCAGGTCAAGCGCGTAGTGTTCTCGCTGGATACCGATAAGTATTATTTGCCACGTGTCGAGCGTTTTGGCGCGGCTTTACTATAAAAACAGAGGCCGTCAAAACTTTTTATGGTAGTGCAGACAGGAGGCTTGCACTACTTTTTGCATACCTTCGCCGCATGTCAAAAGGCTCTATCCTCGAAGCGATTTGCGGAAAGCTAAAGTGAGAAACACTTGCCCCAGAGTTGTTTGACGCTATCGATTTCTGACGTTACTCGCCCGGTCTCAACGCGCGCGTGTTCTTCCCCTTGCAAGCGAATTTGATGCTGCAGCTTGCGGAATGTGCGATAAGTATCCGCGACATTTCCAGCCAAGGCCCGGTCGATTAATCCCAAGTCGCCGCACAATTTCAGCAACGCGATATTGCCGATGTCTCCTGTTAATTGCGGATATTGCGCAGCATGGTTCAGCACTAAAAACTGGACGATGAATTCGATATCGATCATGCCGCCGGCATCGTGTTTCAAGTCGAATAGTGTCGAACGATTCAGGTGGGCATCGCGCATTTTTTTGCGCATCGATAGCACGTCCTGCTTCAATGCCGCTTCATCGCGCGGCTTGCGCAGCACGCTTTCCCGAATCGCTTCGAAACGCGCACCGATGGCGGTGTCGCCGGCGCAGAAACGAGCACGCGTCAGCGCCTGATGTTCCCAGACCCAAGCCGATGCCGCCTGATATTTTTCAAATGCAGAAATTGTCGATACCAGCAAGCCGCTGGCACCATCGGGACGCAATGCGACATCGATGTCGAACAGGATGCCGGCCGGCGTATGGCTGGTCATCCAGGTAATGAAGCGCTGCGCCAGCTTCGCGTACAGTCCGGGGGCATCTGGATGATCGTCGTCATACAGGAAAATCACGTCAAGGTCTGATGCATAACCGAGTTCCTTGCCGCCCAGTTTGCCGTACGCAATGACCGCGAATTTCGGAACGTCCCGATGCCGGTTGGCAATCGTCTGCCATACCGCCTGCACCGTCACGGCAACCAGCGCGTCTGCCAATGCCGACAAGTGATCGGCTAGACGTTCGACGGTCAGTTTGCCTTCCAGATCCTGCGCCAATAGCCGAAATAGCTGCGCATGGTGCATCTCGCGCAGCATATCCATCTGACGTTCGGTGTCGCCAGCCGCTGCATCAAGCTGTTGCTGGCAATCGCGTGTAAACGCGGCCCAATCAGGCGTCCCATTCAGGGATCGCTCATCCAGCAATTCATCCAGAAGTATGGGATGGCGCGTCAGGTATTTTGCCGCCCAATCGCTCGCCTTCATCATCCTGACCACACGTTCCAGCGCCTGTGGATATTCGGTTAATAGCGCAAGATAGGCAGCACGGCGAGCGATCGCTTCAAAAAAATCCAGCAGGCGGGTCAATGTCGCGGCACGCGATTCGCTGTTCTTCGCAATGAAGGTCAATGCAGTATTGACTAATGACATCAGCTTGTGACGACTGGATCCCGGCAATGACTGCAGGCGCGGCGATTGCAAGGTCGCCAGCAGACGGTGCGTGGCTGCAGGTGCATCATCGAATCCAAGTGCGGTCAGATGGGCTGCAACCGATTCAGAGTTATCGGTGCCCGACAATACGGCGTGAAATTCCTGGTTGATCGACGCCTTGTCACTAGACCGAGTGCGGGGTGAGCGGCCATTTTTTTCGCTGAAAATGGCGTCGAATTGCCCGGCGACGAATGCACGTTGCGCTTCCAGTTCGTGCAACAACGATGCCACATCGGCAAAGCCCATCATGCGCGCGACGGTCAGCCGGTCCATTTCATTCGGCGGCAAGGTATGGGTTTGCGCATCATCCAGATATTGCAAGCGGTGCTCCAGATTGCGCAGGAAGGAATACGCAACAAGTAATTGCTCAACGACTTGCGGCGACAGTAACTGCTTGTCCGCCAGCGTGCGCAGCGTGCCGCGAGTCGAACGGTCGCGCAGCGCAGTGTCGCGCCCACCGCGAATGAGCTGGAATACTTGGGCCAGAAATTCAATTTCGCGGATACCGCCGCGCCCCAGTTTCACATTATTGCTGCGGTCCGGATGACGTGTTTCCTGGCGCGTTACTTCAGCGCGGATTTGCGCATGCATGTTGCGCAATGCTTCGATCGAACCGAAATCCAGGTAGCGCCGGTATACAAACGGTTTGACGATGCTTTCCAGTGTGGCGATGTCTTCCACTCGTCCAGTCAATGCACGCGCCTTGACCCATGCGTAACGCTCCCATTCACGCCCTTGCACGATCAAATATTCCTCGATCATGCCGAAGCTTGCGGCCAGCGGGCCGGAGGCGCCATTCGGCCGCAAGGCCATATCGACGCGAAACGTAAAACCGTCTTCAGTGATTTCCGATAATGCACCAATCAACTTTTTACCGAGCCGCGTAAAAAATTCATGATTCGAGAGCGTGCGCTGATCGGCGGAACTGGTTAATGTTTCGCCGTCTTCCGGATAGCAGAAAATGAGGTCGATATCGGATGAAACATTCAATTCGCCGCCGCCGAGCTTGCCCATGCCGAGCACGATCAGTTCTTGGACCACACCCGATTCTTCGCCGATCGGCAAGCCGTAGAGCGCAGTCAGTTCGGCGCTCAATGCCGCCAGATGGGTTTGTACCGCAAAGTCACCAAATGCCGTCATGACAGCCACGACTTCGGCTAAATCGGCATGCCCCAGCAAATCGCGTTCAATCAGGGTCGCGACCACCAAGTTGCGCAGGCGGCGCATTGCAGCGGGCAAGGACGTGCCACTTGCCGTTTCTTTCTGTAAAACTTGAGCAAAAATCGTGGAGGATGGCAATAATTTCGCAAAATCCGCTACCATACGTGCGCGCATAGCATCGGCGTTGACCCAGCGGCTATAGAACCGTGAAGCAACCATACTGGTCAAAGAGGATCGAGTCACAATGTGGAAGAGGGTATTAGTGTCAGTATCGAATTTTCGTGAAGGTAGCCCTATTGCGAATAGCAAACTGGCGGCTACCCTCGATAATGCTAAAAGCTATTTTATTCTACGTCGAGCTGCTTCACTTACTTTCTAATTGATGTCCCAAAACCCCATCCCTATAGAGCCGGCCATTCGGCGATTCGCATTTTATTGGCGTCTTACCAAGCATTGTTGTAATTATGCCAATATCGCCACTCACCATACGCTTGGAGCCTTGTTCAAATTGGCGGTGGTTGCCTACTTCATTTTTTGTGCATTGCTTTTAACGCTTCGTTACGGCATTTTGCCTAATATCGACTATTACAAGACGGACGTCGAGCAATTAGCATCGCGCGCGATCGGCAAGCCGGTGTCAATTGGAACAATTTACGCGTCCTGGAAAGGCTTGCGGCCGTATCTGTTCCTCGGCGGGGTGGTGATTCATGACAAGAACGGCCGCGAGGCATTGAATTTGCCGGGAGTCGCAGCCACCTTTTCGTGGTGGTCGGTTCTTGCCGCCGATGTGCGGCTTCACAAGCTTGTAATCAGCCGCCCCGATCTGGATATACAGCGCGATGCACAAGGCAATTTATTTGTGGCGGGCATTTTGATCGACACTAAAAAAAGTGGCGATGGCAAGGGTGCCGACTGGGTCTTGTCGCAGCGCGAAATCGTGATCCGCGATGGGCGACTGCGCTGGAACGATGATCAGCGTGGTGCATCGGAATTGGCGCTGGAGGGCATTACGTTCGTTTTGCGTAATGATTGGCAGCATCACAGGCTTGCGTTCAAGGCAACGCCGCCTGCATCGTTTGCCGCACCACTTGAGGTGCGTGCCGCTTTTGATCATCCGTACTTTGCACGAAAGATATCCGACCCCTCACAATGGACTGGTGAACTGTATGCTGATTTGGAGAATACCGATCTGGCAGTTTGGAAAGCCTATGTCGACTATCCAATCAAAGTACAGCAAGGCAAAGGCGCGGTACGCGCGTGGCTGAATTTTGATCGTGCCAAAGTTGCCGATTTTACTGCCGACCTGATGTTGTCAAATGTATCGACCCAGCTTGGAAAAGACTTGCAACCCTTGAACTTGGTGCAAGTGACCGGACGGGTATCCATGCGCGAAGAATTCGATCCGAAGCTGACGGATGGAGCCTTGACGTTCGGCGGACAAGGGCACTCGATTTCGTTGACCGATTTTTCATTGCAGACCGATGATGGCCTGATTTTGCCAGCGACAACAATCAGTGAAACTTTCATTCCTGCTAAAAACGGCCATCCGGGAAAAACCGAAATCAAGGCCAAATCGCTGGACTTGCATACGCTGGCAAATTTTGTCGAGCGTTTGCCGTTGCCGGCGGCGCAGCGCCGGATTTTAGCCGATGCTTCGCCGAGCGGACAGGTGAAGGATTTTTCCGCGCAATGGCAGGGAATTTATCCCGCTATATCGTCGTACAGCATAAAAGGACAATTCATTGACTTGTCGATGAAAGCACAAGCCGCGCGCCCGGCGCGGCCCAAGACGGAAAAAACACCGGCCCAGGCAGCGATACCCGCGATCCCGGGATTCGAAAATCTGACCGGACGCATCGATGCGAACGATAAAGGCGGCACTTTTAATCTCGCTTCCGATCAGTTCAAGCTCAATGTGGCGGACTATTTCAGCGAACCGGTGATGCAATTCAATCGATTGAATATGCAGGCGAGCTGGATATTCCTGGGGAAAGATCAGCTTCTGCTGGATATAGCCAAGATGGATTTTGTTCAGGACGGTCTGATTGCGTCGATGTCAGGCAAGCACTTGATGCCGCTTGCGCCACCGAACGGCAAACATTTTGGCGCGATCGACATGACGGCACATATCGCTCGATTTGACATCAACAAGATCGGCCGTTATCTGCCGCGGCAAACACCGGAACATTTGCGCGACTGGCTCACAGGCAGTTTGCAAGACGGCATCGCCAAGGATGTCCGCATCAAGCTGAAGGGCGATCTGGCGCGGTTTCCGTTTCACGCCACGTCACCGAATGACAAGCCTGTCGGCGAATTCACCGTCGCCGGCAAAATCGAAAATGGCAAGCTGAATTATTCACCCGGTCACTTTGCCAAGGATGGTAAAGCGCCATTGTGGCCGCAACTGGAAGAGATTAACGGCACCATTGAATTTGACCGTACGCGCATGGAGATCAATGCCGAGAGCGCCAAAACGCACGGCGTTGCAATATCCAAGGCCAAAGTGAGCATTGCTGATCTATTGGCGCACGACATGCTGCTGGTGGCTGACGGCAGCGTTGACGGATCATTGCAAGACTTTGTCCGCTATACGGTGGACAGCCCGGTGTCGGAATGGATCGGGCACTTTACCGAAGAAACCAGGGCCGGCGGCAATGCCAAGCTTGCGCTGAAATTGCAGTTGCCGTTAATGCGCCTTATTGAATCCAAGGTGGAGGGCACGCTGCAGTTTGCAAACAATGAGGTAACCCTGCAAAACGCCATGCCGCCATTGTTGTCGACTGTAGGAAAGCTGGATTTCAACGAACGAGGCTTGACGCTCAAAGGCATCAAGGCCAATTTCGTCGGAGGACCGCTTACAGTCACGGGCGGCAGCCAGCGCGACGGCAGTATCGTGATCAAGGCCGAGGGAAGCATGTCGTCAGCCGGTCTTCGCAAGGCTTACCCCACGCCGGCCATGCAACGCTTGTCGCAACGCATTACGGGCAGCACCCGCTATAACGCGTCGATCAGCATTAAAAATAAGCGCCCGGAAATCGTGGTCGAGTCGAGTATGCAAGGAATGGGGATTGATTTTCCAGTGCCGTTACGCAAGGCTGCAAATGAGAGTCTGCCGTTGAAATTCGAATTGACGGCTTTGCCGGCGGACGAAGCCGCAACAACACGCGACGAGATGAAATTGTCGCTGGGTTCCGCGATCGCCGCTCGGTATGTGCGCCAGAAGTCGCAGGAAAGAAATGCGGCATGGCAGGTGGTGCGCGGCGGCATCGGCGTCAACGTACCGGCACCGCAGCCCGATAGCGGGTTGATTGCGAATGTCAGCTTGAAGTCGCTCAATATCGATGCCTGGAGCAATATGGTGACGTCGATCGTCGGCAGCGACAAGCAAAAAAGCGCCGGCGCCACAAGTGCGCCCGATGCGTTAAACATCGCACAATACATTGAACCGGAGGTGTTGGCCGCACACGCGAGCGAGTTGATTGTGATCGGCAAAAAGCTGGATAACGTGGTGGTCGGCGCGTCGCATCAGAAAGGCGTATGGCAGGCCAATATCGATTCCGAGCAGGCGTCCGGTTATGTGACATGGAACGAGGGGCAGGCGGGACAAGGGCTGGGCAAGGTAAGCGCACGCTTGGCGTCCTTGATCATTCCAAAGTCCGCCGCATTGGATGTGACGGATCTACTGGAAGGAAAGCATGCGTCGACGCAGATTCCGAGTCTGGATATCGTGGCTGAAAATTTCGAATTGTTTGGCAAGAAATTGGGCCGCCTTGAATTGGCCGCCAATAACATAGTGGCACCCGCGACAAGGGAATGGCACATCAATAAATTGTCGCTCGTGAACCCGGATGCCGAACTGAAGGCGTCCGGAAAATGGAGCGCCAAGGATGGCAACAATGTCTCCAATCTGGTGTATGAGCTCGAGATCGGCAACGCTGGAAAACTGCTCGACCGGTTCGGTTTCAGCAATGTGCTGCGCGGCGGCAAGGGTAAAATGGACGGTGATATCAATTGGAAAGGGCTACCGTTTGGACTGGATATTCCGAGCCTGTCCGGCCAGTTCAAGCTGGATCTGACGAGGGGACAGTTCCTGAAAGTAGACCCGGGGGCAGCCAAGCTACTAGGGGTGCTGAGTCTGCAGGCATTGCCCCGCCGCTTGACACTGGATTTCCGAGATGTGTTTTCGGAAGGATTTTCGTTTGACGGCATTGCTGCCACTGCAAACATAGCGCAAGGCTTGGTCAAGACTGACAATTTCAAGATGCGCAGCGTAAACGCGACAGTGCTGATGGATGGCACTGCCGACATTGCCAATGAATCGCAAAATATGCATGTGGTGGTACTCCCCGAAATCAATGCCGGTGCCGCATCGGTCGTGTACGCGCTGGCAGTCAACCCGGTCATTGGCGTGGGCAGTTTTTTGGCGCAATTGTTCCTGCGCGAACCCTTAATACGCGCATTTACATATGAATATCAGATTACCGGACCGTGGAAGGATCCGGTTGTAACGAAGCTGGAACGCAAGGCGAAAACCGAACCGAAAGCGCCCGCTTCATCGATGGACGGCATGGAGAAAGCTGGCTGAAAATATGACTAATACAACTATCAAGATCGCTGCTGTGCAAATGGTGTCCACGCCCGTGCTGGAAGAGAATTTCGCAACGGCACGGCGCTTGATTGCACAAGCGGTGCAACAAGGCGCACAACTCGTGCTCCTACCCGAATACTGGCCGGCTATGGGGATGCAGGAAGCCGACAAGATAGCTTATGCGGAACTTCCTGATGTCGGGCCGATTCAGAAATTCATGTCAGACATGGCGCGCGAACATCGGATCTGGCTGATCGGCGGCACGCTGCCGATGGCAACCGCGGAACCGGGCAAGGTATTGAATAGCTCGATCGTATATGACCCCGCCGGTGTGCGGATCGCACGGTATGACAAGATCCATTTGTTCAGCTTTACCCGCGGCGAGGAATCGTACGATGAGGCGCGCACTATCATGCATGGCGCTGAAATTACAAGTTTTGATGCGCCGTTCGGCAAGGTCGGACTTTCGGTCTGCTACGATTTGCGCTTTCCGGAGCTATATCGCGCGCTGGGCGACTGTACATTGATCGTGGTGCCTGCTGCGTTTACCTATACTACTGGCAAGGCCCATTGGGAAATTCTGTTGCGTGCGCGGGCGGTCGAAAATCAGTGCTACGTGCTTGCTGCTGCACAAGGCGGACATCACCCGAATGGTCGCCGCACTTGGGGGCACAGCATGCTGATTGACCCGTGGGGTGAGGTTAAGGCGGTTTTGCCGGAAGGCGAGGGGATTGTCATTGGCGACATCGAGCCCCACCATTTGCGGCGGGTACGCGAAAGTTTGCCCGCTCTGAAACACCGGAAATTGTAAGGGTCATAGGGACCGAATAGTATGTGTGAATGTTCGTGAACGTTCCATTCGCGAGATGTTCTACAATCCAGTAATCCAGAAGTTAATTTAACGCGCGACCCAAGTCGCCAAAACTAACCACCATGAATCTATTTGAACCGAATCTCCAGACGCTGGCTGTCGCTCGCGATGTGTTGCTCACGCCATTCGGACTGGATGAAGCAAAATTGCTAAAAGCCTTGGGCACGATGTTTACGCACAAGGTCGATTACGCCGATTTGTATTTTCAGTTTACCAAGAACGAAGGTTGGAGCCTGGAAGAAGGCATCGTCAAGACCGGCAGTTTTTCGATCGATCAAGGCGTCGGCGTACGCGCAGTGTCGGGTGACAAGACCGCGTTCTCGTATTCGGATGAAATTTCCGAGCAGGCATTGCTCGACGCTGCAGCAGCGACACGCACGATTGCACGGCGTGGCGCCGGCAAGATCAAGGTTG
The DNA here is from genome assembly GCA_966250375.1 of uncultured Oxalobacteraceae bacterium. Lineage (GTDB taxonomy): Bacteria > Pseudomonadota > Gammaproteobacteria > Burkholderiales > Burkholderiaceae_D > CAMLDH01. The sequence continues at coordinate 58,585 of CBINHE010000011.1, forward strand.
CATCGTCGGTGCAGGCCTCCGGCGGCCGCACCTTGTACTTGCCGCATGATCCGCTCACCTCGCTCGACGCGACCGAAAAAGTGAAGCTGCTTGAAAAAATCGAGCGCATCGCACGCGCCAGGGATCCACGCGTGGTGCAAGTGATGGCCGGTTTGGCGGGTGAATATGATGTGGTGCTGGTAGTGCGCAGCGACGGTGTGCTGGCTGCCGATATCCGGCCGTTGGTGCGAGTATCGATTACGGTGATCGCAGAACAGGATGGCCGCCGCGAGATGGGTGCGAGCGGTGGCGGCGGACGCTACAGTTACGCTTATTTCACCGATGCATTGCTGGAGAAGTACGCGGCCGAAGCGGTTGATTCTGCGCTTGTCAATCTGGATGCGCGTCCCGCGCCGGCCGGTCCGATGACGGTCGTGCTTGGTCCGGGCTGGCCCGGCATCCTGCTGCACGAGGCGATCGGCCACGGTCTCGAAGGCGATTTTAATCGCAAAGGTTCCAGCACCTTCTCCGGCCGCATCGGCGAGCGCGTCGCCACCAAAGGCGTCACGGTGGTCGATGACGGCACCATCGCCGATCGCCGCGGTTCATTGAACATCGATGACGAAGGCAATGCGACCCAATGCACGACCCTGATCGAGGATGGCATCCTGAAAGGCTACATTCAAGACACGATGAATGCGCGCCTCATGAATATGCCGGTAACCGGCAATGCGCGCCGCGAGTCATTCGCGCACTTGCCGATGCCGCGCATGACCAACACTTACATGCTGGGTGGCGACAAGGATCCGGCTGAAATCATTGCATCGGTCAAGAACGGTTTGTATGCAGTCAATTTCGGTGGCGGCCAGGTGGATATCACCAACGGCAAGTTTGTTTTCTCCGCCAGCGAAGCGTACATGATCGAAGACGGCAAGGTGACTTATCCAGTCAAGGGCGCGACATTGATCGGTAACGGTCCCGATGTGTTGAATCGGGTATCGATGGTCGGTAACGATATGCGGCTCGACAGTGGCATCGGCGTGTGCGGCAAGGAAGGGCAGAGCGTGCCGGTCGGTGTTGGACAACCAACCTTGCGCCTTGATGGCGTGACGGTGGGTGGGACGGCGTAAGGCATCCGACCCTCGCAAGCCAAGCGAATGTCATATGTTGGATTAACGACAAGGCACTTTTGTGCGCTTTGGCTTGCAAAACACCATAATTTATTGCACTATTAGTTCAAATTCGATTCAAGCCACGTGAATACCATGTCCTTCGCACACTTTTATTTTTACTTTAGCTATTCCAGCCCAACGGCGGTGGAGAAGCGGTAAGTTCACGTAAAAGTAGCACACGATAAAAGAACCCAAACCGAATTCGAAAAAAACCGCCAGCGATGGCGGTTTTTTCATTTCTAGACTTAAAACTTACTTACTTAAATTTTTGAACTGGAGAAAACATGCCGCGCACCGATGATTTACGCATCCGAGAAATGAAAGAGCTGACCCCACCGTCGCATCTCATTCGTGAATTTTCCTGCTCGGAAAAAGCGAGTAATACTGCCGCGAATGCGCGTACGGCGCTGCACCGCATTCTGCATGGTCAGGACGACCGCCTGATGATCGTGATCGGCCCGTGTTCGATTCACGATACCAAGGCCGCAATGGAGTATGCGCATCGCTTGGTCAAGGAACGTGAGCGTTTTATTGGCGAGCTGGAAATCGTGATGCGCGTGTATTTCGAAAAACCACGGACGACTGTCGGCTGGAAAGGCTTGATCAACGACCCGTACATGGACAATAGTTTCCGAATCAATGATGGTTTGCGTACTGCACGCGAGCTATTGTTGAACATTAATGAACTCGGCCTGCCGGCCGGCACCGAATTTCTCGATGTGATCAGTCCGCAATATATCGCCGACCTGATTAGTTGGGGGGCGATCGGGGCGCGTACCACCGAGTCGCAAGTGCATCGCGAGCTGGCCTCGGGTTTGTCGTGTCCAGTCGGCTTCAAGAACGGCACCGACGGCAACATCAAGATTGCAGTCGATGCGATCAAGGCCGCGTCGCAGCCCCACCATTTCCTGTCGGTCACCAAGGGCGGCCATTCTGCAATCGTCTCCACTAACGGTAACGAGGATTGTCACATCATTTTACGCGGCGGCAAGACGCCGAACTATGATGTGGTCAGTGTGGAAGCCGCATGCAAAGACATTGCCGCCAACGGTTTGGCATCGCGCCTGATGATCGATGCATCGCATGCGAACAGCTCGAAAAAACCGGAAAATCAGGTTCCGGTATGCGCCGACATCGGCGCGCAAATCGCGGCAGGCGATACCCGTATCGTCGGCGTGATGATCGAGTCGCATCTGGTAGGTGGGCGTCAGGATCTGATTCCAGGCAAGGTGCTTACCTACGGTCAATCAGTGACCGATGGTTGCATCGACTGGGATCAGAGCGTTGGCGTGCTGGAAGGTTTGGCAGAAGCAATCAAGCAGCGGCGTCTGAAGGACCCGGAAGCGTAATTGGCGTATCGGTTTGGGGAGCACGGGATTGCTTGTGCTTCACCATTTTTTTTAGTGCAGGGTTCTCGGCATCCCGCCGATTCAATACCGTTTGGTCAGCGTCATTTGCTCGCCGTCGCGACGCATTTCCGTGCGCCGGAGGAAGGACATGCCGAGCAGCGCAAAGGGGAGTGCGTTGCTACGCTCATCTTGTACAACGGCATCCACTTGATTGAGTTCGATATCGCCGATTTTGACGGTATTGAGTTTGACCAAGTAGACCTGAACAGTGCCGTTGGCGGTGCTCGAGTAGCCAATTGTGCCGGTTTTGTAATTGATTCCCAAGCGTAACGCATCAGATGCCGACAACGAGATCATGCTGGCACCTGTGTCTACCAGCATGCGTATTGTGCCACCATTGATTTGGCCCTGCGTCACGAAATGGCCGTGCCCATCGGCTTGCAATGTTACGCTGGGCGCCCCGCTGGGTGCGGCTCGATTGACATGCTCTCCAATCCCGATAATTTGGCGTTTGCCATTGGTTTCTATCGTCGCCGTGGATGCATTGACAGTGACGAGTTTGATGCCGTCCGCGGACGTGCTGCCGGCCGAATAGGTCTTGGGCGATCCGCCATCGATCACTAGGACGGCTTTGCCGGGAAAGAGGCCGACCACACTTATGTCGGCTGCCTGCGCGGCATGGATGGCAAGGGATAGAACAGCAGCGAAAGCGATTTTGCGCATTGGATAGGGAATTGGTTAAAACAGTGGTTCCGGCACGATTTTCTGGTGCAGGTACAGCAACATATAAAATCTTCCCACACTTCAGTCGGAAATCCGACGCGGTCTCCACGTTCATCCATGGTGAGTTTGCGGAAATAGGCATTCAATTCCCGGTAACCTCACATTGCCTGAATCGCATCGAGAACGCGTGGAAGGCCCTCCTTGAGCGCGGTTTGATAGCGATCGGGCGAAAACACAGGCAATGTTACATGCGGTGCGTCCGGTGCTCTTGCGCGTGCCGCGGAAAATTCATGGTGAGCCATAATCTTCCCCGGCCAGAGTTATGGTTTTCAGTCGCGGAAATTGTTGAACTCCAGCGGCAAATCCGCCACCTCCTTGCGCAATAGCGCCATCGATGCCTGCAAGTCGTCGCGTTTCGCGCCGGTGATGCGTACTGTGTCGCCTTGAATGCTGGCTTGCACTTTCATTTTGCTGTCCTTGATGATGCGGACGATTTTCTTGGCTGCGTCGGACTCGATACCGTTTTTGATCTTGATGACTTGCTTGACCTTGTCGCCGCCGATTTTCTCGATTTTGCCAATGTCCAGAAATCGCACATCGACATTGCGCTTGACCATTTTGGCGGTCAACACGTCACGTACTTGGCCCAATTGAAACTCGGAATCCGCATACGCGGTCAGATCGCGCTCTTTCTGTTCGACGCGGGCATCGCTCCCCTTGAAATCGAAACGAGTGGTAATTTCCTTGTTGGCCTGATCGACTGCATTTTTGACTTCGACTATATTGGCTTCAGATACAACATCAAACGATGGCATGATTCATTTTCCTTTGATCGCACTTATTCGAGTGGCGGACATTGCTATTAGATTATTAACGGCCCATTCTAGCGAACAAAAAACCAGGTGGCTAGAGGGGCAACCAGATCGGTTGAACGACACTTGCGACTATAATCGCCTCGCTATGACTCCTCAGATCCCGATCCAATACGATTTTCCATTGCGCAACTACAATACGTTTGGCGTAGATAGCCGCGCTCATGCATACCTGAAAGTAACGTCGGAAGATATGTTGCAGGCGGTGAAGGGTTGTCCTTCGCTGGCCGGCCTCCCGCGTCTGGTGCTCGGTGGTGGCAGCAATATTCTGCTGACTCAGGATTTTTCAGGGCTGGTGCTGCATATGAGCAATACGCGGATCAATATCATCAGTGACGATGACACGGCCACTTATGTGTGCGCTGCTGCCGGCGAAAGCTGGCACGGCTTTGTGCAGTGGACCTTGGCGCACGGCTTGGGCGGTTTGGAAAATTTGTCGCTGATTCCCGGCAGTGTCGGCGCCGCCCCAATTCAAAACATCGGGGCCTACGGTGTCGAGGTCAAGGACTATCTGCATTCATTGCGGGCATTCGATTTCGATACCGGGGAAACCTTGACACTGAATAAGGATGACTGCAAATTTTCTTACCGCGACAGCATATTCAAGCATCGTTTGCGTGATCGGGCGGTCATTCTGGATGTGACCTTCGCATTGCCCAAGGCATGGCGCGCCAATATTCATTATGTCGAGGTGGCACAGGAATTGGCGATTCTTGGATTGGCGACGCCCACTGCCCAGGAAATCAGTGCGGCGGTTGTGGCAATCCGTACGCGCAAGCTGCCCGATCCATCGGCAATCGGCAATGCCGGCAGTTTCTTCAAGAACCCCATCGTGTCGGCCGAGAAGCGCAATGCGCTCTGCACCGAATATCCAAGGCTTGTCAGTTATGCGCAGCCGGATGGCATGTTCAAACTTGCGGCCGGCTGGTTAATTGATGAATGCGGCTGGAAAGGGAAGAGCTTCGGGCATGCTGGCGTCTACGCAAAGCAGGCGCTGGTGCTCGTCAACCGTGGCGGAGCCAGCGGTCAGGAGATTGCACAACTGGCTGCGACGATTCAGCGCGATGTCGATCTACGTTTTGGCGTAATGCTGGAACCGGAACCGGTTTTCATATAGAAAACGCACAATAACCTTTCTACGAAATGGGAAATTCCGTAGCGAGACAGAAGAGGCTTGCTTTGCGTGCAGCGCAGTTGGGTGTGTGACGCGGTTCAGTTCGCCACAAAATGGCACACGTAGTCCACCGGTTCCAGCGCTTCGATTTCAAAGTGGGATGCGCCCGGTACCTCGAAACGCTGGTCGCCTTCATAGGTTTTCCACTCGCTGTCGCCTTTGATTAGCACCCGGCATTTCCCGGAAATGATTTCCATGATTTCAGGTGCACTGGTATTGAATGTCAGCTTCGACGGAAGAATGACACCGACGGTTTTTTTGCTGCCGTCCGCGAATAGTACCGTGTGTGAAATGCATTTTCCGTCGAAGAAAATATTGGCTTTCTTGATGACGGAGACGTGATCGAATTGCGTGCTCATGCTGGATTCCTTATGAATTAAAGTGAGTATTGCTTTGGCAGAAAAACGGGGACATCAATGTCCCCGTTTCGTTATTGTATTTTGCAAATGATGCTTATTTATCGCGCTTGATTCTCGCGTTCGCCGCAATCCGCATGCGTAGCGCATTCAACTTGATGAAGCCGCCTGCATCGGCTTGGTTGTAGGCACCGCCGTCCTCATCGAAAGTCGCAATATTCATGTCGAACAGCGAATCAGTCTTCGAGTCGCGCGATACGACGATCACATTGCCCTTGTACAGTTTGAGACGGACCCAGCCATTGACGCAATGCTGTGTATGGTCGATCAGTGTTTGCAGCGCCACACGTTCCGGCGCCCACCAGTAGCCGTTGTAAATCATCGATGCATAGCGCGGCATCAAGTCGTCTTTCAGGTGCGCGACTTCGCGGTCGAGCGTGATCGATTCGATGGCGCGGTGCGCGCGCAGCATGATGGCACCGCCTGGGGTTTCGTAGCAGCCGCGCGATTTCATGCCGACATAACGGTTTTCCACCAGATCAAGGCGGCCGATGCCGTGCTTGCCGCCGAGACGGTTCAGTTCGGTCAATACCGCGGCAGGTGTCAGACGTTTGCCGTTCAATGCGACGATGTCGCCTTTTTCGAATTCGATATCGAGGTATTCTGCCGCATCCGGCGCCGCTTCTGGGCTAACGGTCCAGCGCCACATTGCTTCTTCGGCTTCCGCGCTCGGATTTTCCAGGTGGCGACCTTCAAAGCTGATGTGCAGCAAGTTGGCATCCATCGAATATGGTGCGCCGCCGTTCTTGTGCTTCATGTCGATGTCGATGCCGGCATCTTCCGCGTATTTCAGCAGCTTCTCGCGCGACAGCAAATCCCATTCGCGCCACGGTGCGATGATTTTCACATTCGGCATCAGCGCATAGGCGCCGAGTTCGAAACGCACTTGATCGTTGCCCTTGCCGGTCGCACCGTGCGAGATCGCATCGGCGCCGGTTTCACGGGCGATTTCGATCAGGCGCTTCGCGATCAGCGGGCGCGCGATCGAGGTGCCGAGCAGGTATTCGCCTTCATACACGGTATTGGCGCGGAACATCGGGAACACGAAGTCGCGCACGAATTCTTCGCGCACGTCGT
>CBINHE010000012.1:0-63232 GCA_966250375.1 uncultured Oxalobacteraceae bacterium
ATTCACTTGGCATTCTTGGCGATGCTGCTCAGAAGATCGTGAACACGCTCTTAGAGAAAATTGGTTTGGGAGAGCGGTGTGTCGAATAACATTTCCGCATTCGTGTCGCAATGGATGCAAGGTCACTTCGAGTCGTCGCGTAGCGGCGTCGGCGACAACATCAAGCCAATGGAGGGCTTGCGCGGATTTGCCGTATTTCTGGTGTTCATCGTCCACTATGTCTCGATGACTGAGCCGTGGATTGAAAAAGGCGCATTTGCGTCAATGATGCTTGGCGCGGCGCATACGATCGGTAATGCTGGCGTTGACCTGTTTTTCATCTTGAGCGGTTATCTGATTTATGGCTCGCTGATAGCGCGTCAACAGCCGTTCATTAAGTACATGCAACGCCGGATTGCTCGGATATACCCAGCATTCACCGCAGTCTTTTTAGCGTATGTGGCTCTATCGTTTGTCATCCCATCGCAAAGCAAGATACCGGATGGCACTGCAAACGCGCTGCTGTACCTTGCGCAAAACTTTCTTCTGCTGCCGGGTATTTTCCCACTGGAGCCGATGGTTACGGTCGCATGGTCACTCAGTTATGAGCTTTTTTACTACCTGGCCCTTCCGCTCATCATCAGCGTTTTTGTGCTTCGACGCAGAACACCGGCGCAACGCATTGTTTTCTTTTTGAGCGTAGCGATAATCGGCTCTGTGTATTGCGGTCTGTATGGCGGCCCTGTCAGACTGGTGATGTTCATCGCCGGAATACTACTATACGAGGTCATTTCAAATAAGCTGATCCCCGCCCCCACAAGCGGCCTTGCTATTGCCGCGCTGACTGCCGGGCTGCTTTGCCTTCTACTACCGATTCAGGGTGCACCCGGCTATACAACCAAGACCACGGTCCTGTTCGCTTGCTTCTTCGTATTGTGCCTTACCTGCTTTACCGCACCGCAGGCGCGAATCACGAAGGCATTCACATGGACGCCTGTTCGCTGGCTAGGCAATATGAGCTATTCGTATTATTTGCTGCATGGCTTGACGCTAAAGACCATTTTCATGGTCATGCACTCGGTTATCCAGTCGCCAGATAACGGCTTTGCATTAACGATTGCAGTCATGCCAGTAGCATTTGCCATCACACTGCTGTCGTCTGCTGCGTTATTCATTTTCATCGAGCGACCATTCTCGATCATGCAAAAAACGCGCAAAGCATTACTGACCGTTTAGAGCGGTTTTCGTATGAGTGGGCGGGTGATGCGGTTTGGTTTGGAGTGTAGGGCAAGGAGTGAGGAGCGCCGTGTGGCGAGCCACACAAGGTGCAGCAGGGAATTCGGATCGCATGCGGTCCGCCTGAGTAACGGTATTGCCTTGCAAGGCAATACGCCTTTCCCACGCCTGCACAACGGTGTCGCCCTGCAAGGGACGAGCAACGCCGCCATGCGCTCCAAAGCGGCCCGCACCGCCCGTACACTCATACGAAAACCGCTCTAAAGTTAAAGTGACGCTCGCACAATCTTGGCGACATCGCTAAACAGTTCCGGATAGGAGGCCAGGCACGCAGCCCTCTCCCTTTCAATACGCTGCCGGTTTTCATCCAAACCAGACAGCGTAAGCGGGAAGCCCAGGTCTCCTGTCACGAAGGGCTCCTTTGGCTTGTCAAGAAGGCGCGCCAACATTACATCGCCCAGCGCCGGCTTGAAATGACCGGCCTCCCAGTACCATTGGGTACTTTTTGTTGTGTCGCCTTTCTCCGGAATGATCTCGCACTGGAAATTTGAAAAGCCGCTGAAGTCCCACAGCGTGATGCGCGAATCGGGATTCGCTTTTCTAACGGCGTCCACTTCGCGAGCAAGCAATCTCTTCCATTCTTCGAATAACGGCCACAAACCAGTTTGTTCAAACATCGCAAGAATCTGCGCATGATATGGATAAATAATTAAATGCAGTTCAGTATTTTCCCTTGAGACCGCTGAAAAAAATGCCCGCAATTCATCCAAGTCTCGAGAGCTACCGGTTTCCGGAGCAATCAGGCTGCGCGGTTTGCGAACATAGCTTTTTGCATTTTCCATGGCTCGCTGCTGGAACAATGCGTTATATCCCTCCTCGCGCGCATACTTCTTGTATTCTTGCAGCGGATTGAAGCCTCGCAAGGTCATGGTCTCTGCCTCTAGACGATGCTGAATTTGGAGCGTCTTCATCGCATCCAAGGTGGAGCTCAGCGAAAAGAGGGTCTCGAACTTCCACTTTAATCCATCCACTGCATGCGCAGACTTGGCTACCTGATATGGCGGTTGCGAAGTAGATGGATCGATTAGAAAATCAAGAAATTCAAGACCCAGCACGATCATCGCGGGTTTCTGTCCCACGTCCCGCAAATATTCGAATTCTCTTCGCGCGGTCGAAACTCTGGTGCCGGATATGGACAGGTTATAGGCGGAATATCCATGCGCCGAAAAACCAGTGTAATCAGGATTCAACCCGATTTCAGCACGTGAATTTCCCATCATGAATACATTGGCATTCATGGCACGCGCACCGGTCAATTTAATCTCCTCCTGGTATCGGTCCGGCGTCGGTTTGATGCGGTTGAAACCCGGAATGTCGACCAGTCGATGGATTTGGTAAGGGTCAACGACAACGACAAGCAGCACTGCAAGAAGAGCCCCCACAAATATCACGGCGGTAGTCCATGTCAGGAAGCGAACGAAATCCCGGTTAGCGGCCATCCTGCTTTTTCCTTAAAACTGAAAATATAAAAATTCAGCTGGACGGCTTAACGACAACAGACTGCCGACCGTTATGATGCCGATCCAGGCTGCCCAGCGCACGTTCGGCCGCCAGGTAAAATATCGCGCAAATGCGCCAGCCGCGGCGTCCTTCCTTGCCTCATAGTCCAGCGCAGGTTCAAAACGATCCATGATCTGCTGTGTATTGGGCAGCAGAAAAGCGACGGCAGCTGCAAGCATGACCCATGTATAGGTCTGGATGAATCTTGTACCGCCTCCGAGATAAAAAGTAACGCCCCATTGCTCCAGAAAAGGCTTCAGGCCACGCAATTGTGTGCCAAGGGATTCCGGAATGCCGACGCCGAATGCGCCCAGCATCCCCTGAGCGATATAGACGGCTCTGGTGAAGTCGGTCGCACGAAAAAACACCCATGCAAAGCAGACGGCGGCGAACGTGATGAGGACGCTCACATACTTCCAGGTTCGCGAGGACGTTGGGAAGTTGATACGTTGTGCCAATGCGATCCATGCGTGGTTCACCATCAGATACGCGCCATGCAATGCGCCCCAGGCTGCAAAATTCCAACCCGCGCCGTGCCAAAGTCCGCCCAACAACATGGTTGCCATCAAGTTGGCGTAACGCCGAACCGGCCCCTTGCGATTTCCGCCGAGAGAAAAATACAGATAGTCCCGCAGAAAACGCGATAAGGTCATGTGCCAGCGGCGCCAGAACTCGATGATGTTGACCGCTTTATAGGGGGAATTGAAGTTAAGCGGAAGTCGGATACCGAACAGCCGGGACAGTCCAATGGCCATGTCCGAATAACCCGAAAAATCGAAATACAATTGAAATGTATAGGCCAGCACTCCGCCCCATGCAATCAGTAGAGATGGGGTGTCGGTTTTGTCGAAAAAAAATGTAGCATGGGGAGCGAGGTTATCGGCAATCAGCACCTTCTTTGCCAGTCCGATCGCGAAGATGGAAAGGCCTACTGCAATATTTCGGGGAGAAAGCCGGTAGGTTTCTGCTCGATCAAATTGCGGCATCATCTCTTTGTGATGCAGCACCGGGCCTGCGATCAGATGCGGAAAATAGGTAATGAACAGCAGATAGTGCAGAAACCGGTATTCCGTTACCTTGCCTTGATAAGTGTCTACAAGGAACGCAATCTGTGTAAACGTGAAAAACGAGATGCCGATCGGCAGAATGATATGCAGCGCAGGCAGCTCCGCGTGAGAGACGTAGTTGACGCTGGCGATAAAAAAATCTGCATATTTGAAGTAGGCCAGCAGCGCCAGGTTCACAACCACCGCAAACGTCAGCCAGCGCGATCTTGCGGGTGCGGTGGCATGACCGATGCGCCATCCTGCCCAATAGTTGAAACCAATTGAACTGACAAGTAGCGGGATATAGCGAGAACTCCACCATCCATAGAAGAACAGGGAGGCAAATGCCAACCAGGCCGCAGCGTATGTTTGGCTCTTTCGCGCCAGTGCAAAATAAACTATCGCAGTGAGCGGCAGGAAAAGGAAAAGGAAAGCGAAGGAGTTGAAGAGCATTTTGAACTATTCAGTCATCCAAAAAAATGGCATAGGGTGAAGCATCAGGGTCATGACGGGTTTGGCGCAGCATGCGCAAGGAGAGATCCGTACTTCATAGGATCTCGTGATATGCGAAGAATGGATATCACGTGACATTTTACCAATGATTAAGCCGCCAACACTTGTTAAAGTGTTAGCGGCTTTTCACTTTACTGCTACGATCGTATCGGCGATGCCGCCATTACATGGGCGGTGCCTGCAAGTGCATCGGACAAGTCAAATGCACTACTCTAATTTCTCGGAACGATTGCCCATTGTGGCTCAGTAGAGTAATCCGGTTTTATCGATCGATTAATAAAGATACTCCATGCGGTTTGGGCATTCGCAATCCCGGATGTCGCAGCTACTGCCAAGGCCGGTTGCATATTCGACGGGTAGCCCTCGGCAAAGTTTGCATAACCGGTCATTTCCCCCGCCGCCCATGCGGGGCGCGTGGTTTTTGTGTCCTTGTCCTTTTGGGTACGCCAGTCCGCTTGAGCCTGGCTGCCACAAGCCTGGTCAAGATATTTCGCGCCGGTGGAGTTAATCATCGGCGTTCCATCGCTGTTGCGCATGGTGGCCAAATATGCCTCGCTAAAAGTTGAAAAAAGCGGTGAAGTAGCGCTGGAACGCACCGCCAACGCATAAACTGCACCATCAATCCAGCAATAGCCAGGAGCGGTCATGCGTCCAACGGGGAATTTTGCCTTCCAAGCGAGGAGCGGTTGGGCCTTGGTAAAACCTAATTCGGCCAAGTAGCCCACGCTCCACGTAAAGAAGTCATCCATCCACGGCGCGAGGCCTGTTTTTGCCCCCGCTGGCGTTGTGTATGCGATTGGCGCATAGGATTGTGTCCCATCCAATACACCCAGTTGGTTCGGATTCCCGTTGGTGAAAGTAGTATTGTAAAAATCCAGATTGTATCCGACCCGATCCACAAAATACTGCTTCATCGGATGACTGTCAGGCGTAATGTACGCTACCTGTCCAAGCGTTCTTAGAGTCCATGCCTGTCCGCGTATTTCGTTCCATTTCGTCAGACCTTTGCTGAAGTCGCGATAGTATGGATTAGCCTGCACCATGTTCCAGTTGGCCCAGAACTGCAATTCCTCCAGGTAGTAATAATCCCCGGTGACCAGGTAAGGCATATAGGCCATTGATGGTTGATGATTGCCATCCGGATTGTAATTGTATGGTGTAGTGCTGCAATCGCCGCCGCAGGCGGGGAACGACTCGCTCTTGCCAGTGGCCGGATTTATCGTATCGCCAGAACGGCCGAGCAGCGTCATGTAAGGATAGTCAATCAATGACACGGGCCGATCGGTCTTCTTGTCACGATAATGGATCGGCCAACTGCCTGCCAAATCACCCACGCCCAGAGTCACGTTCTTGGCCCTGCGATCCATGCTGATCAGGTACATGGCGGCCCACTGCGGAAGCGGCCCAATGTCCGGACGCCCGCCAGCCATCGGCATGGCCGGCGTTACGATACCGGGCCCCATTGGACCGTTGCTGGAGGCCGACCATTTACTGTCCAGGCTATTCAGGCCAGTCGAGGAAATGGTAATGCTGGTGTCATAGTTCGGCAGCGCTTTTGAGGCGATAAGATAGGCCGTATTGTGTTTGACATCGACCAGAGGTGCCCCACCCCACCAGAACGTTTTGTGCCAGCGTGCATGATGGTAATGAGTCAACGCCGATTTGAAATAGACGGATTGGCCGCCAACCAGAACCTGTGCATCATAGGTAAAATTTTGTGGCCCAGGCTCATAAGCCCAGTCGTTTTCAATGGTGACATCAACTTTCGCCTTATTGAGCCTGTTAAACGACCTGATCGCAAAGCGGGCTGTCAAATGCGGATGCACAATTCCCTGCGCCGTCTGCAGAGGGGCCGATACGAGCCATTCATTTGCCACCGGACCGGTTAACCAAGTCGTGTATTTTCCGCTCTTGAGTAGTGCATCTGCCGATGCGCTATAAATCTGCCCACCGAGCTTGACGTGCACGCTTGCGGTGAAACCGGCGTTAGTCAGCTCAACAGGACTGAATACGACAGGCAGCCGAGAAGTTGCCGCCCCTTTAACCAACCCAATCGTTTGTGTTTGACCCACTGCCAAGTTGGGCAAGACGGCAGAGATGATGGCATGACGCAGAGAACCATCCGGATGCGTGGCTTTGGCGTCGACTTGCAAAGGCACTACCGTGCCATCGCTCAGCTTTCCCGTGACTGAATTTGACGCAGGTATATCACCTTGAGCGAATACTTGTCCGAAAGTGACAGGCACATTGACTTGAGCGGCCGGGCCGGAATTTCCGATTCGGATGTCGGTGAGCGCACCGGCAATGGAGGAATACGCAACCGTCGTAGCAGATGCAAGTGTCGTAGTAGATGAGGCGGCCAGTTCAGCCGCAGACACAGCAGAAGATCCTCCGCCGCACGCCGATAACATACCGCTGATTAATGTACCAAGAAGGAAGACAGCCCTAGAGGGCGAGACTATTGTTTTCATTTTTACTCCAATGCGCTGGCGGTTCCACGTCTTGAAGCAAGACGCGTTATTCCCGCACGGCAATATGTTCCAAGGTAGGCCATTTGTAAAAAAAGTTCAACAAAAAAAGACACACATTTTACATATTTTACAAATTCCATATTTACATTGCTAATCCACAAATTCCATCTGTGCATTGCTAATGCACAAACAAATAGGCAATAAATGAGCAACTGGTTTGTAGACTGGCAATACTTGAGTTAAGTTTCAGTTTTTGTAACCTAGCTTGATAAATGTAAAGCATGTTGAAAAGCGCAAAGAACAAGACATGTCCGAGCAAAATAGGCTGGCATGATCTCTTTTGCGCGATTTTTGACCTACTCAAGAATGGCTGTAGATGACTAGCATCTCTGACGACTTTCCGTCGTGGACCACGGTGCGCTACTACTGCGACCAATACAGCACAATTTGCATGAACGGAGAATCATGCCTACTTGCAAGCCTTGTTGGCGGCGCTCAAGGTCTTGGCCGATGGCGATTACACCATTGAAAATTTTGCGCAAGGCGCCAAGGAAATATTGGGGACATCGTTAGAGATCGCCAAGCGCAGTGAATTGCATACATTTGCGGAGACTCCCAAGCGATGAATGGTTGAACACTCGTTCGCATGTGGAAAATGCCGGCGGTTAGGCGTTATGGAAAAACTGTGAGCGCAAGTGCCATACCAGTTCGCAATTCGTCGTGCTGGCGTTCTTGGCGCTATTATTATTACGAAGACATTGAACAAGTGCTTGGCAAGCACACCATTGGCTATTTACCAAATTAAGCTAATGCGCCCCCTCAAAAGATGGATTACTTGGCTCCTTATTGAATCGGTGAAGCGCATGATGATACTCTTCATTATCAAATGCATCACTATTTTCAGCCGTAATGCATGCACCCTTTACCAATTCACCTCAGGACAAATCGATTACATCCCATGCCTCCCAATGCATCGAATCATCTGAAACGCTTTACATGGATTGCTCTGTTGATCATTGCCACCGCCGCGGCCTTATTGGCATTTGCATTGGAAAATATCGGCGTCCCCCCACGCTCGCTTTCCCCTTACATCGAGCGCCGGGCGTCCGGCCACAACCCGCTCATCGTCGGAATAGGCGAGTGGGCGGGACAGTCACTCATGGCAGCGGACCGGGGCAAACACCAACTCCATAACCGCGAGTCTTTGCGAATAGGGGCACAAACCAATGAAGCGCCCCTGATGGTGGCTAACAACGCAAGCATCACACCAGTGTTCGTCGCTTCCGTCAAAGAGGCGGCCGAAGCCATCGCACACGCACATCCAGGTGATGTCATCACCTTCATGCCGGGCACCTATCGTTTACGCGGACCGGATATGATAGCCAGTCAACCCGGCACAAAGACCGCCGGCATCACGGTGCGCGCGGCGCACCCTGGGACCGTGATCTTGGAACTTAACGCCGCCGAAGGTTTTCTGGTGTCCGCCCCATACTGGACGTTCGAGAATCTGACAATCCGTGGTGTTTGCAAAGTCCACTCATACTGCGAACACGCTTTCCATGTCACCGCCAAGGCGATGCATTTCACGGCGCGCAACAACACGATTCTCGATTTCAATGCGCACTTCAAGATCAACGGCGGCGGTGGATACATGCCGGATCACGGGCTAATCGAGGGTAATACACTGAGCAACACAAGCGTCAGGGAAACCACTCACTCGGTCACCTTGATCGATTTGGTGGCGGCCAGCCACTGGGTCATTCGACGCAACCTGATCAGCGACTTCATCAAAGGGCAAGGGGATAAAATCAGTTATGGCGCCTTTGCCAAAGGTGCCGGATCAAACAACAAATTTGAACAGAATATCGTGCTATGCGAGCACCTTTTGCAAGGTGTTCCCGGCCAGCGCGTCGGGCTTTCCTTGGGCGGCGGCGCGACCGGCAAGGCATATTGCCGTGACAAGCGATGCATCACGGAGCAGGACGGTGGCGTCATTCAATCCAACCTGATCGCATCCTGTTCGGATGATGGCATTTACCTTAACCGTGCAGCAACCAGCACGATACTTCACAATACACTGATCGACACCGGCGGAATCACAGTCCGTTTTCCAGAGACCAGCGCGGATGTCGAAGGCAATCTGATCGACGGCACGATCCGCAACAAAGACGATGGATTGCTGCGTGCGACCGACAATATTGAAACGACAATGACGCGTCTTTATCTCGGTCTCCATCCAGTACGCGAACTGTACGCCGATCCGACCGCACTGAATTTTTTGTGGAGCGGGAGTCCTCTCCGTCGGAATGCAGTCAACCCTGTTCCACTTGATTTATGCGGGATGCAACGCCCAGCAATGCCAGCCTACGGGGCATTCGAGAATTTCTCCGCTTGCGTTCAACAGACGAAAAACAACAAGGTGCCTGTCACGTCAGTTACAGCTTTTCCCTACCAGCAGTAGAAGATTCGACAATGGCAATTTCATAGCGCTTTCAATTCCTGTAATACGCTCGTAACCACTAATAGTGCAGTACCGCGAGATTGAAGGTTTTCAACGTATCTGATATATTGAAATAGGAAAATAATAGCAAAACGGAAATTTTAATCATGAATATAGTGGACGTTGTAGCCGTTGTAGGGCTGGGATATGTAGGGTTGCCTTTAGCGGTAGAGTTTGGAAAAAAGCGAAAAACGATCGGCTTTGATCTCTCGGTCAGCAAGGTCGAGAACTATAAACGGTACATCGATCCAACAGGCGAAGTATCAAGCGCAGACCTCAAGGCAGCGAGTCAACTGTCGGTCAGCGCCGATCCTGCGACCTTGGCTGCGGCTGACTACATCGTTGTTGCCGTGCCGACGCCGGTGGATATCGCCCACAATCCCGATTTCACTCCCCTCATTGGCGCGAGCGAAACGGTCGGCAAACACATGAAGCGCGGTGCTATTGTCATCTACGAATCCACTGTTTACCCAGGCGCGACTGAAGAAGTTTGCATTCCCATTCTGGAAAAACATTCAGGCCTGAAATGGAAAGAGGATTTCCATGTCGGTTTTTCTCCGGAACGCATCAACCCGGGCGACAAGGAACATACCTTGACCACCATTTTGAAAATCGTGTCCGGCGATGACCAGGAAACTTTGACAAGCGTCGCGAAACTTTACGAATCTATCATTACCGCCGGCGTGCATCGGGCCTCGAGCATCAAGGTCGCGGAAGCCGCCAAAGTGATCGAGAATACCCAGCGCGATCTAAACATCGCACTGATGAACGAGTTGGCTATCATCTTCGATACGATCGGGATCGATACGCTGGAGGTGCTGGAGGCCGCTGGCACCAAATGGAATTTCCTCCCTTTCCGTCCGGGCATGGTCGGCGGCCATTGCATCGGCGTGGATCCTTACTACCTCACGCACAAGGCAGAAATGATCGGCTATCACCCGCAAGTCATCTTGGCGGGCCGCCGTATCAATGACGGCATGGCCAAATTTATCGCAGAGAAGACGGTCAAGGAAATTATCCGCGCCGGCTTCAACGTCAAAGGCTGCAAAGTGAATGTGCTCGGACTGACATTCAAGGAAAATTGCCCCGACCTGCGAAACTCAAAAGTCGCCGACATGATTTTCGAATTGCAGTCCTATGGTGTTGAAGTCCATGTGCACGACCCTTTGGCAGATCCAGAAGAAGCCCTGCACGAATACGGCCTGAAGTTGGAAAGCTGGGATAGTTTGCCGCGTGCGAATGCGGTGATCGCTGCAGTGTCGCACAATGAGCTTCTTGCAAGACCGTTGATCGATTATCAATCCAAGGTAAGCGAGAATGGGTGCTTCATTGATGTGAAATCAAAATTCAATCAAACGGCACTTCGCGAGGCGGGACTGAACGTCTGGCGGCTCTGACATGACAAAGTATGAGGAAACACAGCGGCATTTGAAGGATCATCAATACCGCTGGCTCGTCACAGGCGTCGCCGGCTTCATCGGATCCAATCTTCTCGAAACTCTGCTCAAGCTGAATCAAAAGGTCGTCGGGCTCGATAATTTTTCCAACGGTTACCGGCACAACCTCGATCAGGTAAAGGATCTCGTTGGCCCGGACGCGTGGCGCAACTTTACCTTCATCGAAGGTGACATACGCAATCTGCAAGACTGCGTGAAAGCGTGCGAAGGCGCAAACTACGTCCTGCATGAAGCCGCGATCGGGTCGGTGCCCCGTTCGATCGCCGATCCCATCTTCTCGAATGAAAATAACATCTCGGGTTTTCTGAACATGCTGGTTGCAGCCCGTGACGCGAAAGTCAAACGATTTGTCTACGCCGCGTCCAGTTCCACCTACGGCGACCATCCTGATTTGCCAAAAGTCGAATCGGCAATCGGCAACCCACTTTCGCCGTACGCTGTCACCAAATATGTCAACGAACTCTATGCCGACGTATTCGCGCGCTGCTATGGCAGCCAGTCGATCGGCCTGCGCTACTTCAACGTTTTTGGCCCAAGGCAAGATCCGAATGGCGCCTATGCAGCAGTAATTCCGCAATGGATTGCCGCGTTGATTAAAGACCAAACCTTGCACATCAATGGCGACGGCGAAACTACCCGGGATTTCTGTTTTATCGACAATGTGGTGCAAGCGAATTTGCTTGCCGCCGTCACCGATCATCCGGAAGCGTCCAACCAGGTATACAACGTGGCGCTGAATGAGCGCACCAGCCTCAATCAGCTCTACCAAATGATGTGCACGCTGCTCGTGGACAGTTTTCCGCATGTCCAAAAGCATCAGCCCCAATACGGAAGCTTCCGCGATGGCGATGTACGCCATTCACAGGCAGACATTTCCAAGGCAGAGAGACTGCTCGGTTTTGAACCGACCCACCGCATCGATGCAGGTCTCAAGCAAGCGATGGATTGGTACAAGAAGCATCTCGCAGTTGCAGACTGATCTTTCTGCCGGCGCATGAAAAAGGTCCGCGTCTACGGAAGCTTTCAGACCCTTCCAACATCGTATGAAAAATTATTCGGCGAAGCCCATAGCACCTCCAATATCTTTCTGACCCTGCCGTGGTTTCGCAATCTCGGCGATACAGTCCTCGAGAAAACCACCAACGTCCGTATTTACGGCGTCGAATCTGAAGATGGTCATTTGCAACCGCATTTGGCGTTACCGATGTGTTACGAGGTATCGACAAAAAGCGTATTGGCACCTCGCCGGCTGGCGGCTGCCGCGAACTACTACACATCACTGTTTGGGCCAATCGTTGGCGCGGGAAACTCGTGCGCGTCAAACGACTTGATGCTGGTCGCTCAAACGATCGCTGCCGAGCAACCATGCTGGGACATGGTAGACCTGCACCCGATAGATGCAGGCACACCGGCCTTTACTAATATCCTCATCGCCTTTCGCCAAGCGGGAATGGTGTCCCAAAGTTACTTTTGCTTTGGTAATTGGTATCTTGAAGTGAACGGCCGGTCGTACCAGGAATATTTCGATTCATTGCCTTCGAGGCTAAAAAACACACTGGAACGAAAACGCAAGCAATTAGCACGTTCCGATCGCATACGCATCGAAATTTTTCAGGATGACGATAATCTTGACAGCGGCATTGCCGCATATGAAAAAATTTATAACTCCAGTTGGAAAAAAACCGAACCTTACCCGGCATTCATGCGGGGGTTGATCCGTAGTTGCGCGCAACAAGGATGGTTGCGCATGGGCGTTGCCTATGTAGACGGGCAGCCCGCCGCTGTCCAAGTCTGGATCATCTATAACGATGTCGCTTCGATTTACAAGCTGGCGTATGACGAACACTTTGCAAAATTTTCGATAGGATCAATCTTGACCGCGCGCTTGATGCAGCACGCAATTGATGTCGACCGAGTACGGGAGGTGGATTATCTCAACGGGGACGAGGCTTACAAACGAGAGTGGATGTCGCACAGGCGAGAACGCCGCGGCATCGTTGCCTTCAACGTGCGAAGCGTAAACGGCGCCTTCGCAGCATTAAAGCATTGGAGTGGACGCGCCTTGAAAAACATTCCCGGGTTTATTTACATTCTTCGGAAAATAGAACATGCGTAGTATCAGGTCACCGAAGCAGTGCCCTCAAATTCCATGCTTGGCACGTGGTGTTATTTTGAAACTGCCTCGTCATGTTTTTTATAAAGACAACGTTTTATTTTAAAAATAGAATGCACGGAAAAATTTTTCGGAAAACATATTCCCCCTTCAAATGCATGCTGCCTTGTCATTGTATTGCCCCTCATCAGCAAAGCTTGCAATCCTGCGGCGAGATGATGGGAAATGTTGTCAAAATGTAGTAACCTGCACGATGGATCTCCTCCATTTTGAGAGATGATGTTTGCCTCTAATTTGAGCAAAGAATCCAACAGTACCCGCAAGAAATGTCTTCGCTATCGTGACCAAATGCGGTTACATTTCTTGCAAATTCAGCGGTACCTTCCTCTTAACAATTGAGTATCGCTTCAGCTCATACAACCGAAGTAAAAAGGAATAGAGATATGCCAAGCATCAGAAACAAGCAAACAATAACTGTTGCCGTGATTTCTGGAGCCATTGTCATGGCGTGTACAGTGGGCGGTTGCGGCAAAACGCAAACCCCGCAGGCGCTGGTGGCCGATGCGAAAGCATATCAACAGAAAGGCGACAGCAAAGCCGCAATCATCCAGCTCAAGAATGCATTGCAAAAAAATCCAGATGACATGGAAGCGCGCTATCTGCTAGGCACTATCTATAATGAAACAGGCGACCCGCAATCAGCCGAAAAGGAACTTCGCAAGGCACTAAGTCTCGGCATGGACCGCGACAAAATAGCATCCAGCTTGGGCAAGTCCTTGCTGCTGCAAGGACAATTCCAGAAAGTGCTGGATGAAACAAAGCAGGAACCAGGTGCAAAGAGCAATGCGGAAATATCGGTCCTGCGTGGGAATGCCTATCTGGCACTAGGCAAAAATGCGGAGGCCAAAGCATCTTTCGAGTCGGCACTCAAAGACAAGGCCGATGCCCCGGATGTCTTGATCGGACTAGCAAAGCACGCGCTGACCGAAAAAGACATTGATGCTGCAACTCGCTTATCCGAGCAAGCCGTCAGCAAAAATCCCAAGAACGTGGAAGCATGGCTTTTCAAAGGGGATCTGCTGCGTGTACAAGGAAAAATTGAACCGGCACTTGCCGCCTATGATGAAACACTGAAGCTCAAGCCGGGCAATGCTCTGTCTCATATAATCAAAGCGAATCTGGAAATTGGTGCAGGAAAGTTCAACGAAGCCAAGCTGGATATCGCCGCTGCCAAAAAATCCACGCCCAACAGCTTGATTGTCCTCTACACCCAAGCATTGCTTGACTTCAGTCAAAAGAACAATACAGCTGCACTGGAATCCCTGCAGCAAGTTCTACGTGTGGAGCCTGACCACATGCCAAGCGTGCTGCTCGCAGGTGCTGTGCAGTATGCACTTGGGTCAATGCAGCAGGCGGAGCAGCATCTGAAGAAATACCTGGATAAAAATTCGGAAAACCTCTATGCCCGCAAGCTGCTAGTAACTGTCCTGCTGAAAAACCGCCAGACCGAACGCGCCATCAGCACGTTGGCGCCAGCGCTAAAAGATGCACCGCAGGATGCACAACTGTTTGCGCTCGCAGGCGAGACTTACATGCAAGCGAAGGACTTCACAAAGGCGACGGAATATTTTGAAAAGGCGAGCACGCTCGCACCGCAAAGCGCTATGGTCCATACCGCACTTGCCATGAGCAAGCTCGAGCAAGGTGAAAACGCGCGCGCCATCGCCGAACTCGAAAAGGCAACCAGTTTGGATGCAAAATCGCCACAAGCGGGTATTTTGCTGGTCATGACCCATCTTCAGCAGAAAGAATATGACAAGGCACTTGCAGCAGTAAAGACACTCGAGAAGGAGCAAGCTGACAATCCCGTTGTTCAGAATTTGAAAGGCGGTATCTACCTGAGCAAGGAAAATATTGCTAATGCGCGTGCCAGCTTCCAAAAGGCAGTTTCACTCCAGCCGGCTTATTTCCCTGCGGTGGCCAACCTTGCGCAGCTCGATTTGCAGGAAAAAAATCCGGATGCTGCCAAGAAGCGCTTTGAAACACTGCTCGAAACCGACAAGAAGAATGCTCAAGCGATGGTTGCATTGTCGAACCTCGCAGCATCCAGAGGACAAAACGACGAGGCCAAAACTTGGCTGGAGCGCGCCATTATGGAAAATCCGGATGCAGTGCAACCGGCCAAGTTACTTGTTGCCCATTATTTACGCATGGGCGAGAAGAAAAATGCGATGAGCCTCGCGACCAAGCAGCAAAGTATCAACCCCGGCAATGCTGAATTCCTTGAACTTCTGGCGCAAACGCAATCCGCCAATGGCGACAAACAAGCTTCACTCGAAAGCTACAACAAGCTTGCAGCGTTGATGCCCGATTCGGCTTCGATCCAGTTCCGCATCGCGGCAGTTTACGCAACCATGAAGAACGATGCCGCGGCATCTGCCGCCCTTAAAAAAGCATTGAGGATAGATCCTAACTACGTTGATGCGTATGTTGCTTTGGTCGGACTGGAGGCAAAAAAAGGAAATTATGAGGAATCGCTCTCCATTTCCCGGCAAGTTCAGAAACAACAGATGAAATCACCAATCGGCTATGTGCTGGAAGGCGATGTACTGATTGCACAAAAAAAACCCGAACTCGCCGTGAAAGCCTATGAACGGGCAATTGCCATTAACAAGAACGGGCCGTTGGTCATTAAATGGCACGGCGCCCTCACCCAGACGGGTAAAGGCAAAGAGGCGGATTCCAAGCTGGCCCAGTGGCTAAAGGAAAACCCCGCCGACACCACCGCTCGCATGTACCTCGCCCAAATCAACCTTGCAAATCGACAGAACAAGGCGGCCATTGAGCAACTCCAGATCATCCTGAAAGCTGAACCGAAAAATGCCGCAGCGCTAAACAACCTCGCATTTGCATACGATCAGGAAAAAAACCCGCATGCGCTGGAGTACGCCGAAAAAGCATATCAACTCGCTGCAGATAGTCCGGCGATCATGGATACACTTGGATGGATGCTGATTGAGCAAGGCAATACCACGCGCGGCTTGCCGCTACTGCAAAAGGCAAGTGCGCTGGCACCAACTGAAGGCGAGATTCGTTACCATCTTGTACTCGGCTTAATCAAGTCAGGCGACAAAGTCAATGCACGCAAAGAACTGGAGCAATTACTGGCGACAGGAAAATCCTTTCCGAAAATCGATGAGGCAAAAACATTGATGAAGCAACTGTAAATTGAAAGCAATCAATCGACTGCCTTGGCATTGCAGTCACTTAGTTTCATGTTCAATTATTTTGCCGCGTTTTACCTATAGACGAGTGAATACATGTCCTTGAGCCTAGACGAAAACACCATAGTGTCGTTCGAGTCCCCCTACCAGCTTCGGGATCTGTGTATGGCTGAGGAAAATTCTGTCGGCATAAATAACCATCCGATCGACGAACAGAAATTCAATATCAGGATGATCAATTCGAAAGGCCGGCGTGAAGCAGCCAGCGTTCTGATAAAAAAAATGTATTCCTGGAGAGGATATTCTATCGATCCCTCCTTGGACAATGAGCCAAACAAAATTACCTTGATGGCAGATTCCTCCGGAAAAACCGTCGGTACGATGACGCTTTGTTTCGATACAGAAATCGGGTTGCCGGCGGATGAAAATTACAAGGACAAGCTAGACGAATTACGTGCCAAGGGATGCAAATTGTGCGAGCCATCGCGGCTGGCAATCGACAAGAATATGCCTAAACGGGTCTTTGCATCAATGATCCACATTTCCTATATTTACGCGCACAACATTCATGGCTTTACCGATTATGTGATTGAAGTCAATCCGCGGCATGCCGCTTTTTACAAGAAGATGCTCGGCTTCAAGAATTTGGGTCAGGAAAGAACTTGTACTCGCGTAAATGCGCCTGCAGTGCTGCTCAGCCTAGAGCTTCAGCATATGACAGAACAAATTAAAAAATTCGGCGGATTAATGGAGCAGCACGGCAAGGAAAAATCGTTCTACCCCTATTTTTTCCCGACCAAGGATGAACCCGGCATTACCGGCCGGCTAAAAGATGGACGGAATTAATAATTCGCAGCTTTCTTCCTCTGTATAAATATAACTTATATCAATCCGAATCCATAACACGACAAATGAAACCGATGGCATTTTTTCAGCTGACAAGGAGAGCGCAGGGAATTCGGACAGCATGCTGGCCACCTGCGTAACCATCTACCTTGGCGAGTGTGCAGGTCAATTTCCTGCAAGGAAATAGGTGCTCCCCTGAAACACTGAAACAGCCGGCCGGGAAAGTCTTCGTTTTATTTGCCGTGTTATGGGCTCAGAGTGGTATTAGAAGAAAAACGGCCGAAAAAAATGAGTGCAGACTTTTCCTATCATCAGGCTTTTTCGCGCAACATCGGGTGGATCTTCAACGAAGAGCAGGAAATTCTCCGGCATAAACGTGTCGCCATCGCGGGCATGGGAGGCGTGGGCGGTGTCCATCTGCTGACACTTGCGCGCTTAGGCGTAGGCGCTTTTCACATTGCCGATTTCGACTTGTTCGACATTGTCAACTTCAACCGCCAGGTTGGCGCCACTGTTTCCTCCATTGGCCAGCCAAAAACCGAGGTTTTGGCGCGCATGGCAAAAGACATCAACCCGGAACTCGATCTTAAAATTTTTCCGGCAGGCGTAAACAAGGATAATTTGCCAGAATTTTTTGCGGGCATCGATCTATATGTGGACGGTCTGGATTTTTTTGCGTTCTCCGCCCGCCAAGCAACTTTTGCAGCTTGTGCAGAGTTCCGCATTCCCGCGATTACGGCCGCACCATTGGGAATGGGTACGGCTATGCTGAATTTTCTGCCCGGCGAAATGACCTTTGAAGAATATTTTCAGTGGGGTAACCGGCCAGACGACGAGAAAGCATTGCGCTTTCTGCTGGGTCTGGCGCCGGCTGGCCTGCATTCGCCCTACTTGGTTGACCCATCAGCAATCAATTTAGCCGAACGTCGCGGACCATCGACGATCATGGGTTGCCAGCTATGCGCTGGAGTAGCGGCGACCGAAGCACTGAAGATCTTGCTGAAACGGGGCAAGGTACTCCCTGCCCCGCACGGTGTCCATTTCGACGCGTATCGCAATAAATACGTGCATACGTGGCGTCCTGGCGGGAACAACCATCTGCTGCAACGTCTTGCGATGTTCCTAGTGAAACGACGAATGGCAAAAAAATAACAACGCAACGCCTCATCAAACAAATTCTCGGCTTGGCTCACTGGTGCCAAGCGGTGGCAACAGGCAGATATACGATGCCTAGCCTGCGTTCTCGCCGCCAGAGCGCGCTGTTCGCCGGCGCTGGCAGCCTTTGATCTTGATTACGAGCGCTTTGAAATGAAGCCAGAATCGGCTTGAATAAGAATGCGTCGAACCATTGCACACCAAGCTTAAACACACGATGCCCATCAATTCCCGAATAGCGTTGGAAATTTCGTGCGCCGTCATTTCAACATTGGCCTCTCACATCAAGAGTGTGTCGTTTTTTTGCCTGGCATGTTTTTTCGCCGATCCTGCGTGGAGCGGCGACCTTATTCACACAATAGAAATCGTCAAGCCGTCCGTCGTCAGCATTGGCTCTTTCCAGAAAACACGTAGCCCTGCGGTTGTTTTCATGGGTACCGGCTTTGCGGTCAGTGACGGCCTGAATGTGATTACCAATGCGCATGTCGTCCATGGCATTATTGACAACGGCGTCAACTACACACTGGGCATTATTATCGGCAAGGGAGAAACCATCGAATTCAGACCGGCGACGCTGGTTGCGATGGACAAAGAGCACGACCTTGCCCATCTCAAAATTGGCGGCCCGCCATTACCGGCGATGGAGCTCGGAAACTCCGACACGGCGGTAGAAGGGCAAGCGCTCGCCTTCACTGGATTTCCACTCGGGATGGTGCTTGGACTTCATCACGTTACGCATCGCGGCATGATTTCCGCGCTCACACCGATCGTCATGCCGGCGTTGGGCTCCAAAAGACTCGATGTGAAAATGATTGCGCAATTGCGGAAATCCTCGTACATGGTGTTTCAGTTGGACGCAACCGCCTATCCCGGCAACAGCGGCAGTCCGCTCTATGAGCCTGACACCGGCACGGTTCATGGCGTCATCAACAGTGTTTTTGTAAAGGGAACCAAGGAGACCGCGATCAGCCATCCGAGCGGCATTACCTATGCCATTCCGATTAAATATGTGCGCGAGCTGTTGCAGGTGAAACAGCCATAAGCGTCGGCGCTTGGCATCCCAAACTCTTGATATTGACGTCCGGCTCGGAAACCAAGGTGCCAAGTTTTTTCGATAATGGAAAGACGTTGCTCGGTACTCAATGCGCGCCGAGAAGAATGGGGATAATAGAGAAAAGATAGTTGTTCGACTAACTTCAATGCGACTGACGCCGACTTATATGCAAGCTAATAAGACTTCTGAAGGAGACTTTTGGTGGACAGTACTGGGATTGAACCAGTGACCCCCGCCGTGTGAAGGCGATGCTCTACCCCTGAGCTAACTGTCCGAAGCCGCGCATTATCTCATAGATGGCACAGCGAATCAATTGGTAGGAGTGCGCCAAACGCACGTACCTTTTGTTTCCTTGTCTAGGCGATCAAGCAAGGCTTCATGTTCGGCTAATTCGTCGGCCGTCGCTTGCAGCACCATAATCTCGGCAATCGGCAAGGTGGCCGCCGCTTCTCCCGCAACCAATACTGTCTCGGTGATCGCCAAATCTATCGTGAGGCTGTTCTGGCCACGCGTCATCGCCAGATAGACTTCGGCCAGCAACTCCGCATCTAGCAACGCGCCGTGCAGTGCTCGGTGTGCGTTGGATATTCCATAGCGGTCGCACAAGGAATCGAGCGAATTGCGCTTGCCCGGGTGCATTTCCTTCGCTTGCACTAAGGTATCGGTAATCTTGGCGACATGATCGGCAAAGCGCGGAATATCCAAGCGTGCGAACTCGGCATCGAGAAACCCAACGTCAAATGGCGCATTGTGGATGATGACTTCGGCGCCGCTGATGTAGTCGCGCAGTTCCGCTGCGATTTCCGCAAATTTAGGCTTGTCGCTCAAGAATTCGGTGGTCAAGCCGTGCACTGCAAGCGCCCCCTCTTCCGAGTCGCGTTCCGGATTGATGTAACGGTGAAAGTTGTTGCCGGTCAGTCGGCGGTTAATCAATTCGACGCAACCGACTTCAATGACGCGATCGCCGGAGCGTGGATTCAGACCTGTGGTTTCGGTATCGAGTACGATTTGTCGCATGTTTGCTTAGTGCTTAGTGATATGACATGAATGAGGTCGGTATGAATACAAGAACAAGCGGATTAACCCACTATTCCGACACCACGATTGGCAAGCGCATCGGCGCGCTCATTTCCGACATGACCATTATGCCCTCTGACCCAGCGCCATTGGATCGTATGCCGGGCTTGCGCGGCATCCAGCGCCTGCCATAAATCGACATTTTTGACCGGCTCGCGCGCCGCAGTCTTCCAGCCACGCGCCTTCCAGCCATGAATCCATTCACTAATTCCTTTTTGTACATACTGGCTATCGGTATGTACAACTACTTCGCAAGGACGCGTTAGCGCCGTTAATGCTTCAATCACGGCTTTCAGTTCCATGCGATTGTTGGTGGTGTTGTTTTCGCCGCCGAACAATTCTTTTTCGTTTTCGCCTGCCACTAACAACGCGCCCCAGCCGCCTTTGCCAGGATTGCCTTTGCATGCGCCGTCGGTAAAGATTTCAATTTTATCCATGCTTGTTCTATTGCCCTACCTTATGTGTTTATGAATCTTGTTTGTTGCTGGCACGCCCTGCGGCGCCGCCTTTGCTGCCTGTTTGCTCCATACTGGACCAATTAGACGCATGCCTTTGACGCGCTTGATGGCCTGCACAATATACACGGCGCCAAGATAAGGCCACCAGCGGTCGCCGGCCTTTTCCATGAAAGAAAACCGGCTTAACCATTTTTCGGTCGCACACGGCGGCGCATAACAACCGAAGTGACCGCGATTGACTTCCATATTGAGCAGCTTCAACCAATCCTTCAAACGCGGCAGACTGATGAACTCTCCGTCCTGCGGCAAAAAATGGGCGCCGCTTAGCCGTCCCGCAACTTGGCGCACGCCCCACAAGCTGGCAGGATTGAAACCGCAAACGATAACCTGTCCTTCCGGAATCAGTACGCGCTCCACCTCCCGCAACACTTGATGCGGTTCAGGCGCGAATTCGAGCACGTGCGGCAACACCACTAAATCAAGGCTTTGCGAGGCGAAAGGCAAGTCGGCAAAGTCGTGCACCACAACCACTGGTACTGCATTGCCGGACGCAGTATCGGACGGCACGCGAGTATCAGATAGCCATTTATTCGTCATCCGGTTGGCCTGCAGCGCGTTAATTTCTGGCAAGCCGATTTGCATTGCATTGAAGCCGAAAATATCTGCGGTCAACACATCCAGCCGCGCCTGTTCCCACGTGCGCACGTAGTTCCCGGCGGGTGTCTCCAGCCATGGACCGAGCGCTATAATGGATTTCTCAAGTGAGGGATGTGCCATACGTATGTTGAGTGTATTAACTGTTCCCGCGTTTAACGACAATTATTTGTGGTTGATTCACGATGGCGTCAACGCCGCAGTAGTCGATCCGGGCGATGCAGCACCGATACTGGCAGCACTGAGAGCGCATAATTTATCTCTGGTCGCCATTTTACTGACTCATCACCATAGTGACCACGTTGGCGGCGTACCAAG
Organism: uncultured Oxalobacteraceae bacterium; assembly: GCA_966250375.1. Classification (GTDB taxonomy): domain Bacteria; phylum Pseudomonadota; class Gammaproteobacteria; order Burkholderiales; family Burkholderiaceae_D; genus CAMLDH01. The sequence goes on from CBINHE010000012.1 coordinate 21,662, forward strand.
CTTGATACAGCGCTTCAAAATCCCGGTCTTCGGCCCGCGCGATGAAGGCATTCCCGGCATCACGCGGCCATTGACGGAAGGAGACGACGCAACTGTGCCCGAACTGGCATTAAGCTTGCGGGTACTCAATGTACCCGGCCATACAAGCGGACATATTGCCTACTATACTTTAGAGCAGCAATGGCTATTTTGTGGTGACACCTTGTTTGCTGGCGGATGCGGGCGTTTATTTGAAGGCACACCCGCCCAGATGGCGGCATCACTCGAGAAACTTGCGGCATTGCCGGATGCTACCCAAGTATATTGCGCGCATGAATACACGTTGTCGAATTTGCGCTTTGCTCAAGAAGTCGAACCATACAATACTGCGCTACTTGCCCGCATTCACGTCGAGCAAGCCAAGCGCGACCGAGGGCAATCTACTGTTCCATCGACTATCGGTTTGGAAAAAGCGACCAATCCGTTCTTGCGATACCGCGAACCGTCTATTGCCCAACGCCTGATGGCTGCTGGCCGCCTAGATAATATAGAGCCAGTCACTGTTTTTGCTGCTTTACGCAAATGGAAGAACACATATAAATAGGAGGCGCAGTTAGCCGTAAATCAGGTTACCAATCTGCAAATTTCCGGAATATTATGCTTTGTAAATTATCTTGACGCAGGAAAAGGGCATTACGTACACTGCCAAATTACATTGTTTTAATCGGCTGGCCGTGGGCCGGTGACACTCTAAGCGAGAGCCCATGCACCCACTAAAAAGAAAAATCTTTCCTTTTGCCGCGTTATTAATCAGCGCCTCCCCTGCCACCCAAGCCAACAACGACCTCGCTCTCCCCTTCTATACTTTGTCTCAGCGCGCCGCGCTGGACGCCGCATTCGATCCGAATGATCCCGCGACGCAGGTGCTCGGAATCGAGGAAATCGATGTCTGGGATCGGATCCGTAAAGGTTTCGGCATTCCCGATCTCGACAATCCGCTAGTCGTCAATCAGACCGCTTGGTATACAGCGCGTCCCGACTATATTCAACGCACCACCACGCGCGCATCGCGTTACCTGTTCCATGTCGTGCAAGAACTGGAAAAGCGCAACATGCCGACCGAACTGGCGCTGTTGCCGTTTATCGAATCCGCGTTTAATCCGGAAGCGTACTCTAGCGCCAAGGCGGCCGGCATGTGGCAATTCATTCCGTCGACCGGCCTTGATTTCAAGCTCAAGCAAAGCATGTTCAAGGATGATCGGCGCGACGTGCTTGCATCAACCGATGCCGCCCTAACCTACCTGCAAAAACTGTATGGTTTGTTCGGCGACTGGCAACTTGCACTGGCTGCATATAACTGGGGTGAAGGCTCGGTGCAGCGCGCAATCAACAAAAACAAGGCCGCCGGATTGCCGACCGACTTCAACAGCCTGTCACATTTAATGCCGGCCGAGACGCGCAATTACGTCCCCAAGCTGCAAGCTGTCAAGAACATCATCGCGACGCCGGACCAGTACAACATCTCGCTGCCGAAAGTCGATAATCAGCCCTACTTCGTCACGATCGGCAAAACCCGCGATATCGACATCAAGGTGGCCGCGCAATTGGCGGAACTGTCGATCGATGAATTCAAGGCACTCAATCCACAATTCAATCGCCCTGTCATTACCGGCAACGCCGATACGCAAATCCTGCTACCGCAAAGCAATGCCGACAAGTTCAAAACAAATCTGGCCAAATGGGGACGTGCACTGTCATCATGGAGCGCCCATACCGTCACGAGCGCGCGCGAACGGATCGAAACCATCGCCTCGCGATTCGGCACGACAGCCGACGTGATCCGCAAAGTCAATCACATCCCGCCGAAGATGCGCCTGAAGGCCGGTTCCACGATCCTGGTGCCAAAATCCGAGCACTCTGCTGAAAAGGACATCGCGTTCGAACTCGTCGAAAATGCAACAATGGCAGTAGAACCAGATGTACCTGACACACAGCGCATTTTTGTGAAAGTCGGCAAGCGCGACAATCTGGCATCGATCGCGCGACGCAACAAGGTCACCGTCGCACAGATAAAGGCGTGGAACAATTTACGTCAGAATAAGGTCGTTGCCGGACAGCGTTTACAAATCCAGGTGCCGTACCGTATCGCGACAGGAAGAAAAGCGAGAAAACAGGCTGCACGCAATCCGCATCGCGCGAAAGTTGCGGTCACGCGAACTCCGCATCGCGGCAAAGCGGTCGTTACCACCCGCAAAAGAACCAAAAAGCGCACTTAATAACAAAAGCGGAATTGGCAAGAAAAGTTGCCCTGACGGCGGCGACCCCCTACAATCTTGCACAGTTTGAAAAGAGCATCCCGCAACTCAACACAAAAAACGATGTCCCTGTATTTCATGCATATTTGCGGCCACGCTCAGTCCGCAAGCCGCATACAATACAGCGCGTACACTTGGAGTCACTCATGGCATTCTTGCAAGGCAAAAAAATTCTGATTACTGGTTTATTGTCCAACCGTTCCATCGCCTATGGCATCGCACAAGCCTGCAAACGGGAAGGCGCCGACTTGGCGTTTACCTATGTCGGGGAGCGATTCAAGGATCGCATTACCGATTTCGCGAAAGAATTCGGCAGCGAACTGATTTTTGACTGTGATGTTAGCAGCGACGACAAAATCAATGCACTGTTCGTCGATCTCGGCAAGTCTTGGGATCATCTGGACGGGCTGGTGCATTCCATCGGGTTTGCGCCGCGCGAAGCGATTACCGGCGACTTCCTCGAAGGGTTGTCACGTGAGGCATTCCAGATCGCGCATGATATTTCAGCCTATAGTTTCCCAGCCATGGCAAAAGCTGCGTTACCGTTATTACGCCCCAATTCCTCGCTCTTGACACTCACTTACATGGGTTCGACCCGCGCCACACCGAATTACAACACAATGGGATTGGCCAAGGCTTCGCTCGAGGCAAGCGTGCGCTACTTAGCGGAATCGCTCGGTCCGAAAGGCATCCGCGTCAACGGCATTTCCGCCGGCCCGATCAAGACCTTGGCCGCCAGCGGCATCAAGGACTTCAGCAAGCTGCTCGGCCTTGTCGCGGCCCACGCGCCGCTGCGGCGTAACGTGACGATTGAAGATGTCGGCAATACTGCGGCCTTCCTATTGTCGGATCTAGCCTCCGGCATCACCAGCGAAATCACCTATGTGGACGGTGGTTTTTCGCATGTCATGTATGCACCTGAGTAAATAAAAGCGGCTTCAGCCGGTCGGTGGGCATGAAGTAATGCCCCCCCGACCTAGGCAACGCAAATCGTTGCCAAATTGCCAGCATCAGGTTACCCTTTACGGCTATACAGAAAAATTATTCTGCGGCACATTGATTTAGCCTGTAGAATGCCGTCTGTTCGTTGCAACATGCATCGAACATCGCAGCATCGCAAACCCTTAGCATTAACGATAAAGCCCTCCCGCCTCCTGGTGTTGAAGTTTGAACACCGTCCCGGCGCAAAGCTTTCTGTGCCGAAATCTCTCAGAGTTTTCTCAGTTGTTTCGTTGGTACGCGTTGCATTTTTTCATTCGCGCACACCTCTCTTCAATCCGATGAGGTCGCGCAGCGTTGATTTTACGAAAGAAAATAATGACTTTTGAAGCACTAGGCCTCCACACGTCCGTACTTAAAGCTTTGACCGATGCCGGCTACACCAAACCAACCGCAGTTCAAGCGCAAGCAATTCCCGCTGCGATTGGTGGGCGCGATTTGATGGTGTCGTCACAAACCGGTTCCGGCAAAACGGCAGCATTCATGTTGCCTGCCCTGCATAAATTCGCATCAGCCGAGCAACAACCTGTTGCCGGCAAAACTCCCAATCAAGAACGTCAAGCGGCTCGTTCGCGTGGTGATCGTCCGCGTTTTCAGCCGGCACAGCCGAAAATGCTGGTATTAACCCCGACGCGTGAACTCGCCTTACAAGTCACGACAGCCACCGACAAATACGGCTCACAAATGAAGCGGGTCAAAGCGATATCGATCTTGGGTGGCATGCCTTATCCGAAACAAATGCAATTGTTGTCCAAGAATCCTGAGATTCTGGTCGCAACACCGGGTCGCCTGATTGACCATATGGAATCGGGCAAGATCGACTTTTCGCAATTGCAAATCCTGGTACTGGACGAAGCCGACCGCATGCTGGACATGGGTTTTATCGACGACATCGAAAAGATTGTCGATGCAACGCCTGAATCACGTCAAACCATGCTGTTCTCTGCAACACTGGACGGCGTGGTCGGCAACATGGCAAAACGCATCACGCGCGACCCGCTCGTAATCCAGATCGCCGGTTCCGCCACCAAGCATGAAAACATCCAGCAGCGCGTGCACTTTGTGGATGACCTGTCGCACAAAAACCGCATGCTCGATCACTTGCTACGCGACGAAACAATGGACCAGGCTGTCGTATTTACCGCTACCAAGCGGGATGCGGATACGATCGCTGACCGCCTCAATATCGCCGGCTTCGCCGCTGCCGCATTGCATGGCGACATGCATCAGGGTGCCCGTAACCGCACGCTCGACGCATTGCGCCGTGGCCAAGTACGTGTACTGGTTGCTACCGACGTTGCCGCACGCGGCATTGACGTGCCGGCAATCACGCACGTGTTCAACTATGACTTGCCGAAATTTCCGGAAGATTACGTGCACCGTATCGGCCGCACCGGACGCGCCGGACGCAACGGTTTGGCGATTTCGCTGGTCAATCACGCCGAAGGCATGAATGTCAAACGTATCGAGCGCTTCACCAAGCAATTGATTCCGGTTAACGTCATCGAAGGCTTCGAGCCGAAGAAGACATCGTCGGCGCCACGGTCGAATCACAAACCGGGCGGCTGGAAGCCAGGCGACAATCGCAGCAACAGCAAGCCGGGGCAGCGTACCTTCAGCAAGCCGGGCGCGGCACCGCGCAAGGATGGCGGCGGTTACAAAGGCGCACGTTCGAGCGATACCGGCGGTGCGCGACGCTCGTACGGCGATCGTTAATCGTCGCGCTCATTTGGTGGGGAATAGCGTATTCCGTAACGCTGTCCCACCAAGCCTGAAATGAAACGACCGCTTCGAAAAAATGAAACGACCTCTTCGGCAAAACCGAAGCGGTCGTTTTTTATTGGGCGGGCATTGTTGTGTGCCGGCCAGCTCTCGCCAGCGCGTTACGAATCACCAGTCGCTGCTTTCTTTTCCGAAGCGATTGTGTTTACTTCTTCGAATTTTTCCCACGACAGCTCGGTTACCTCCACTTGGGGAAGGTGCTTATAGTGCACCAGTCCCTCGTTGATATAATCGTCGGTGTCTGCCGCCGGATTGCTTGATTTCGAAGCGTCTTCCGCGGCTGCCATGTTTTGTGCTGCATTCTTGATCGGGAAACGCCAATAGACCTTATCGAGTTCCAGACCACAGGATCTCTGCACATGCTCGCGCAATGTCGCTTCGATGATGTGCGAAAGGCGAAATCGCTTCATCGGCTCCGACTCGATGAAAACCGTGAAACGCTTGTTTCCATGCTGCCTGACGCTACCCACGTCAACCTCTACGCCGCTTCTGCGGAAGTAATCGATGATAGTGGCGGACACCATGACGATCTCATGCTTTTCTCGCCCCATCCGATTCTTGAGGGTCATTACATAGACAAGAGCAGCCAAGATGCCGGCTGCCGCCAATAAAACAATCCAGAGATCAACTGAGCCAGTTTGCAAAAACATCCGTGTTTAACCCTACGGTCAATAGTACTCATTCCGCATAAAGTACAAGTACCTTGGCGAACAGTACAGTTTTTTGATTTCAATTAATAATTTTTCATCATATCGCAGCTATATGCCTTCGTTCATACGGACAAGGAAAAGATTTGGCCGTAAAAACACAAGGATTCATGCCGGATATCAAAAATCATGCCGCATTTAACCAACACAGGAAGCTATTACACATCAGTAGTTTATCGCAGGAAACAAAATGCATGAACCCTTGACGCTGCTTTTTGCTACAAAATCCTGTGAAGCACTGAGAAAAAGGGCCGAAAATCCACAATTACAGGGGGTCAAAACAAAAAATGCTTCGCTTGATCCCGAAAAACATGGGATGGTCACAATGTACAAGTCCGAAATCCGACAAAAATATCGTCACGTTCAGGCTTGAAAAAATTGCGGTATTTGAGGTAGCGCATTCGTGCACTGGTTGCAAACGACGCACCGCGCAGCACCTGATGGGTCATGAACCATGGGGCGGAATATTCTCGATAAGCATCCGAGGAAAACCCTTGGTACGGCTCAAACGGCGAACAAGTCCACTCCCACAGATCGCCCCAGCGAAAAGCGGGATGCCTCGACAATGCGGCAAACTCCCATTCCGATTCCGTCTGCAGACGCCGCCCGGCCCACGCACAATACGCTTGCGCCTCGTACAAACTGACATGGCGCACCGGTTCGTTGGCTGGCAGCGCCATGGTTTTCCCAAATCGTTCGCAACGCCAGTGCTTGCCGTCGCGCTCCCAATAACGCGGTGCGGAACGCTCTTGCCGCATCAACCAGACCCGTCCGGCCATCGTCCAGAATTGCGGGTTTTGGTATCCGCCGTCGGCAATGAATTCGCCGTACTGCGCATTCGACACCAGCGTTGAGTCCATCGTGAATGACGGAACATAACACGGATGCGCCCATTTTTCGTTGTCGAATACGAAGCCGGTACCGGCGGCGCTACCGAGTTCAATCGTGCCGCCCGGAAAACGGATTTCCCCTTGCGCCCAGCCGGGAATCGGGTGCTGTGCAAGTTGCAGCGGCATCGTGGCGCCGAGGGTTTGCAAGGTATAGGCAAATGCCTCACCGTGCATGTCTTCATGCGCCAGCGCCAAACGATATGGATACAGCGCTTGATCGTCGTTGGGTACCCTGCTCAACTTGTCGAGTGCACGATCAAGGACTTCATGGCAGTACGTCTTGAGCGCCCCAGCCTTGGGCAAGCCAAGTGTCCAGCGCGCGCCATGCGGCACCATGTTGGAATTGAACCAGTCATCACCTTTGGTCAACAACGGGACGCGTTGCGCCGCGCCCGGATCACTCGATTGCGCATCGCGCAAAATGAACCATTCCGCGAACCAGGCGATGTGCCCCAACTCCCACAGCGGCGGATTGACGATCGCAAGCAGCGGTACTTTTTCAGATGCGTCCAGTCCTGCTGCAGCAAAACAGTCGAACAGCGCCAACGTATAATCCCGAGCATCTTGCAAGGCATCTGCAAGTTGACCTGGTGCAGCGTCTCGAAAAGAAAAATTAGTCGACCTCATCGCATGGCACAATTTAAAAAAGACGTATGGGAGAAGCTTCCTTGAGCAAACCGCATATTGTCATTATCAGTCCGGCACTGGCAAAAGCCAATAACGGCAACTGGCAAACGGCAAACCGCTGGGCACGATTTCTACGCGAACACTATCGCGTGACGTTTGCGCCAGCAACAGGGACTTCACTCACAAATATCACAGCGGACGCGATCATTGCGCTTCACGCGTGCCGCTCGGCGGCGGCAATTGCCGCATTTGCTGCGGCCCATCCGTCTCGTCCATCCATCCTGGTACTGACCGGCACCGATTTATATCGTGACATTCGCATCAATGACTTCGCCAAACACTCGCTGCAATTGGCAACGCATCTGGTCGTGTTGCAAGAGGCGGGCCTACAAGAACTACATCCGCCGCTGCAAAGCAAAACGACGGTAATCTACCAATCCGCACCGCCGCTCAAACCTGCTCCCTACAAATTCGGTGCACGCCATTTTGATGCCACAATGATTGGGCATTTTCGCGAAGAGAAAGATCCGGCAACGTTCATGCGCGCGGCCAAATTGCTGACATTGCCGCAAATCAGGTTGACCCATATCGGGGCCGCGCTCGATCCGATGCTCGGTGCAGAAGCCGAAGCAACGCAACGCGAACAAGCGCGTTATCGCTGGCTCGGCAACGTACCCCACGCGAAAACACGTCAGCTTCTGAAACGCAGTCAATTGATGGTGATCACATCGCGCATAGAGGGCGGCGCCAATGTCATCATCGAAGCCATCACCAGCGGTGTGCCGGTATTGGCAAGCGACATAACCGGCAATCGCGGCATGCTGGGGCCCCACTACGCCGGATATTTCCCGGTTGGCGATAGGCACGCATTGGCACGCATGATCGATCGCGCGGCGACCGATTCTTCGTTCTACGCGCAGTTGCAATCGCAATGCGCGACCCGCGCACCACTCTTTTCGCCGGAGCGCGAAAGAATGGCGGTGTTGGAGTTGGTGGATAATCTCGTCAATCAATAGAGCGGTTTGCGTGCCAGTGTAAGTGTTCTGCCGCATTGCTCGAAGGCGATTGCAGCGTTGCCGATGCTCGACAGGGAACCACCCTGTCTGTGCTCGGCGCCTTGCACTCACCTTCGAGCAACATGGCAGACCGCTTCGCTACCCTCACACTGACACGCAAACCGCTCTAATCCCGGAATTCCGGCATCATCGAAATCACATTCAACTGGACAACGAACCATGAACGCTCCTACCGACCTGAATATCAAGCTGACCTCCTTTTCTCATGGCGGTGGCTGCGGCTGCAAGATCGCGCCCGGCATCCTGTCGGAAATCCTGAAAAAATCCAGCGGCTTCCCGGTACCGAAGGAATTGATGGTCGGCATCGAGACCGCGGACGATGCCGCAGTCTACAAACTCAATGACGAGCAGGCGTTAATCGCCACCACCGATTTCTTCATGCCAATCGTCGACGACCCGTACGACTTCGGCCGCATTGCAGCGACCAATGCGATTTCGGATGTTTATGCAATGGGCGGCACGCCGATCATGGCATTGGCATTGGTCGGCATGCCGATCGACAAGTTACCGGTTGACGTCATCGGCAAAATCATTCAGGGCGGCGAATCGATTTGCGCGGAAGCTGGCATCCCGATTACCGGCGGCCACACTATCGACTCGGTTGAGCCGATTTACGGCTTGGTTGTGCTAGGCTTGGTGCATCCGTCGAAAGTCAAACGCAATGCCGATGCCAAGGCCGGGGATAAACTGATTTTGGGCAAGCCCCTAGGTGTGGGCATCTTGTCTGCCGCACTGAAAAAGAACGTGCTCGATGCTGCTGGCTACGCGGCGATGATCGAAAACACGATCAAGCTCAACAAGCCGGGCAAGGCTTTATCCGACTTGGCTGGCGTACATGCGTTGACCGACGTGACCGGCTTTGGTTTGCTGGGACATTTGCTGGAATTGGCACGCGGCGCAGGACTAAGCGCCAAATTGGATATGTCGCAAATTCCACTACTGCCCAATGTGCAGGAATTGGCGGAGAGTGGTTGTGTCACCGGTGCATCCGGCCGCAACTGGGCCGGCTATGGCGACGACGTCGAACTGGGGGATGCCATTTCACCGGTACAGCAAATGCTGCTGACCGATCCGCAAACCTCCGGTGGGCTGCTGGTATCGTGCGATGCAAGCGCAGTTGACGAAGTGCTTGCGCTATTCCAGCGCGAAGGATTCGCGCACGCAGCGGTCATCGGTGAAATGATCGCTGGTCCAGCCAGAATTCAAGTGGGCGCATGATACTTTGGCGCAAAATGCGCATCATTCCTTGACAAACATGGGTCGCTTCTCGTAGAGTCGGCCCATGTTCTCCGCAAAATCCATTTCCCTCGTTCTACCGCACATCGCCAGCGTCCTGCTATCGATGCTGCTGCCGCTACTGCTACTACAAGCGCGCTGATTCTTCCCCTCCCGGTTCGTTGTTTTTCCCTGGTGCAACTCAGCCAGCAAGCACACAGAAATTTCAAAAAGTTCGCGACCATGCATTTCAAGTCGATACTCGTAACGCTTATCAGTGGTGATGTCATCGCCGTGATGATCTTTGCGCGTGCGCTTCTGCTACTGCCGCTACCGATCGGTTGCCTGGCCTTGCGTTAAGTGGCAGTCAGGCAGCCTTTTCGCCACATCCGATTTCCCAATAATTCAAGCAAAGGATTCACCATGATGTTGTCGAACCCGGCTGCGAAATATCGCGCCTTTCCCCCCGTCCAATTAACCAGCCGCACGTGGCCGGATAAAATCATTTCCAAGCCGCCGATCTGGATGAGCACCGATCTGCGCGATGGCAACCAAGCCTTGATCGAGCCGATGAGCCCGGAAAAGAAACTGCGCTTTTTCGAGATGCTGATTCAAATCGGCTTGAAAGAAATCGAAGTAGGCTTTCCTTCCGCATCGCAGGCCGATTTCGATTTTGTGCGCAAGCTGATTGAAGAAAACCGCATCCCAGACGATGTGACCATCATCGTGTTGACACAATCGCGCGATGAGTTGATCCGCCGCACGGTCGAATCGGTACTGGGTGCCAAACGCGCAATCATCCATCTCTACAATTCGATCGCACCCGCGTTCCGGCGCATCGTCTTCGGCATGTCGCGCGAAGAGATCAAGGCGATTGCCGTCAATGGCACGCGGCTGGTAAAGGAATTGACCGATGCCCATCCTGAAACCGACTGGGGTTTCGAGTACTCGCCGGAATCGTTCAGCATGACGGAACTGGATTTTTCCAAGAACGTCTGCGATGCCGTATCCGCCATATGGGAACCCACGCCGTACAAAAGGATGATCTTCAATCTGCCGTCCACCGTCGAATGCAGCACGCCGAACGTCTATGCCGATCAAATCGAATGGATGCACGGCAAACTGGCGCGGCGCGATTCGATCATCCTCTCCGTGCATCCGCATAACGATCGCGGCACAGCGGTCGCATCGGCGGAACTGGCGATAATGGCAGGCGCCGATCGCGTCGAAGGCTGCCTGTTCGGCAATGGCGAACGCACCGGCAACGTCGATCTGGTGACCCTGGCATTGAACCTGTACACGCAAGGCGTGCATCCCGGCCTGGATTTTTCGGATATCGATGAAGTCCGAAAATGCGTTGAAGAATGCAACCAGTTACCGGTGCATCCGCGTCATCCGTATGTCGGTGATCTGGTATTTACCGCATTTTCCGGATCGCACCAGGATGCGATTAAAAAAGGCTTTGCCAAACAACAGAAGGATGCAATCTGGGAAGTGCCGTATCTGCCGATTGATCCGGCCGATCTGGGCCGCAGCTATGACGCGGTGATTCGCGTCAACAGCCAGTCCGGCAAAGGCGGCATGGCATATTTGCTGGAACAGGAATATGGACTGTCATTGCCGCGCCGCTTGCAAATCGAGTTCAGCCGCGCGGTCCAGTCGGCAGCAGATCAGAGCGGCAAGGAAGTCGCGGCCAGCGACATTTATGCCATCTTCAAGCGCGAATATCTGGACCTGCATGCGCCGTATGCGTACCGCGAACACCGCATGACGGAAAACACGGCGCTGTCCGAACCGGTGCAGGTCGAGATCGACATCGACCACAACGGCGCGTCAACGACGCTGTGCGGCGGCGGCAATGGTCCGATTGACGCGTTCGTGCAGGCGCTTGGGTTGGACATCAAGCTGATGGATTATCACGAACATGCAATCGGCGCCGGTGCCAATGCACAGGCGGCCTGCTATGTCGAACTGCGCTTGAACAACGGCCCGACCCGGTTCGGCGTGGGAATCGACGGCAATATCGTCACGGCCTCGTTCAAGGCGGTGATGAGTGCGCTGAATCGGCATCTGGCTGAAGCGCGGCACGGCAGTACAGCGGAAGCGTTGGCGGCGTCGGAATAACAAGCGAGGGGCGGTATTTCCATCCTGTGGATTTGGTAATGAGCAGATTGGAAATCCGGCCCACACATCGACAGCGTTTCAGTCGGCGGGAATAGGTGCTCACGATGCTCGGGCAGCGAACCTTCCAGCGCCTCAATCAGGTCGGGGACGGTGAGCCGATTGAAAAAGAAAAATGCGCGCTGGCAGTGGCGTAACGTTGAACGCGATCTTGTTGAGATAAGACAGAACGACTACTATGCATGAGGGCTGGCTCTCCGGTGGGCGCGATGGTTTGGCGACTTACACAGAAGTCAGAAATTAAGGTGACGATAGTGTGATGTGCACTCCTTCCCCTTCAAGGGGGCGTAGCAGGAAACTCGGATCGCATGCGATCCGCCTGCGGAGCGGATTGCGCTTGCATGCGCAATCCTCTTGGTTGGGATGGGGATGGGTTTTACACGGCGGATTTACCCCATCCCCACCCTAGCCCTCCCCTTGAAAGGGAGGGAATACGTAGGCTCTCCGTCGCCTAAGTTGCTGATTTCTGTGTAAGCGGACCATCAGGCCTGCCTGTTTTCCCTCAATAATTCAGCCACTTGTCGCCTAAATAAGTGCTATTCAGAACTGACCCCATTTTCGTTTCCCATGTTGTCACAACGGGCTTGCCAGGATCGCCTGCGATAAAGCGTTTTCCCAGCAGCGCGTTCACGCAACTTCGTTTTTCGGTACGTCGCTACAAGCAGCGAGACTGGCAGCGCTCTGGAAATCGTCCGCCCAGCGTGCGACATCGTGCTCGGTCACGATGGCAGTCAGGCGCGCAGTGCGGTAGGCGCGTTCATCCGCCCCCATCGACAGGGCTTGGTGCAGCGTAGCGATCATGGAACGTGCATCGTAGGGATTGGCCAGCAGGGCGCCGTGCAGGTCAACGGCGGCACCGGCGAACTCGGACAGGATCAGTACCCCGTTCTTTCCGACGGCCTTCTTGGTGGCGATAAATTCCTTGGCTACGAGGTTGAGGCCGTCGCGCAGCGGTGTGATCCATGCGATATCACATGCGGCATAGTGGGCAATCACCTCGTCGAACGGCAGTGAGCGGTAGAAGTAGCGCACCGGTACCCACTCTAGAGTCGAGAAGCGTCCATTGATACGTCCGACGATGCGGTCGACTTCGACGCGCAGACTCTCGTAGATTTCCATGCCAGGTGCTGCCGGCGTGATGATGTTGATCAAGGTGACGCAGCCGAGGTACTCCGGATGTTCCTCGAGCAGGCGTTCGAACGCCTCGAGTTTTTCGAGCGAGCCCTTGACGTAGTCGAGGCGCTCGATCGATATCACCCCCGTCACCCCGCCGAGGTAGTCGATAATACTCTCGGTCTTGCTCACTACGTCCGGTGTCGTCGCTAATTGCTCGATCAGGCTGACATCGGTACCGACCGGATGCGCGCCCAAGCCGATACGGCGCCCGCCGACTTCGATCACCGTCGTCATGGTATCGACGCCGAGCGCGCAGCCATAGGTCAGGAAGCGCGGCGCACAGGCCACGCTGCCGAGGACTTCAAGCGGCGCAAACGAACGTGCTGCGTCGACGAAGTTCTCGACGTAGCGGGGGATGTGAAAGCCCACGTAGTCGCACTGCAGCAAGCTGCCGATGATGTCGCGGCGCCACGGGAGGATATTGAAAATGTCGCTTGAGGGGAAAGCTGTGTGATGGAAAAACGCGATGCGCAGGTCCGGGCGCAACGGTCGCAGGAAGGCCGGCACCATCCACAGGTTGTAGTCATGAATCCAGACTAGCGCGCCCTCCGCCGCCTCGCGGGCAGTCTGCTCGGCAAACAACCGGTTCACTTCGAGAAACCTCTCCCAGTGTGCCTGTTTGAATTCGGCCTTATCCGGGAAGGAAAAGATGATCGGCCAGAAAGCTTCCTTGGAAAACTTCTTGTAGAACTGGTCGACATCGTCGGCCGTCAGCGCGATGCGCGCGGCATGAAGCCGGGGATAGCGCCCCCCATCAACCGTTACGCGGCTGACAAAGCCGTCAGGCGCGCGGCTTTTCTGTTGCGACCATGCCACCCATGCGCCCTTGCGCTCTCCTGCAAAGCACCTGAGCAAGGTCGGAATAATCCCATTCGGACTTTTTGGATTGTGCTGCCGGGTTACGCCATCTTCCACTACCTCGTCGAAGGGCAAGCGGTGGTACACCATGACCAGATCGGCATCGCCGCGCTGGTCGATCTTGACCTGCGCCGCCGCACTCGATTCGACCAAGGTGCCATGATGCGCCAGGCCCTGCAGGATGCCGCCGCATCCTTCCGCGCGCGCAATGTAGACGCGCCCGGACTTGCGAACCCGCTCTATCAGGGCCGGCTCGGCGCCGCCCACGACGATACCCCGGAAACCGGCTTGCATCATCGACAGGTCGTTCAAGGTGTCGCCGGCCACGACGATGTCGGCAGGGTTGATTCCCTCGACGGCGGCCAAGCCGAGCAGGGCAGCCCCCTTGCCTACACCGCGCGGTAACACATCCAGGTAGCGGTTGGCCGAGAACAGCAGGTCACAGTCGAGCGCATCGACGGCAGCTCGCAGAGCCGGTGTAATGCCGCCTTCGTTGACGAAAAAGGAACAGCGGCGCTCTTGTGGCACGCTTTGGCGCTGAAGAGGAAAGTCGGACAGCGCACGCAGCACGGCCTGCGATCCAGGCCAACGCGCGGCGATGTCGTGCTGCAACGGTTCAACTGGACTCAAGTCGCCATGCACGATGGTTGCGCCGACATCGGCAATGATGTAACGAGGCAAGGGAATTGTCGGGTCACTCAGCAACGGCATGATCGACTCGAGACTTCGTCCTGTAACGAAGATGATCGCGGCGCCCGCGAGGTCGCCGCTGAACAGGTCACGGATGCGGCGCCGAGCTTCGCTGGTGCCGGCCAGCAGCGTTCCGTCGAGATCGGTGGCCAGTATCAGTTTGCTCGGGTCAGGCGGGGTACTCCATCGGCTTGGCTTTACAACGTTCATGGCGAATCATCTTTCGTTAGTGCTGCGCTTATTAGGCGCGAAAATGGGGGGAGCTCCTTTGATATGCTGTGTCCACGCCCTAGGTATCGTGCTCGCGCCATACGCGGCTGGTGTACAACACGCGCGGAGCGGACAGCTCCCCCGCTCCATTGTGACAAATGTGCAAGGTATGTCGGTGAGAGTGACGAATCTCGAAGCCGCAGCGGGAAAGGAAGTGCGAAAAGTGGCAGCCATGTGTTCGATGACAGCGGCCGGCGGCTCGCCACGCGAAGCTGCTTTCAGCATCCCAAATGAAAAAGAAAAGCGCAGCCACCGTAGTCGGCATCAGCGCCCCGAGTAGCAGTCCACCTAGTCCGATCGATTCGCCGTTGAAACCGTTCCTGAGCAGCGCCACGCCAGCGGGATTCGGTGCGTTTGCAATGACCGGCAGTCCCCCCGCTCACGACTGCGCCCGATACAAGCATATTTCACGCGTTCAAACGATTTGGCCGCAAACATATGTACCAGCGCCAGCCAAAAAAGCGCCACGGCGATGAGATTGATGGCCTCCATTGATCGTTCTTTCAGCAAATGTTCAACGAGCCCGCATAATACCTAGGTTACCTTAGGCGAATATTAGGTGCCTTTTTCGTATTGCCGCTCGTGCAAATGCACGGGTACACCTCATGAAAAGTCGCCACCCCCAACTCGGCAAGGCGCAATCGTAAGGCGTCAATAAGCGAAGCGCATTGCGCCGCATGCATCGTAAAACATTTTCTGCCTTAATAAAAAGCTACTGCATCCAGGCTCTCCGGATGCAGTGGCTTTTTTTAGCCGCCGGTCGGCAGCAAAGATTAAGGCGGTGCGCCTACTCTGTCATGATGACTAGGCACCCGCGTATCCGCGCATGACGCGCACGCAGACGCGCGTCTGCGGGGTGAATCCGGCTTGTCGTAGCCACAAGCCGCGCAACCGGATTCATGGCAGGCAGGGCCGCTGCTCCGGGTAAATAATGTAAGAGGCAGATGCACCTCACCCACCGGCGCATCACCGAAGATTTCAGTGTGCGTGGCGCACCATGCCCTCTTTCACATGTCCATTACTACGATGCCTCGGCAAAGAAGCGCCCGCTCATCTCTTCCAGACCAAGCGTATGCAGTACTTCATGCAAGCGCTCGGTCGGACGTCGGCGCGGCAGATCCTTGTAGTTGGCAATAATCAGTTCGTTTTTCATCGAGTGTTCCCAGCCTACCAATTCGGTCACGTTGACCTGGTAGCCGTGCGCTTCCAACTGCAAGCAACGCAGCACATTGGTGACTTGGCTGCCGAATTCGCGCGTGTGCAACGGGTGGCGCCAGATTTCACTCAACGCGTTTTGCGCCAGTACCTTGCCCTTGTTTTTCCGTAAGACCGAAGCCACTTCGGCTTGGCAACACGGCACCAGCACCATGAACTTCGCCTGTTTCTTCAATGCGAAATGAATCGCATCGTCGGTGGCGGTATTGCATGCATGCAGCGCCGTCACGATGTCGACCTTCTCCGGCAACTGTCCGGATTCAATCGACTCCGCGACTGACAGGTTCAGGAAGGACATGCCGGGGAAATTCAGCCGCTGCGCCAGCTCTTGCGATTTCTTCACCAGTTCATCGCGCGTTTCTATGCCGTAAATGCGGGAGCTATCGTTGCGCGTCTTGAAAAACAAGTCATACAGGATGAAGCCGAGATACGACTTGCCTGCACCATGATCGACCAGTCGGATATCGGCGTGATCGCGCTGGACTTCCTCCAGCAGCGGTTCGATGAAGTGATAGAGGTGGTACACCTGCTTTAGCTTGCGCCGGCTATCCTGGTTCATTTTCCCGTCGCGGGTCAGGATGTGCAGCTCCTTGAGCAGTTCCACCGATTGGCCGGGTTTGATTTCTGGCGTCTGATTCATCTGTACTACGTCCTTGATTGCATCGCAGCCGCTATTTTCCCTCAAATCAGATTGTTCCCGTGGTTTTCTTATCGATACGACCTGGCGAGCCGAATACCCGTGAATTGCCAGCGCGCGGTGGCAGGAAAGAAGTTGCGGTAGGTGGCGCGTGAATGCCCGGAAGGCGTTGCGCACGATGAACCACGCAGCACGTATTGGTTGGCCATGAATTTGCCGTTGTATTCACCCAGCGCACCTTCAGCGGGCGCATAACCCGGATAAGGCGCATAGCTGCTCGCGGTCCACTGCCAGCTCTCGCCGAAGAGTTGCGACAATCCGGGGAGATTGCGTGTCTGCGGCTGCAATTTTTGCAAAGCCGAAGCAGTGGTGGCAGTGGCGGCACATTCCCACTCTGCCTCCGTCGGCAAGCGGGCGCCGGTCCAGCGCGCGTAAGCGTCCGCCTCGAAATAGGACAAGTGTGTCGCGGCGCGTTGCGCGTGGAGCGATTGCAGGCCGTGCAGCGTAAATTCTTGCCATTCAGCGGGGCTGCCTTCCGTGCGCTGCCAATACAACGGTTGCGTCAGTTGATTGGCATGCACCCAGTCCCATCCTTCGGACAGCCAGAGTGCCGGATTGGCGTAACCGCCGGCTTCGACAAATTCCAGAAATTCGCCGTTGGTAATCAATCGCGATGCTAGCGCGAAGCGCTCTACAAATTGCCGGTGCCGCGGTAGTTCGTTATCGAAGCAAAAATCCTCTCCATAGCTGCCGATGTCCACGATGCCGGCATCGAATCCAATCCAGTCGATCGGCGTGGCTTTTCTACCAGCTTCGGCGGTTTGTTTGACATACGCAGGTTTGAGCGGATTCATCGATAACAGATGCTTCACGTCGGTCAACATCAACTCCTGATGCTGCTGCTCATGTTGCAGGCCGAGTTCCACCAGCGTGGCGATGTCTGCTTGCGGCCTGCGCGCCAGTAATGTCAGCATGCGCGCATCGACGTTGCGGCGGTAGGATTGCACGTCCGCCAGCGAGGGCCGGGTGAGCAATCCGCGCTGCGGGCGAGGATGCTTTTCGCCGACACCGTTGTAGTAAGAGTTGAACAGGATGCGGAACGCAGGATGAAACGGCCGGAATTCCGGTTCGAACCGCTCCAGTATGAAGGTTTCAAAAAACCACGTCGCATGGGCCATATGCCACTTGATCGGGCTGGCGTCCGGCATCGACTGCGCGCAACAGTCTTCTTCGGACAAGGGTGCGGACAATGCCAAGGTGTGATTGCGCACGGTTTCGTAACGCGCTCGCAGCGCTGGGAAATTGGGTGCGGTCTGTGCATTCATTGTCGTTGATTCTTTAGAGCGGTTTGCGCTCCGATGCAAGGTAGGGTGCGCCCCGCGCACCGGTGCTCTTGCGACGGTATCGGTGCGCGGGGCGCACCCTACAGTGATTTGCAATCCGCTCTAGTCGCATCCGAGTATTAAACCGCGATTAAACCGCGCGCGCGTGGCACACCATGAACCAGCATTGCGTATCGGTCCAGGTTTGGACATGGCCAAACCCCGCTTGTTGCAGCAACTTTGCAAAACTTTCTTGCGTGTATTTGTAGCTGTTTTCCGTGTGGATCCGTTCGCCTTCGGCAAAACGGCGTTGCCCGCCCTGCCAGCTTACCGTCACGGGCCGCTTCGCTTCAAGATGCATTTCAACCCGGCTCAGCGCCATATTGAAAAACCCGCGATGGCGCCAATCGCGTACCTGAAAATCCGCGTCCAGTAGATGGTTCAAGTGCAACAGCAGATTCAGGTTAAATGACGCTGTCACACCCAGTGCATCGTCATACGCGGCATCGAGTATCTTCTTGTCTTTGACGAGATCGACGCCGATCAACAGTCCCCCTTCCGCATGCTTGTTCACGTCGCATGCATTGCGTAGCCGCTCCAAGAATAAGAGCGCCTGCTCCGGCGTGAAATTGCCGATCGAGGAGCCGGGATAAAAGAACAGACGCTTGTCATGCCGCACCGTATCAGGCAAGTGCAATGCACTAGAAAAATCCAGCCCAAGTTCGATCATGTCAATCTGTGGAAAGCGTTGCCGCAGCAATCCGAGGGCATCTCGCAAAAAATCGATCGAGATGTCTACCGCGACGTATTGGGTCGGTTGCAAGGCAGAGAACAATCGCGCGGCCTTTTTGCAATTGCCTGCGCCAAGATCGATCAAGGTGGTGCCTTGCTTCACCGATGCCGCGATCTCGGGTAAAGACGCCTCAAAAATGGCGGCTTCTGTGCGCGTCGGGTAATATTCCGGCAACTCGCAAATCGCCTCGAACAGTTTCGATCCCAATACGTCATACAGGTATTTGGGCGGGGCATGCGCCTGCGGCGCCAGCAACCCGGCGCTCAATTCGGCCCGGAGGGCATCGACGCTCTTTTGATACGTCTGGATGCATCCGGCCTGCAAGTCTTCCGTCTGTGGCAAGGTTGGCATTGGCTTGGGGCAAATCAGGCGTCCGGGCTTAACCGGACGTTCCGATTTGCAGCAGTTGTGAAGGATTTTAGCTATCATAGTTGATTAATTTGATTGGCACTTGAGACGACACAAGCGGGTCTTTCCCACGTTTGGTCGTCACGTATTTCCCCTCTTGAAAAAGGTTCACATGATTCATTTTTCCGCTTCCCGTACCATCAAATCCTTGGCGGCATTTTCCATCGCGTCAGTCATGCTGCTGTCCAGCGGCGTAAGTTATGCACAACAGGTTTTGCGGGTTTCCGCAATTCCAGATGAGGCGCCAACCGAATTGCAGCGCAAGTTCAAACCGCTGGGCAATTATCTTGAGCAAAAGCTGGGGATGAAGGTGGAGTTCGTGCCGGTGACCGACTATGCGGCATCGGTCGAAGGCTTGATCAACAACAAGTTGGATATGGTGTGGTTCGGCGGCTTCACGTTTGTACAGGCGAAAGTACGCAGCAACGGCAAGGTGATCCCGATTGTGCAGCGCGAAGAAGATGAGAAATTCAAATCAGTGTTTATCACGACCGACAAGTCGATCAACAAGTTGCAAGACCTGAAAGGCAAGACCTTTGCGTTCGGTTCCGAATCGTCCACCTCGGGTCACCTGATGCCGCGTTCTTACCTGCTTGCAGCCAAGGTCAACCCGGATACCGACATGAAGCGCATTGCTTTTTCCGGCGCACATGACGCCACCGTGGCTGCGGTGGCAGGCGGCAAGGTCGATGCAGGCGCGCTCAACATTTCGGTCTGGGAAAAACTGATCGCGCAAGGCAAGGTCGACACCAACGTGGTGCGCGTGTTCTACACCACGCCGGGATATTACGATTACAACTGGAGCGTGCGTTCCGACATGAATCCGGTAGTGCGTCAAAAACTGACCGACGCTTTCCTCGCGTTGAACAAGAATGATGCGCAAGGCAAGGAAATCCTGGAATTGCAACGTGCGACGCGTTTCATCCCGACCAAGGCAGAGAATTACACCGCGATTGAAGCTGCTGCGCGTAACGCCGGTCTGCTTAAACCTAGATTCGGCAGTTGACCGCTTACTTTTGTCTGAAAAGTCGCATGAGCATTGGCTTTCTTTCACTCGATAGCGTTCACCAATTGGGTGAGAGCACTACAGGCGCGATTGCACACTTTTCCGGCCCTCTGGCGTCGTTGCTTCTCCTAGCGGAATACAGTCCGCGTCGTCGTCGCCCTTGCAGGGCGCGTCTGCGCTTGCAAGCGCAGACCGTTCCGCAGGCGGATCGCATGCGATCCGAAACCCCTGCTGCACCCTAGCCAGAGAGCCGGAAAAATGCACACTCGCACCTGTCCAACTGCCGAATCTAGGTTAAATAATAATGAATTTTGACTTGCGCGACGTCTCGGTACGTCATCCATCGGCGTCGGTCAAGGGCGCCAGCGCCTTGTCCGCGCTGCATCTGGCAATCGAACGGGGCGAACAGGTCGCATTGATTGGCCCATCGGGCGCCGGCAAGACCACGCTGTTGCATATGCTGGCTTGTGCGCATCGGCCGGATGCGGGCACGTTCAACGCATTTGGCATGGACCCTTGGCGTTTAAGCAGCCATGAGCGGCATGCGATTCGCGCACGCTTGTTTCTGGCGCCGCAGACGCCACCGTTGCCGCCGCGCCAGCGGGTCGTCACTGCCGTGCTGGCCGGGCGCCTGCCGCAATGGAGTCTGTGGCAGGCGATCGGCTCCTTGATCAAACCGGCCACCCCGCAAGCAGCGTTTGATGCGCTGGCACGTTTCAATTTGCAGGACAAGCTCTATGCACGCGTCGACCGCCTGTCCGGTGGTGAACGTCAGCGTTGCGGCATGGCGCGCTTGCTGATTTCGCAAGCAAAGACTTTCCTGGTCGATGAGCCATTGTCGGCGCTTGATCCGACACTGGCGGTGCAAACGCTGTCTGTCTTACAGAAGGAGGCGGCTACCAGGAACGCCACACTCATCTGCAGTCTGCATCAGGTCGAATTGGCGCGCGCCCATTTTCCGCGCATTGTGGGCTTGCGCGACGGCCGTATCGTGTTCGATGCAGCGCGTGAAAACGTGAGCGATACGATGATCGCGGCGCTTTATCGCGATGCGAGCGCAAGCTCTCGCGCCGACGCAAACGCGGAAAGCCAAACCGCCTTGCTGCAACCCACCATCGGCGCGCGCTGTTTCTAATCCCCATGTCTGTCCCCTCCCCCTCCACCATGCATACCGACCCTGCCTGGCGCGGTCGCGTGACGGCCTTCGTCATTGCGCTGGCATTGCTGTGGCCGATGCTGGTGATGACAGAATTCAAGCCGTGGTCTCTGATCGATCAGCAAAGCCTTCGGGCAACCGGCCGTTTTCTTGCCGCATTTTTCCCGCCTGCGCATTCGATGGAATTCCTGCAAATGGCGGCGGAAGCGACTTGGCAAACCGTCGCAATGGCGACTGCCGGGATGACGCTGGCGCTGGCAGGCGCAATACCGTTGACGCTGGTGGTAACGGAACAATTGTCGATTTCGCGCCTCGGTACCGGACGCATGGGTTTTATTGCTACGGTGATACGGCAAAGCGTACGCTGGCTGCTGGTGTTGTTGCGCAGCGTGCCGGAACTGGTGTGGGCGCTGCTGTTCGTACGCGTAGTGGGGCTCGGGCCGACCGCAGGCGTGCTCGCCATCGCGCTTACCTATTGCGGCATGCTGGGCAAGGTCTATGCGGAGATTCTCGAATCGTCGGATGCACATGCAAGTGCGACCCTGCTCCGGAACGGCAGCGGCCGGCTCGCTGCACTCTTTTATGGTGCGCTGCCGGAAGCAGCATCGGAACTGGTGTCCTACACGATTTACCGCTGGGAATGCGCGATTCGCGGCTCGGTCGTGATGGGCTTCGTCGGCGCCGGCGGCCTCGGGCAACGCATGGACGAATCGATGAAGATGCTGGCCGGCGGTGAGGTCGCGACGATGCTGATCATCTTCGTGCTGCTGGTCGCGTGCGCCGATGGCGTCAGCAAGATGTTGCGCAGGCGGCTCGGATGAAACCCGACATCTCAAATACATTACCGCCCGCAGCGCCCGTCATGCGTTTGCCGATGGCGCTGCTGCTTGCCGGTCTGTTGGCGCTCGTCATCGCCAGTTTCGTGTCGATACCGCTCAAGTGGCAGGCATTCTTCACCAACGAAGCGCTACAGACCAGTGTTGAGTTCCTGCGCGGCTTCGCACCGCCGGAAACTTCGCCGGCATTCCTGTACAAAGTCGCGATTGCCACGGCCGAAACCTTGTCGATGTCGGCGCTCGGCACGCTGATCGCCATACTGATCGGGCTTGCTTTGGCGCTGCCTGCCAGCGGTCGCTTTGGCGCTTTCGCACGTGGCGTCACGCGCATGGTATTGAATGTCCTGCGCTCGATCCCGGAACTGGTATGGGCATCGATTCTGTTGATCGCATCGGGTTTGGGCCCATTCGGCGGCACGCTCGCATTGGCGGCGCATACGTCGGGCGTGCTGGGACGCCTGTTTGCCGATGCGCTGGAAAATGCATCGCCCTTGCCTGAATCAACGCTGCGCATCAATGGCGCCCGGCCGATGGCGGCATTCCTTTATGCGACATTGCCGCAGACAATCCCGCAAATGCTGTCCTACACCCTGTATCGCTGGGAAAACAATATCCGCGCCGCCGCGATCCTCGGTGTGGTCGGCGCCGGCGGTCTGGGGCAAATGTTGAAATACCATCTGTCGCTATTCCAGATGCAACAAGCGGCGAGCGTCATTCTTGCGATGCTGTTGCTGGTTGCGGTGGTGGATGCGATCAGTTTCGCGCTGCGGCGCACGATGACGCGTTAGGTATTGCGTTGCATTGCTGCCAAGGACAATGCCCGAGATAGCCCCCCTTCGCACAGGATACCGCTCCCATTGCTCGACTGGCCCATCACATCACCAGACTGAAAACAAGTAAAATTGGCCGGACTTGGCCTTAAGTCACCATGGCGGACGTAACAATGATCAAAGCTAATTTTTGAACAGAGATAACCATGAATCGTTCACGTGCTCTTGAATTGCTTTCTCAAAGCAAACCTGTTTTGGCTGCGCGTTATGGCGTGACAGACTTGGCTTTATTTGGCTCTACGGCACGTGATGCGGCACGAAACGATAGCGATGTGGATGTACTCGTCGCTTTCGATAGTCCAGCCACATCAAAACGTTACTTCGGCGTTCAGTTCTATCTTGAAGACCTGTTCGGTTGCCCGATCGATCTGGTCACTGAAAAAGCCTTGCGCACCGAGTTGCGGCCATTCATTGAAAAGGAAGCGATTCATGTCTGATGCCACGCATCGCGAATGGCGATTTTATCTGGACGACATGATTGGCTTTGCCGAAAAAGTCATTACCTATACTGATGGGCTTGATCAAATCGCCTTCATTGCAAGCACGCTTACCTATGATGCCACTGTGCGCAATCTGGAGTTGATCGGCGAGGCAGCGACGCATATTCCCGATGATGTGCGCAGAGCGAATTCTTGTATTCCCTGGCGGCTCATTATCGCTACGCGCAACCGCTTGATACACGGATATTTAGGCATCGACAATGACACGCTCTGGAGCATTATTCGGGATGAAATTCCCGTATTGCTGCCCCAACTCAGCGAACTGAAAAATCAACAGGCATGAGCAAACCAAAACTGGAACTTACTTTGGAAATACTTGCTATTGCCGCATAACGAGATTACGGAGTCGAAGCGGCTGTCTGACTGCTTGCGTTTCGAATTCAGGCGTAGTTAAAAAACATGCTGACACTGCGCCACATCAACAAAGCTTACGCAAACGGACGGCGTGTGCTAAACGATTTTTCCTACACACTTGCTGCCGGTGAATACGTTGCCATCATGGGTGACTCCGGGGTCGGCAAATCGACTTTACTCAATCTCATTGCCGGACTGGATACACCGGACAGCGGCGATATCCTGATTGATGGCGTCGTCATGACATCGCTGGATGACGATGCCGCCACACGATTGCGGCGCGAGAAATTCGGCTTCGTCTTCCAAGCATTTCATGTATTGCCGCACCTGACATTGTTGCAGAATATCGCGCTGCCCTTGCTGTTGAACGGCGCCTCCATCGCGCGCGCGGAACAGATGCTCGATGCGGTCGGGCTGCAAGGCCGGGGCAAGGATTTTCCGCGTCAGTTGTCCGGCGGAGAATTGCAGCGCGTCGCGATCGCGCGTGCATTGGTGCATCGCCCCGATCTGGTGCTAGCCGATGAGCCGACCGGCAATCTCGATCCGGACACTGCACACAATGTGCTGACCTTGCTGCGCGATGAAATCAGGGCAAATGGTGCATCCGGCATTATCGTCACGCATTCGCGGACGGCGGCGGCGACAGCGGATCGAATCCTGGTGCTCGCCAAAGACGGGCTACATCCCGCCGGCGTGCATCAAACCGGATGACCTCCGATACCCTCCCTCCCTGGCATCTTCTGCGCTGGCTGCTCGGCGGCGAATGGCGCGTTCATCCGATACGCGGTGCGCTCGCGATCGGCGCCATTGCGCTGGGCGTTGCGCTGGGTTTTGCAATCCATTTGATCAATGGCGCTGCGCTCAATGAGTTTTCGGCGGCCATCAAAAGCGTGTCCGGCTTATCCGATTTACAGGTGCGCGGCGCGCAACCGTATGTCGATGAGTCGCTCTACCCGCTATTGAAGCAACACGATGGGATCGCGATTGCCAGCCCGGTGCTGGAACTCGATGCGCTCGTTCCGGGCAAAAAAAACGCCTTGAAAATCTTCGGCATCGATGCCCTCCTCGCCGCCATGATTACGCCGGATCTGGTCGGTGTTCCGTCTGAAGACAAGCCGTTGGACATGTTGGCGGACGATGCGATCTTTCTGTCGCCGGCCGCGATGGAATGGCTGAAGGTCAAGCAGGGCGATCCGTTGAGGTTGCGCTCCGGCACGCGCCTCATGACGTTGCGCGTTGCCGGCGGCCTAGGGCGGGCCCGCGCCGGACAGCGCATTGCCGTGATGGATATCGGCGCGGCACAGTGGCGCTTCGAGCGCATCGGGCAACTGTCGCGCATCGACTTGAAGTTGACGCAAGGCGTTGACCGCAATGCGTTCAAAACCCGTCTGTCGCGAGAACTGCGCGGGCAAGCGCTGGTAACGGAAACCGAAGATCAGGAAGCGCGCAACGCCGACATGTCGCGTGCCTACCGTGTCAATTTGAATGTGCTGGCGTTAGTCGCACTGTTCACCGGTGCATTTCTGGTGTTTTCGACACAGGCGCTGTCGGTGCTACGGCGCCGTAGCGAGTTCGCATTATTGCGCGTGGTCGGCATGACGCGACGGCAATTGATGGCGCAGATACTGATCGAGGGTGCAGCGCTGGGCGTGACCGGTTCCTTGCTCGGTCTCGCTCTTGGTTATCTGCTGGCTGCAGCCGCGTTGCAATTTTTCGGTGGCGACTTGGGCGGCGGTTATTTTCCCGGTGTAAAACCATCGGTGCAATTCACGCCGCTTGCCGCCATCGTATTTTTCGTACTCGGTTGCGGCGTCGCATTGCTGGGCAGCGCCACTCCCGCTTGGGAAGCGGCGCAGGCCAAGCCGGCGCACGCACTCAAGTCCGGCAGCGAAGATATTGCGCTGTCGACACTGGCCACACCGTGGCCTGCGCTTTCCTGTTTTTTGGTGGCTGCGCTGCTGCCCCTGTTGCCGCCAGTATTCGATTTGCCGCTGTTCGGTTATCTGGCAATAGCGCTGTTGCTGATCGGCGGGATAGCGATCATGCCGCGCCTGACGGCATCGCTATTCTCCACCCTGTCTTTGGCCGCACATCACTCCGGCGCGGTGACGACACTGACGCTGGCACGATTGGCGAATGCGCCGAACCAGGCGTCGATCGCGCTGGGCGGCGTGCTGTCGAGTTTCAGCCTGATGGTGGCCATGGCGATCATGGTGGCAAGTTTCCGCGTGTCGGTCGATGATTGGCTGGCGCAGATTCTGCCTGCCGACCTGTATGTGCGGTCTGCGACAAGCGGCGACACGGGCGCATTGAAACCAGAGGAGCAGAAAGCGATCGCATCCACTGCCGCCGGCATTGCGCGCGCCGACTTCTTGCGTGCGTCGCAATTGACGATCGATCCTGCCCGGCCAAGCGTGGCGCTGATTGCGCGCCCGATCGATGCAGTCGATCCGGGTAAGACATTGCCCTTGATCGGCGATGCGCTTGCCGCCAGCGCCGTGTCGACCATGCCGCACGGTGCGATACCGATCTGGGTATCGGAGCCGATGGTAGATTTGTACGGCTACGCACTGGGCCGGCATGTGAAGTTGCCAATACAGAATCAAACCCGTGTTTTCATTGTCGCCGGAGTGTGGCGCGATTATGCCCGCCAATCGGGCGCGATACAGATGCGGCTTGCCGATTATCAGGCGCTGACCGGCGATGTCACTGTCAATGACGCCGCGCTGTGGCTGCAACCTGGCGTGAACCCTGCGCAAGCGAGAGCCGCGTTGCAGCGTTTGCCGTTTGGCGAGATGCTGGAATTTTCAGAGCCGAGCGAAATCCGGGCGCTCAGCCTCGACATTTTCGATCGCAGCTTTGCGGTTACCTACCTGCTGGAAATAGTTGCGATCGTGATTGGCTTGTTTGGCGTGGCGGCGACGTTTTCGGCGCAGACGCTGGCGCGCGCGAAGGAGTTTGGGATGTTGCGCCATATCGGTGTGACGCGCGGGCAGGTTCTCGCTATTCTCGCGGCGGAAGGATCATCATTGACCGTGATCGGGATTGGGGCAGGATTTGTGCTGGGTTGGATCATCAGCCTGATCCTGGTGTTTGTGGTGAACCCGCAGTCGTTTCACTGGACCATGCAGCTGCATATACCCTGGCGCTTGTTGCTGGCAGTGGCACTGGCGTTGCTGGTGTCGGCGGGGGTAACGGCGCTGGTAGCGGGACGCGTTGCGGCGGCGGGCGATGTGGTGCGGGCGGTCAGAGAGGATTGGTGATGATGCCGAAAAATGCGTTTATCTTGTTGTTCATTGTTTTATCGCTGCATTGGACAACATCCGTTGCCGCACCGCCTTTGTTTTCCCAAGTCACACCTGACAAACCCATCACGCTTCCCCACGACTTCGGCGCACATCCCGGCTTCCGCACCGAATGGTGGTACGCCACCGGCTGGCTGGAGACGCCGGACAAAAAGCCGCTCGGCTTCCAGATCACGTTCTTTCGTTCCGCAACCGATCACGATCCGGCCAACCCGAGCCGTTTCGCACCAAAGCAAATCATCCTCGCACACGCAGCCTTGTCCGATCCGGCTGTCGGCAAACTGCTGCATGATCAAAAGACAGCGCGCGAAGGTTTCGGTATCGCCTATGCAAAGGAAGGCAATACCGATGTCAAGCTCGATGATTGGCATTTCACGCGCAGTGCGAACGGCCGCTATCAAGCGCGCGTGAAGGCACGCGACTTCACGCTCGCTTTGTCGCTGACACCATCGCAGAAGCCGATGCTGCAAGGCGATAACGGCTATTCACGCAAGGGACCGAAGCCGGCGCAAGCGAGTTATTACTATAGCGAACCGCAATTGCAGGTGAGCGGCATCGTCACGCGCAACGGCAAAGACATCAAGATCAATGGCAGCGCATGGCTCGATCATGAATGGTCCACCAGCGTGCTCGATCCGAGCGCGGCCGGATGGGACTGGCTGGGCGCAAACCTGGCCGACGGCGCGGCGCTGATGGCATTTCAAATCCGCGACCGGAACGGCGCCAAGCTGTGGGCGCATGCTGCATTGCGTGATGCAAGCGGTCATGTAACGCAATTCGAACCGGATGCCGTTCACTTTACCCCCCGGCGGACCTGGCGTTCACCGCGCACCAATGCTACTTACCCTGTCGCCGTCCACATTCAAACCGGCGCCATCGTGTGGCAACTGACGCCACTGCAAGACGACCAGGAACTCGATGCGCGACAATCAAGCGGCTCGGTATATTGGGAAGGTGCTGTTACCATCGAGCGCGACGGCAAATTCGCCGGGCGCGGCTATCTCGAATTGACCGGATACGTAAAACCATTAAAGCTATGACAACCACGACACCAAAAAAACCACTTAAAAGCAGCCTCGCGACACTCGCCGGCCTGTTTCCTTTTTTGACGCCTTACAAGCGTCAATTCATGCTGGCCGGTATTGCGCTGATTATCGCGGCCGCATCGACGCTCACGATCCCCTATGCGTTCAAGCAAATGATCGATCTTGGTTTCGGCGCGGCCGGCACGAAAAGCGCCGGGCATATCGATTTGTATTTCATCGCGCTGTTCGCGGTCGCCTGCGTACTGGCAGCCGCGACGGCGGCGCGCTTTTACATGGTGTCGTGGCTCGGCGAACGGGTGACAGCCGACCTGCGCAGCGCGGTGTATGGCCATGTTGTCACGCAAAGCCCGCAATTTTTCGAAACCACGCAAACCGGCGAGGTGTTGTCGCGCCTGACCACCGATACCACGTTGATCCAGGCACTGGTCGGCACCAGCGTATCGATGGCGCTGCGCAATGCACTGCTGTTCATCGGCGGCTTGGCAATGCTGTTCGTCACCAGCATCAAGCTGTCGTCGATCATTCTGGTAATGCTGGCGGTAGTCGTGTTGCCGATCGTCTTTTTTGGTCGCCGCGTGCGCAAACTGTCGCGCGATTCGCAGGACCGCGTGGCAGATGCATCTGCGCTGGCAGGCGAAATTCTCAATGCAATGCCGACAGTACAGGCATTTACGCAGGAAAAATCCGAAGCCGATCGTTTCAGATCTTCGGTCGAACGCGCGTTCAAGACGGCGATGGCGCGCATCCGGGCACGCTCGCTGTTGACGGTAATCGCAATCCTGCTGGTGTTCGGCGCAATCGTCTTCGTGCTGTGGCTCGGCGCTCACGCCGTGATGCAAGGACGAATGACCGGCGGCGAATTGGGACAGTTCATTCTTTACGCCACCATCGTGGCTGGGGCGATTGGCGCATTGTCCGAAGTGTTGGGCGAGGTGCAACGCGCCGCCGGCGCCACCGAGCGCTTGCTGGAATTGTTGGCGGTACGTTCGCCGATCCAGTCTCCGGCAGCGCCGAAAAAGCTGCCGGCCCGAACGGCAAACGGCGCCGCACTCGCATTACAGAATGTCACCTTCCACTATCCATCACGTCCCGATACGGCCGCGCTGACCGATATATCGCTTGGCATCCGTGCCGGCGACACCGTCGCGGTCGTCGGCCCTTCCGGCGCCGGCAAGACCACGCTGTTTCAATTGCTGCTGCGTTTTTACGATCCGCAACAGGGCTTGATTACGCTGGATGGCGTGGACATCAAGCAACTCGATTTGCAGGTGCTGCGCAACGCGATTGGTATCGTCCCGCAAGATACGATCATCTTTTCCGCGAATGCGATGGAGAACATTCGTTACGGCCGCATCAACGCGACCGATGCGGAAGTCATCGCAGCAGCCAAATTGGCGGCAGCGCATGAATTCATCGAACGGTTGCCGGAAGGCTATCAATCCTTCCTGGGAGAACGCGGCGTGCGTCTGTCGGGAGGACAGCGGCAACGCATTGCGATTGCGCGCGCGCTGCTGAAAAACCCGCCTCTTTTGTTGCTCGACGAGGCCACTAGTGCGCTGGATGCAGAATCCGAGCGCCTGGTGCAAGGCGCACTGGAAGCGGCAATGGTCGGACGGACCACATTGGTAATTGCACATCGTCTGGCGACAGTACAGCGCGCCGACCGCATCATCGTGATGGAGCATGGGCGCATTGTCGAAACCGGCACCCACGCGTCGCTAGTAGCGCAAGGCGGGTTGTATGCGAGCCTCGCGTCGCTGCAGTTCTCCCTAACTGAAGCGGCACCGGTAAAATAGCGGCTAATCAGCCTCAGGAACCTCTCATGCGCCAATACCTCGATTTCATGCGCCATGTCCATGAACATGGCACCGTCAAAACCGACCGCACCGGCACCGGCACCCGCTCGGTATTCGGCTACCAGATGCGCTTCAATTTGCAGGACGGCTTTCCGATGGTGACGACCAAGAAGCTGCATATGAAATCGATCATCCATGAGCTGATCTGGTTTCTGGCCGGCTCCACCAACATCAAATATTTAAAAGACAACGGCGTATCGATCTGGGACGAATGGGCTGATCCGCAAGGCAACCTCGGCCCGATTTACGGCTACCAATGGCGCTCGTGGCCGGCACCGAATGGCCAGCACATCGATCAAATCGCGCAAGTACTGGATCAAATCAAGAGCAATCCCGATTCGCGCCGCCTGATCGTCTCCGCATGGAATGTGGCCGACATCCCGCAGATGAAACTGCCGCCGTGCCACGCGTTCTTCCAGTTCTATGTCGCCGATGGCAAATTGTCATGCCAGTTGTATCAGCGCAGCGCGGATATCTTCCTCGGCGTGCCATTCAACATTGCGTCGTATGCATTGCTCACACACATGATGGCCGAGCAAACCGGGCTTGAGGTAGGTGACTTCATCTGGACCGGCGGCGATTGCCATTTGTATTCAAACCATATGGAACAAGTGCAGGAACAATTGTCACGCTCGCCATACCCCTTGCCGAAATTGGTGATCAAGCGCAAACCGGATTCGATTTTCGATTACCGGTTCGAAGATTTCGAAATCACCGGTTATGAATCGCATGCGCATATCAAGGCACCAGTCGCGGTGTAGAGCGAAATGTCGCCTCTGGAATAATTCCCGCAATAAACCTGCCGAAAAAACGGCAGGGTTCACCGCGAAAGCGCGCTGCAATAGCATGCAAATTAAATATCTGCAGCATGAAACCTCAATTGTGTTGTCCAATCAAATCCCGGACGCCAAATGACGAGCAGAATGCTAGTAGTCATGCAAAAGAAACGGTGAATTTATAGGAGCGGGCCTTGCCCGCGATAGTTTGCATGTGCCAACACCTATCGCGGGCAAGGCCCGCTCCTACAAAAAATGCCGCGTAGACATCACAATTAACTTTGCTCGGTTACTTAGGACTCCCTTGATGCAAGAACCCTGACGCGCGGCGCTTCTCCTGGTTATTGCTTATTCCGTTGCAAAATAGACACCATTGGCGTTGCCTGGAAAACACAATTCAAGTTCATCATGACTTTCGATCCTTTCGGTATTGGCACTACTTTCCTTTCCCTTCAGTACGCTTGGCTCAAGCATCCGAAAAAAATATTGGAGGTTCAGCAAGAATGTGCGTTCAGCATGGGAATGTTGAACTTCAATGCCTTTGCCTCCATGGCGGGCGCTTCCCCCACTCCATGCACCAAGGCGGTAAGCGCCGACGAGCGTTTTGCCGACCGTATCTGGCACGAAAACCCTGTCGAATGCCTGACGATGCAAAGCTACCTCATGTACACCCGCTGGCTGGAGCGCGTCATCTACGACACGCCAGGCGTACCGAAAAAAGAAAGGCGGAGTGGTGCATTTTGGGCACGGCAATGGATCAATGCGGCAGCACCCAGTAATTTTTTCTGGACCAATCCGGTCGCGGTCAGGAAGGCATGGGAAAGCAATGGCGCAAGCGTGAACAATGGGATCAGGAATTTTCTTGCGGATGTCATTGCAGGCGATGTGCAGACGACGCACACCAAACCGTTTCAGCCTGGTTCGAATCTGGCAATAACACCCGGCGCGATTGTCTTTCGCAATGACATCATGGAAGTGATCCATTACCGTCCGGTACGCGACCGGGTGCATGCGATACCGATCGTGATAGTGCCGCCCTGGATCAATAAATATTACATCCTCGATCTGGACGAAAAAATGAGCATGGTGCGCCATCTGGTGGCAGAAGGCTTTGAAGTCTTTACCATCAGCTGGAAGAATCCGGATGCATCGCTGGCGAACAGCACCTATGAAAGATATGTACTGGATGGCGCGCTTGCCACAATCAAGGTTGCACGTGCGGTGACGAAGGCGCCGCAGGTGCATGCGGTCGGCTATTGCATCGGCGGCACGGCATTGGCCACGTTGATGGCCTGGCTCAATAAAAAATCAAGACACGGGCAGCATATGCCGGTCGCTCATTGGACATTGTTGTCATCTCTGATCGATTTTTCCCGCCCTGGAGAAATCGAAGCCTTCATTAATGAACAAAGCCTGGCCACGATTGAATCGATCATGACCAGCAAGGGTTATCTCGATAAGGACCACATCAGTTGGGCGTTCCGCATGCTGCGGCCCAACAGTCTGATCTGGCATTACGTCGTGCACAAGTATCTGTACGGTGAGTCTCCACCGCCATTTAGCGTGCTGTACTGGAACGCCGACAGCACGCGCTTGCCGCGCACGCTGCACAACTTCTGCCTGCGCGAGCTTTATCTCAAAAACCAGCTGACGCAAAAGAATGCCGTGATGCTCGACGGGATTGCGATCGACATGGCACTGGTGAAGCAACCACTCTATGCAGTCGGCGCAACCGAAGACCACATCACGCCGTGGCGCGGCACCTTCAAGACGCTCAGTCTGGTCAAAGGCCCTGCGCGTTATGCACTGTCCAACTCGGGCCATATTCTCGGCATCATCAACCCGCCGAACGGCAATTCGCGCCACCATTTCTGGGTCGGCGACGCCACTGGCGAAAACGATGCCAAAGCGTGGCATGCACGCCAGGAACTGCAGCACGGCTCCTGGTGGCAGGACTGGACCGCATGGCTGCACGACAAATGCGGCCCGATGCAAACGCCCCTGTCGGACGAAGATTCCGTCTATCCGAAATTGGGCGACGCGCCGGGAACTTATATATTCGAGCAATGATGCAGAAATGGCAGCAAGTCCCTTGAGACGCCTCCCTGAAATGTAATACCATTGCGGGCTAGTTACGTATAAATGGCATCAACCATGCGAGCCCGTCTCACCCTCATCGTCGCAACCGACCGCCAGCGCGGCATCGGCATCAACAACACCTTGCCGTGGCGTCTGCCGGAAGACCTTGCGTATTTCAAGCGCACCACGTCCGGCCATCCAATCATCATGGGACGCAAAACCTTCGACTCGATCGGCCGCCCTCTTCCCAACCGACGCAATATCGTGGTCACGCGCAACACCGAATGGCGACACGAAGGCGTCGAAACAGCGCCGTCACTGAATGCGGCGGCCAGTATCGCGGGCGACGTGGAAGCCTTCGTCATCGGCGGCGCGCAAATCTACGCAGAGGCGCTGCCGCACGCCGACCACCTGATTGTGACGGAAATCGGCAAGACCTTCGATTGCGACACTTTTTTCCCGGAAATCGATCCGCGACAATGGAAAGAAGTTGCGCGGGACAAGCATCATTCCGAACAAAACGGATTCGATTACGCATTCGTTATTTACGAACGCAATAAATAGTTGGGAATATATGTCAGGACACGGTTTTCACGTACACGGCCCGCACGATCACGAAGTGGAGCATGCCGCCCATGTCCGTGACGATTTCTCCAGCAGGATTGCGGTAATGATCGCGATCCTGGCAACGGTAGGCGCGCTCTTCAGCTATCAAGCCGGCGACACGCAAAACAATGCCGCGCTGTTCAAGAACAATGCCGCGATCAAGAAAACCGAAGCATCGAATCAATGAAATTATTACCAAGCCAAATCCAACAAGCAGAACCTCTCTGAGCTGGCAATGACCTTGCCAGGCATCGACCGCGAAAAATACAAGGTCGAGGTGGAACGCTACAAGAAGGAAAAATCAGACATCAAGACAGATGCCGAAAAACTGGAAGCCGTTTCGCTCGATTGGGACAAGAAATCCGAATCGCAGATGCATCTGCATCACCGCTGGGCGCAAGCGATGACCGCTGAACAAATCGCGATTGCATTGACTGCGTTACCCTTTTGACACGCAAGAAATGGATGCAGTATGCCTCGTACGGCGTCGCCAGCGTAGGCGTGGCGCTAGGGGTTCTCGCCTGGCTTCATATTTGACTCCGCCT
The DNA here is from genome assembly GCA_966250375.1 of uncultured Oxalobacteraceae bacterium. Lineage (GTDB taxonomy): Bacteria > Pseudomonadota > Gammaproteobacteria > Burkholderiales > Burkholderiaceae_D > CAMLDH01. The sequence goes on from CBINHE010000012.1 coordinate 55,697, forward strand.
TGCCTCGTCCGTTGGGGAGCGAGACTGCATTAGCAATAAAACAACACACTCTTCAAGCCCCTTAACATTCAAACTCTGCACTGTATGCACTACGCCGTCTGAAGCCACCAACGGCCTTAAAAATCGCAGATTATCCAAAAACAGGCATTAGTTTTCTCGCATATCGTCCCCATATCTGCGAAAATCCCGCTTTATTTCGGCGCGCAAGCTACCCCGCCCAGGCGTCTCCCAAGCAATCTGTTCTCATTGGAGACCTCATGAAATTTCGCTTCCCGATCGTCATCATTGACGAAGACTTCCGCTCCGAAAACACTTCCGGCCTCGGCATCCGCGCGCTGGCGGAAGCGATGGAAAAGGAGGGCATGGAAGTACTGGGCGTGACCAGCTACGGTGATCTGTCGCAGTTCGCACAACAGCAATCGCGCGCCTCCGCCTTCATCCTGTCGATCGACGATGAAGAATTCGGCGCCGGCTCGCATGAAGAAATCGACCACGCCCTCACATCCCTGCGCGCTTTCGTCGAAGAGATCCGCTACAAGAATGCCGACATTCCGATTTACCTGTACGGCGAAACCCGCACCTCGCGCCATATCCCGAACGACATCTTGCGTGAACTGCATGGCTTCATCCACATGTTCGAAGACACGCCGGAGTTCGTCGCGCGCCACATCATCCGTGAAGCGAAATCCTATCTGGACGGCCTGTCGCCGCCCTTCTTCCGCGCGTTGGTGCATTACGCCAAGGACGGCTCCTATTCCTGGCATTGCCCGGGACACTCGGGCGGCGTCGCCTTCCTGAAGTCGCCGATCGGCCAGATGTTTCACCAGTTTTTTGGCGAGAACATGCTGCGCGCCGACGTCTGCAACGCAGTCGAAGAACTTGGTCAACTGCTCGACCACACCGGCCCGGTCGCAGCATCCGAACGCAATGCCGCGCGCATCTTCAACGCCGACCACTGTTATTTCGTCACCAACGGCACCTCGACCTCGAACAAAATGGTATGGCACTCGACGGTTGCACCCGGCGATATCGTCGTGGTTGATCGCAATTGCCACAAGTCGATCCTGCACTCGATCATCATGACCGGCGCGATTCCGGTGTTCCTGATGCCGACCCGCAATCACCTCGGCATCATCGGCCCGATCCCGCTGGAAGAATTCACGCTCGAAAACATCCGCAAAAAGATCGAAGCAAATCCCTTCGCGCGCGAAGCAAAGAACAAAAAGCCGCGCATCCTGACCATCACGCAATCGACCTATGACGGCGTGATATACAACGTCGAAACACTGAAGGACATGCTGGACGGCGAAATCGACACGCTGCATTTTGATGAAGCGTGGCTGCCGCATGCGACCTTCCACGATTTCTACAAAAACATGCATGCGATCGGCAAGGACCGGCCGCGTGCCAAAGAGTCGATGATTTTTTCGACGCAGTCGACACACAAACTGCTGGCCGGCCTGTCGCAAGCATCGCAGATCCTGGTGCGCGAATCCGATACCGTCAAGCTCGACCAGGATGCGTTCAACGAAGCGTATCTGATGCACACGTCTACCTCGCCGCAGTATTCGATCATCGCGTCATGCGACGTGGCCGCCGCCATGATGGAAGCACCGGGCGGCACCGCGCTGGTTGAAGAAAGCATTCTGGAAGCGCTCGATTTCCGCCGCGCGATGCGCAAGATCGATAAGGAATGGGGCCTGGACTGGTGGTTCCAGGTGTGGGGTCCGGAGCATTTGTCGGAAGACGGCATCGGATCGCAGGAAGACTGGATGATCAACGCCGAGGACGACTGGCATGGCTTCGGCAAGCTGGCGCCCGGCTTCAACATGCTCGACCCGATCAAGGCCACGATTGTGACGCCGGGACTGTCGCTGGACGGCAAATTCAGCGACACCGGGATTCCGGCGTCAATCGTGACCAAGTACCTGGCCGAGCATGGCGTGATCGTCGAAAAAGCGGGCCTGTATTCGTTCTTCATCATGTTCACCATCGGCATCACCAAGGGCCGCTGGAATACGCTGCTGACCGCATTACAGCAATTCAAGGACGATTACGACAAGAATCAGCCGATGTGGCGCATCCTGCCCGAGTTTGCCGCCGCCAACCCGCGCTACGAGCGTAGCGGACTGCGCGACCTGTCGCACCAGATCCACGACATGTACAAAGCCTACGACGTGGCGCGCCTGACGACCGAGATGTATTTATCCGACATGCAACCGGCGATGAAACCGTCGGATGCATTCGCCAAGATGGCGCACCGCGAGATCGACCGGGTACCGATTGACGAGCTCGAAGGCCGCGTCACGTCGATTCTGCTGACGCCCTACCCGCCGGGCATTCCGTTGCTGATTCCGGGTGAGCGCTTCAACAAGACGATCGTCGACTACCTGAAGTTTGCGCGTGATTTCAATGAAAAGTTTCCGGGCTTTGAGACTGATGTGCACGGACTGGTCACCAGAGAGGTCAATGGCAAGCGCGGCTATTTCGTGGATTGCGTACGTTGATTTTGTGATGGCGCATCGCTTGCCTTCAAGCGCCACGCCATCCAATCAAGCTTGCAATGAACGGCTTCTCAGCGTTCGGATCCGTCCGTACCGTGCGTTGCCACCGTGACGTACTGGAGCAGATCGGATTTCAAAAAAAACTGTGTTTCTTGACTTGCCCGTTCGTCGACTTGATTCACAGTCGAAAGATGAGAACAATGAGACATGGCGTTCTACTCGGTCCTGAAAACCAACATCAATTGAAATTGGGCAGGTCTTCGATCCGTGGATAAATCCACAACTTCAGCTCCTACAGGGCTATAACGCTCCCAAGATCACACGTCCACTCGCCATTGAGTTCCATTTTCGCCGTGTCGTGCGGCAGCTGGTCCGTTCATTGGCGCAGTTCGATCTGCATGTTCGCGAATGGAAAGACTTCATCGAGGCGGGCGGTCTTACCTGTGCACGTCCAGAATTAGTTTTTGACATTCCTGAAAAGGGTGGCATTGCTGCAGACAGCGTCTTTCATTATCTCAATCTCTTCATCGATGATTTAGCGTGTATCGTTCCAATCGTCCTCGCGAATGACGGGGCTGAACCGGAGGAGCCTGATGGATTCTCCAAACTCATGAAAGGCCTGAGGAGCGGAAAAATTCAGGCACCAGAGCCGTTACGCAAACTATTCGCCGATCTGGATTGCGATAATTCGTGGTGGAGTCTTGGATTTAAGCGAGCCACTGGAATCCGTCAACGACTTACTCACTACACGGATATAGTGTATTTCGAGGCCAGCACGAAACCCGGTGACCTTAGAATGACGAGTGACGTCTCGCTCATCAGCCTCGGCGGTCCTTCTCGCGTCCCAGAATTCGAGCAAGCTTTGCAGACGCGATTCAAAAAACTCTTTGCGTGGCTTTACCAACTCGACATTCAACTCCTTCGCCATCAGTCCGATAAGTTGGCGGCAAAGGGCGTACTCTGGGACCCGTTCAGTCTTGAATGTCCCGGCCTCTCGTTACCATCTCAAAAGGAAGTTCGGCTCGATGCGTTGCACTACCTGTATCTACCAATATCCAATCCGGTAAGGCGCACTCAGTAGAGCGTCAATCGCGAAGCGTATTAGGCCGCGCATGCTCTCACCTTCCACGAGTCGATGAAAAGCCGAATAAGCCCAATGGCGTAAGCGTGCAACCAATCCATGTTTTACCGGATTGCGCCCCCCATAATCATGGGATAGTTCAGATCATTACTGCGTGCTTAAATGCACAGTTTTACGTAATTTTATTTCAGCACAAACCGGTCGTCGGTCGTTTCGATAATTCATCCAGATCACACGAAACACAATATCAACATGCACCTATTTTCCAAGAATTACGACTACCTCATGGATCAATTCTGCCTAAAAACTTTGAGCCGCCTTGATACATCTGTGCGCTATCTATTGTTCCTGCTATTTCTTGGCTTAGCGATTCAGACCGTCGAGGCACAAACCCCGCCAAACGACAAACTGATCGTCAATGACGTGACGCAGCTCAATCCTATCGTTGTAGGGAGGATCGTCAAGCCGCACACAGTCGATGAAATTATTGAGGTGGTCAAAAATGCAAAAGGCCCGGTTTCAATTGGAGGCGGTCGGTTCAGCATGGGAGGGCAAACTGCCACTGAAAACGCTGTGCAACTTGATATGCGTGAATTCAATAAGGTTCTCTCATTTTCCCAAGAGCAGAAGGAAATTACTGTGCAAACAGGCGCAACGTGGCGCCAGATCCAGCAGTACATTGATCCCTATAACTTATCTGTCAAGATCATGCAGACGTATTCCAACTTTACCGTTGGAGGATCGCTGAGTGTGAATGTGCATGGCCGGTACATCGGCATGGGACCATTGATTTTATCGGTCAAGCAAATCGGAATCGTTCTGGCTGAGGGTACGTACCTTCACGTTTCCCCGACATACAGGCCTGAATTGTTCTACGCCGCTATTGGCGGCTATGGCGGTATTGGCGTCATAACCGATGCGACTCTTTCGCTGGACGATAACGTCAAGGTCCGGCGCGTGACTGAGGTGATGCCACTTTCCCGGTATAAGGATTACTTTGTCCGGAAAGTGAGAAACAATCCAAAAGTAATCTTCCATAATGCGGACATCTATCCTAATGCGTATGACACAGTCAGGGTCACTTCATATGAGAAGACTGATCGACCGCTAACCGTGCAGGATCGACTGATTCCGGCAGACCAAAGCTATTGGCTGGATCGCATGATGTTTGGCGTGATTTCTGAAGCGCCGGGAGGCAAGGCATTTCGCCAGCACGTCCTCGACCCGATTCTATTTTCCGGTGAACGTGTGACGTGGCGCAATTATGAAGCGAGCTACACGGTCATGGAACTGGAACCCACGTCCAGAAAGGATTCGACCTACGTGCTGCAGGAGTATTTTGTCCCCGTTGAAAGCATTGACGATTTCGTGCCAAAGATGGCGAAAGTACTGAACAACAATAAGGTAAATGTCGTCAATGTCTCGATTAGACATGCAAGGAAGGATCCGGGCAGTTACCTCGCGTGGGCGAAACAGGAAGTATTCGCCTTTGTGCTGTATTACAAGCAAGGCACTACGCCCGAAGATCGGGAGCATGTCGGCGTCTGGACGCGACAGTTGGTCGATGCCGCCATTTCCTCTGGCGGTCGATACTATTTGCCGTATCAGATTCACGCAACGGAGGCACAATTCAAGGCTGCCTATCCGGGCTGGGAAAAGCTCTTTGAATTGAAAAAGGCAGTTGACCCGACCAACAAATTCAGAAACAAGTTGTGGGATGCTTATTACCCTGAAACCGAGCCCGTTGCCACGAGCGATGTGCCGAATTCGGTCCGCGATTTTGTGGCGACACTAAAGGATTATCGTCAGGATGAAGGACAGACCTTTCTGACCATGCCGGAGTGGTTTCTCGTGTACAGCCCGGATGAATATGCCAACTATATCGACAAGCATTCCCCCAGTGCTTATCCCTATTTTGGATCGATTGGGCAATTCTGGGGATATTACGGAGATGCGACCAGGGCATCCAGCCAATATCCCTTCAATGTCGGCTATCACGTCATGGTGTCGGTCATCGGAGCCAGCTTCACCGCAGAAAATTTGATCAAGGGCATCTATGAAAACACCATTGGGCGCTTAAGCGAGTTCACGGTCAGTGGCGATGAAAAAACCGACGAAGACAAATATGCAATTGAAATGGCCAAGGATTACGTGAAATTTATTCGGGTGTATCCCTGGTACGAATACAATTTTTTGGGCAGGCTCAAGGGTATCTGGTCGGAACCTCCGGTAACCGGAAGCAACATGATTCGCAAGTATGAAAGAAAGATCGCCTTGAGCGCCGAATATGCTATCAAGACAGTGTATGGTGGGCTAATCAAGTTTGCGACAAAATCAGCGTACGGCGACGCAGAAAAGCAGGTATATGCGATCGTCCGCAATGTGCCTGACAGCGAGGCCCTTGCCCGTAGCGGAATCAAAGTCATACGACGCTTTGAATATGGGTACGCGGTCGTGTCGCTGCCGCGCTATGAGAAATTCATGCAGGCTTGCAGCGACCTCTTTGCGTCGGGTGCACGCTACGTGGAAATTGCCGGAAATAGAAAAATTCTCGCAACAGTCTTGGCCAATCGTGAATGGCATCCCGATAGCGCGGCGGGAAAAGAGTTGTATGAAAAAGCCATACTAACAAACGATAAGACCAAACGCGTCGGGCTGGAGATCGACGTCCGGAATCTGCATCAGGCGATGGGCAACCTTCAAGGCAATAACGTCACGTTGGAGCACCTGTATGACTATTAGAAATATGAAAAGGGAGCTGCTGGTAGCCCTCGGTAGCGGGATCTTGTTGCCATGGGCTAGTGCTCTTTCCTCGGCGATACCTGGGGCTGTGACCATAGATAGCGAGAATGGCTGGACGGTCGGCGGCTCCAATTATCACGCGATCTATGACGATGAGAATCTAAGGGCGGAGTTCCTGAAGTTTTTGCAAAACGTCTACAGCATCTATCCGCCAGAAAAATTCCACGTCCTGATTGACAGGATAACCAGAGCGACCGCGCACGACAAGGAAATCTATCTTGCGACACAAAGCAAGATATCGAAAATCAAGCCGATCGCCAGCGAATTGCGTTATGGATTGCCGGCGTTGTTTCATCAAACCAGATTGATTGGCGACCAACTGGGACAATTTCTTAAAGAACGCAACACCATCGATGGCTACATGGAAATCGGAACGAAGGGCGGCTATATCGCTGCAGCAAAATCGGCGCTGAAACTCACTGGCGATATGGTCATCCTCCATTCCGAAGCTGCATCGTACGGCCTTGGCGATATTTTTGAACGGCGTGGCGTTTTCAGGGTTGGGCGATTCGTCAATCTGAAGGACTATGTTCCAATCAGTGAATCCGACGTAAAGTCAGGTTCGCTGGATGTCGTGTGTAACCCGATTGGTTTCCACCATAGTCCGCCCACGCGTCGCGATGCCTTTGTACGGTCAATTAGACGTTGCCTGAGGAAGGGAGGTGAATTGATCGTGCGCGATCATGATGTCGATTCAAAAGCAATGAATCACATGGTGGCACTTGCGCACGATGTGTTCAATATGGGTTTAACCCATCCCTGGGCCTACAATCAAGGGGAAATTCGTAATTTCACATCTCTGCAGGAGCTTTCACTCTACCTGACGAATTTTGGATTCCGACCGACCGGCAAAATTCAATATCAAGACGGGGATCCAACGCGGAATGCGTTGATGAGCTTCGTCGCGGTGTAAAAATGATCAGCGAGGTTTACTGACCTCAACGGCCATGACGTCTACCTGTACTTGCGGGACATCCTTGAACGCTTGCCGACTCAACCGCACTCACGCATCGGTGAACTGCTGCCACATCGCTGGAACTCCACCACCCTCTACACAGAAGTCAGTAACTTAGGCGACGGAGAGCCTACGTGTCCCCTCCCTTTCAAGGGGAGGGCTAGGGGCGAAGCAGGGAATTCGGACAGCATGCT
>CBINHE010000013.1:0-62906 GCA_966250375.1 uncultured Oxalobacteraceae bacterium
CGGACAACAGCTTAAACTACCGACTCAGACTGTCTCAAATTCGGGATCCACTATACGGCGTACTGACAGGATTGATTTCTACAGCACTTCACTCGCATGGTCCGCCAAACGTGAACGCTCGCCCCGCGCCAGTGTCACATGCCCGCTGTGTGACCAACCCTTGAAGCGATCCACCACATACGTCAGGCCGCTGGAACCTTCCGTCAGATAAGGCGTGTCGATCTGCGCGATATTGCCGAGGCAAATAATCTTTGTGCCGGGACCGGCGCGTGTGACCAATGTCTTGATTTGTTTCGGTGTCAGGTTCTGGGCTTCGTCGATGATCAGGAATTTATTGACGAAAGTACGGCCGCGCATGAAGTTGAGCGACTTGATCTTGATGCGTGAGCGGATCAGGTCTTGCGTCGCCGCGCGTCCCCATTCGCCGGCATCGGAATCGGATTTGTTCAATACTTCGAGGTTGTCGTCGAAAGCGCCCATCCATGGCGACATCTTCTCTTCTTCGGTACCGGGCAGGAAACCGATATCTTCGCCGACCGGCACGGTCACGCGGGTGACGATGATTTCATTGTAGAGCTTGGTTTCCAGTACTTGGGCCAAGCCTGCTGCAAGTGCCAGCAAGGTTTTTCCGGTGCCTGCCTGACCCAGCAAGGTGACGAAATCGCATTCTGGATTCATCAGCAGATTGAGCGCAAAATTCTGCTCGCGATTGCGCGCCGTGATGCCCCATACGCCGTTCTTGGCATGTCCATAATCGCGCAGCGTCTGGATGACCGCTGTCTTGCCGTTGATTTGCGTGACCTGTCCGTAGAACGACGCTTCGCCATTTTTCGGTTCCATGAACACAAATTGATTGACCAGGAAAGATGGCACCAGCGGGCCGGTCAAGCGGTAGTAGGTGTAGCCTGTGCCATTCCTGTTTTCCTGCCACGACTCGATTCCCTTGCCGTGCTTGTTCCAGAAATCATCCGGCAATTGCAGGATGCCGGCGTAGAGTAGGTCGGTGTCTTCCAGTACGTGGTCGTTGAAGTACTCTTCTGCGGGCAACCCCATCGCGCGAGCCTTGATGCGCATGTTGATGTCTTTCGATACCAACACGATGGGGCGGCCGGGATGCTGACTTTCCAGTGCACGCACCACGCCGAGAATCTGGTTGTCCGCCTTGCCGATAGGAAGACCTTCCGGCAAGACAGCATCTTGCAGCCTCGTTTGGAAGAGGAGGCGGCCTTTCGCTTCTTTGTTTCCCAGCTTGGACAGAAGAATGCCGCCTTCAATCTCATGTTCTTCGATACCGGCAACGAGTGCGTCCAGTGAACGCGACACTTGCCGTGCATTGCGGGCGACTTCCGACATGCCTTTTTTGTGGTTGTCCAATTCTTCGAGCGTGACCATCGGCAGATAGACGTCATGCTCCTCAAAACGGAACAGTGATGTCGGATCGTGCATCAATACATTGGTGTCGAGTACGAACAATTTGGTGACGCCTGCCTTGTCCGCAATGCGGCTGGTATTCGATTTGATGTGCGACTCGACCGCTTTTGGTTTTGCTGAGCGGGATTTTTCTGCAGGCGCCTTTTCAGACGACTTGGCGCGCGCCACTGGTACAGCTTCTTTTTTTGGCGCCATTTTTTCAACTAGTGCAATGGCGGGTTTGACGGGCTTGCCTTTTTCCGCCTTTGGATAATCATGCGGAGACAATAATGCTGCAGGTTTTGTCGGTATTTTGGGCAGGGGCATCAGAACCTCAGTCTAAAAGTTTTGGGTGTACGACTTTTGTCACAATGCAAACGGCATGAAACGAACGAAGAACAGCGCAAAAAATCAATTTGGAAAAGTGAAGCGAAATCGCAAAACAAAAAAGCCGTTTTGGAAAGGCATGGCGCCTCTTCCACAAACGGCTTTCCGAGAAAAATTTCTTTTGAATTCAATGGGTTTTATACATCTTTTTAAGCAAGAGCCTTCACATACTCCAGCACTTCATCGACGTGTCCAGGCACTTTCACTCCACGCCATTCTTTCACCAATTTGCCTGTTCCGTCAATCACAAAAGTGGAGCGTTCCACGCCACGCGCTTGCTTGCCATACATGGTCTTCATTTTCATTACATCGAACATGATGCAGACCGTTTCATCAGGGTCGGAGATCAATTCGAACGGCAATCCCAATTTGCCTTTGAAGCCATCATGCGAACGAATGCTGTCACGACTGATGCCGAAGATTTCCGTATTCGCTTGTTTGAACTGATCGTGCAAATCGCGAAATCGCATGCTCTCGGTTGTGCAGCCTGGCGTGTTGTCCTTCGGATAGAAGTACAATACAATTTTTTTGCCCTTGTGCGCAGACAGTTGGAATGGTTGGCTACCGGTCATGGCGATGGAAAAATCAGGCACAACTTTATTGAGTGCGGATGGGCTGTCTACCATGGTGCTCTCCTGGTCCAGTTAGTGGTATGGGTTCGCTTGTGGCGAAGGTATAAATTCTTGCGAGATACTTCTGCGTGCGCGGCGATTCCTGGCGCAAGACGGTTGATATTTCGGAAGATTGGAGCATGCGTGGAAATCCGCCTGCATCAATCTTTGCTGAGCCGAGGCTCAGGTTCTTTGAACGATCAATTCGCCGGATCGTCCCGGTATTTCGCCCCAACTGATTGGAGAGGTTGGCAACGCTTGATTTTTTACGTGCTGGTAATGGTCCGCCATCGACACCAAATCGTAGCCTTGCGCCTGCCAGCCCATCAGCAATTGTTCGAATATGGGGGCAAGTTTCTGGCCTTCAAGCTCCGCATGCAAGGTGAATACGTGATCACGCGGCGTCGCAGTGAGATTCAAGATGGTGGTGGAAAGATTCGACAGATCGATGACCGTACCGCCGATGCTCCGGCCCAGCAATTCATCCAGAGTGGGCAAGGTGGTGGGTAGCTGAATGCAAGCGCGTGTTTCCCCCGAAGATGTGAGTCGATGCGGTCCTGCCGCGGAATCAAGTAGTGCGCCGGCTGCCGTCAGCGGCGCGCGCCCATCGGATGCATAGGCGATGCCAAACGCATCCAGTTGCAAGAACGCGGCATCATTCATTTGCCAGCCTGCCGCGCCATGCGTCTTCGGCACTGCACCGAAAATAGTGGTGAACCGGTCGAACGACAGTTGCATCTGTTTGCGGGTCCACGCCGTATCACGCTGACGCACGTTGTCTTGCCATACCACGTGATCCCAAGTATGGATGCCGCATTCGAAGCCGGCATTGTGTACTGCGCGCATTTCAGCCACGCAATCCCGACCAATATCGGGCGCGGGCAACAGCACGCCATACATCAGGGTTTTTATCCCGTAATGTTCGACCACCGAGGTGCGTGAAACCTTCTGGAAAAATCCGGGCCGGAATACCCTGCGCAATGCCCAGCCAGTGTGATCCGGTCCGAGCGAAAACAGGAAGCTCGCGTTGGCGTTGTGCCTTTTCAAGAGGCGTACTAGGTTCGATACGCCTTCACGGGTACCACGGTATGTGTCTACATCGATTTTGAGTGTGAGAACGGGCACAAATTAATCCATCAATGCCTTCGCTTCCGCGACTTGGCTGCGATAGGCATCGAAAATATTGCGTAGCGTATCGGCCATGGATGTGGTGGGCTTCCAGTCCAGTTCTTCGCAAGTATTCGTGATCTTCGGCACACGGTTTTGCACGTCTTGATAACCCTTGCCGTAGTAGGCTGCCGATGTGGTTTCGATTAATTGCACCTTCTTGGCGGATTCTGCATATTCTGGATATTCGGTCGCCAGCTTCAACATCATGGTGGCGAGATCACGGATCGAATAATTGTTGACCGGATTACCGATGTTATAGATCTTGCCGCTGGCGATGCCATCCTGGTTCGCGATGATTTTGGTCAGCGCGTCGATGCCGTCATCGATATACGTGAACGCGCGCTTTTGCTGGCCGCCATCGACCAGGGAGATGTTTTCGCCGCGTACGATATGGCCGAAGAATTGCGTCACCACACGCGAGCTGCCTTCTTTCGGCGTATGGATCGAATCGAGGCCGGCGCCGATCCAGTTGAAGGGGCGGAACAAAGTGAAATTCAAACCTTCTTCCATGCCATAACCCCAGATCACGCGATCCATCAATTGCTTGGCGCACGAGTAAATCCAGCGCGGCTTGTTGATCGGCCCGCAAATCAGTTCGGATTGCTCCGGGTCGAATTCCTCGTCGTGGCACATGCCATATACTTCTGACGTGGATGGGAATACCAGATGCTTCTTGTATTTTGCGGCGGAGCGCACGATTGGCAGGTTGGCTTCGAAGTCGAGTTCGAATACGCGTAGCGGTTGCTTGACATAGGTCGATGGTGTCGCAATCGCGACCAGCGGCAGAATCACGTCACACTTCTTGACGTGATACTCGACCCATTCCTTGTTGATCGTGATGTCACCTTCAAAAAAATGCATGCGCGATTTGTACGCATCATTTTCGAGGATGCCAGTAATACGATCCTTCATCATGTCCATGCCATAAACATGCCAGTCGGTGGTTTCCAGAATGCGTTTGGAAAGATGGTGACCGATGAAACCGTTGACGCCGAGGATGAGGACTTTTTTCATATGAGGTTCTTTAATTTTTTTGCCGTCTTCCAATGCATGAAGAATTTTCAGGGGCAAGCGCAAGGCTTGATTGAAACTCTTCGCAAGGATCAGGACAACGATAGGGCTTGTTGCAATTCCATAGGCGAAACGGGGCGTCCATCCGCCAACAATTCTTGGATCAAGAGCGCACGGCTATCGCCGCACACGCCAAAAATGCAATTATCCACTACTGCCAAACCCGGCGGCAAATTAGCTTGATTCATGCGGGACAAGTGAGCCTTGCCAATAATAAAAATTTTTTTGCCGATGGTAGTCCAGGCACCAGGATAGGGCGGGGCAACCGCGCGATGCAGGTTGTACACTGCTTGCGCTGGCTGCGACCAGTCAATGCGGCCATCTTCCGGCTTGCGGCCGCCAAAGTAGCTACCTTTAGACAGGTCATTCGGCAGTTTGGATGTCCGGCCAGCCAGCATGGCGGGCAATACGTTCCACAGAGTCTGTTCGGCCGCGACCGTCAATTTACCGAATACTTCATACGCAGTGTCATCCGGCAGAATCGGCACCGATGTTTGCGCGACAATCGCGCCGGCGTCGGGTTTGGCGGCCATCTCGTGCAGCGTCGCGCCGGTCTCTGTTTCGCCGTGCAGTACAGCCCAGTTCACCGGTACCCGGCCGCGGTATTTCGGCAACAGCGAGCCGTGCATGTTATACGCGCCGTGTTTGGCTAGTGCCAGCAACGCGACCGGCAGCATGTGGCGGTAATAAAAACTGAAGATGAAATCCGGTTGCGCCGCCTGCACCTTTGCATACAGTTCGGGTGATGTCGGATCGTCCGATGTCAGGAATGGAATGCCGTGCTCTTCGCACAGTGCGGCGACCGAGTCGAACCAGATGGTTTCGGCCGGATTGTCTTTGTGTGTGACGACTAGCGCGATGTCGATGCCACGCGCCAGCAGCACTTTAATGCAACGCACCCCGACGTTATGGTAGGCAAAGACGACAGCTCGCATCAGGAACGGCTCTCTTGCGCTTGTTGTGCAGGAGGTGCCGGATCGGGCTCTTGCTGCAAAATCGCCTGCACCACATAGCGGGGACGTCCTCGCACCTGCTGGTAAATCCGTCCGACATATTCACCGACCAGGCCGATGCCGAACAGGATTACACCCATCAAGAAGAACGTGATCGCAAACAGCGTGAAGAGACCTTCCACTTCGGCGCCAAAGAGGAATCGTCGCGCCAGCAGCAGCACAAACAGCGCCGCCGAAACAAATGACAATCCGATGCCCAGCATTGAAAAGAACTGCAGCGGCATCAGCGAAAAACCGGTGATCAGGTCGAAGTTCAAACGGATCAGGCTGTACAGGGAGTATTTCGATTCACCGGCTGCGCGCTCCTCATGCTCGACAATGATCTCAGTCGGCTTGCGTGCAAACGTATAGGCCAGTGCCGGGACGAAGGTGTTGACTTCATTGCATTGATTGATCAAGTCGATTACGTTGCGGCCATACGCGCGCAGCATATTGCCCTGGTCCGTCATTTGGATATGTGTAATTTTTTCGCGCAGATGGTTCATCATGCGCGATGAGTGCGTGCGCCACGCGGAATCTTGCCGCTCGCGGCGAATCGAACCGACGTAATCGTAGCCTTCGCGCATCTTGGCGACCAGGTTGCCGATTTCTTCCGGCGGGTTTTGCAGGTCGGCGTCGAGTGTGATGACGATATCGCCGCGAGTGGCTTGGAAGCCGGCGAGGATCGCCATGTGCTGACCGTAATTGCCGTTGAATAGTACTGCGCGCGTCACATCGGGGCGCTGCCGAAATTGGTCTGCAAGAATCAGCGCGGTATTGTCGCGGCTGCCGTCATTGATGAACACGATTTCATACGTATACCCCAGCGCATCGAGCGCCGGATAGAGGCGCGCAAACAGCTTGGCGAGGCCGGCTTCTTCATTATAAACAGGAATGACGACGGACAGTTCTGGTTTCATCAATGGCTGGTCCAATTATTGAAGCACGGATTTTACCGCGTCAACAACGCGTTCGACATCGCTGTTTGTCATTGTGGGGAACAGCGGCAATGTAACAATCTGACGTCCGACATGTTCGGCAACCGGAAACATGCCTTCCTTGAAGCCGCGTTCGCGATACAGCGTGAACAGATGGATCGCTGCATAATGGTAGCCGATGCCGATGTTTTTCTCGATCATCTTTGCCATGAAATCGGCACGCTTGATACGGTCTGGCAGCATGATTTGAAACATGTGCCAGTTTGCGTTTTCGAAATTGGCAAGCGGCAGTTGCGCGCCATATTGCGCTTCAAACGCGGTGCCGAAGCACGCAAAATAATGCTGTGCCAGTTGGCGACGCTTGTCGTTGAATTCTTCCAGATGCGCAAATTGCCCAAGGCCGATGGCGGCGGCTATGTCGGTCATATTGAATTTTCCGCCGAGAACATCGACATCAATGCCGTCGAGGCCGCTGCGAGTGACCCCTTGCAAGCGGTATTTTTCCGCCAGCCTGGCTTCTTCGGCATTGTTCAGCACCAGGCAACCGCCTTCCGAAGTCGTGATGTTTTTGTTGACCTGAAAACTGAACGACACCAAGTCGCCGAACGCGCCGATGCGCTTGCCTTTCCAAGTCGAGCCAATCGCTTGCGCCGCGTCTTCGACGATGCGCAGATTGTATTTTCGTGCGATCTCATACAGGCGGTCCATATCGACCGGCAGACCTGCCATGTGGACTGGGATGATCGCTTTTGTGCGCGGCGTGATCGCGGCCTCGACCTTGTCCAGGTCGATGTTGCGTGTGGCCGGGTCGATGTCGGCAAATACCGGCATGGCGCCTGTTTCGATAATTACATTGGCGGTGGCGACCCAGGAATTCGGCGTGGTAATAACTTCGTCACCCATACCGATACCGGCAACGCGCAACGCGATTTCCATCGTGCAGGTGCCAGAATTGAAGGTGCGTACCGGCCGGCCGCCGAAATATTCGGATAATTTCGCTTCGAACGCTTGTACTTTCGGACCGCTGGTGAGCCAGCCGGAACGGAGTACATCTGCAACGGCGGCAATGGTGGCTTCGTCGATCGTCGGTTTGGTAAAGGGCAAGAAGGCTTGACTCATGGTTTTCCGAAAATAGATACAACACAGCATGGCTTGAAGAAAAGTCAGGCTATCGAGGGATTTGTTTATTTTTTAATGCAACCAATTGCTTGGGAAATAATGGTAAAAGCATCTGGCCAAACTGGATATGTCAGCTACGAGTCAACAATACGACACCCACAATGATCACGCCGATGGCCAGCAAGCGTTGCGCGGAAACGACCTCGCCGAGAAAGTACCAGGCGCCGATGGCATTAATTACATAGCCAAGCGATAGCAGTGGATAGGCAACGGTTACATCGACGCGCGACAGACCGATAATCCATACCAGAACCGAGATTACGTAACAGCTTAATCCACCAATAATGGGAAGTTGTGTTGCAAGTTTCAAGCCGGTTGCAAACCAGTTTTCTGCGGTGAGGTGAATGGCGCCGACGGCATTGGTGCCTGCTTTCAGCAACAATTGTGCAAGGGCATTCAGGCAGATGCCGGTGAAGAGGAGGGCAAAGGTCGCTGCATTCATATTTCGGTGTTCATGGAAATGTTATTTCCTTACATCGTTGGTGATGACGATGCGACGTGAGTCTTGCGTGACCACGCGCATTGGAAGTCTGCGTTTTTCCAGAACGGCAAATATTTCAGGGCGCGTGATTGCCATTGATTTCGGGCCGCTGATCCATTGCTCGATGAATGCATCGAGCGAAGGCAACCAGAGATAGGGCTCTTGTTCGAGACCGAATTCCAATTCATCCGGATGTTGTACCAGAATCATCGTGCGACGCAAATAGAACGGCAATGTCTGGTCGTAAAGGCCGACCGCATAAAGCTTGGTGGCTGGCGTCAGTTCTGCTTCAATGGCGGGCACCATTGGCAAGCCGGAACGATAACGGCCTTGCGACTCGGTTCCGAGCATCAATAATTGTCCGCCGATAAAGCCGCTTGCCGCAAGAGCGATGGTAGCAAGAAGCGGCAGGTCGGGGCGCTTTTGCTTTATCCACCAGAGCACGAGAAAGGCACCCGCGAGCATGATGCCACTGGCTGTAATTACCCATGGCTGCGACGCTTGATAGTGCGCGATTTCCAGCGGTTCGGATGTCATTTTCGGAAGCCGAGAGACGAACGCCAATCCGGCTGCACCGGCTGCCGCCATCATCCCGGCCATGATGGCCCACGTTATGTGCGATGCAGTTTGCAAATACACGGCGATCAGCAATGCCAGTGCGGGAAAAATCGGCAAAATATATGAGGGCAGTTTAGAGCTGGAAATGCTGAAAAAAAAGAAAATGAATCCGGCCCAGACCAGCAGCATTTTCTTCGGCTGAAAGCCGCTCGTTACATCAAGTCGGCGGCCCGCCCACAAGCTCTGCACCAGCGCACCCAGCCAAGGCATGATGCCGAGTATCAGAAACGGTATGAAGTAATGCCAGGGCCCTTCGCGATGATGGATTTTGCTGGTAAAGCGCTGGAAATGTTCATGAATGAAAAAGAAATGCGGGAATTCCGGATTTTTCAGCGATACCAGCATAAACCAGGGTGCCGTGATTGAAAAAAAGACCAGCAAACCCAAACCGAAATGCAGCCTTTTCCAGATTGCCCAATCACGTGAAAATGCCGTGTACAGTATCAGCACGGCGCTCGGCAGTACCACGCCGATCAAGCCTTTGGACATCACCGACAACGCCATTCCGGCCCAGCACGTCAGCATCCAGTTGCGTTGCTCGCGCGCAGTCGCATCATTGCGCTGGCTTAGCAATAGCGCGGAAAGCGCGACTGTCATCATGCCAGCCAAGCCCATGTCGAGCGAACTGAAGTGTCCCAGTGCCCCCCACCAAAAACTCGATGCCAGCACCAGAGCGGCAGTCAAGCCGATTGACTCGTTAAAGACCCGCCGTCCGGCATAAGCGGTTAACGCGATGCCGAACAATCCGCATAAGCCGGTCCACAAGCGCGCCTGCCATTCGCCCAGGCCAAACGCTTTGAATGCCAGCGCCGTCATCCACACTTGCAGCGGCGGCTTTTCGAAATACTTGATGCCATTCAAGCGTAGCGTGATCCAGTCGCTGGTGGCAACCATCTCGCGCGCCATTTCGGCATATCGGCCTTCGTCAGCCGGCACCAGCGTACGTGCGCCCAGAGTGTAAAACCACACGACGCAAAAGACGATGAAAAGCCCCCAGATAAAGGGTCTGGATTTGTGAAGATCTGTCATGGTGCTGGCGGGGCTCCGATCGGCGCCTCAAAAATAAGCGCCAGTGCGACCTTGCGGCCTTCCGCCATCAGGATGTTATAGGTGCGGCATGCGGCCTGGTTGTCCATGCACTCGACGCCGATGCGGCGCGCAGTCAGCGTTGCAGTCAGTCTCGGATGGATAAAACGTTGACGCGCGCCGGTGCCGAGGATCACTACATCTGGTGCGGTCGCATCGATTTGCGCGAAATGTTCGGCGGCGAGCGTGTCGAACGACATCACAGGCCAGGCAACGGGAGCTACTTCGGGTAGCACGATCAGGCTGTGTGTGAATCGTTTTGCATTGAGTTCCACGCCGGATTCATCGTACGCGGTGACAGTCTGATATTGTTGGGTAACAGTAGTGTGGAGCTTCATGGGCTTGCAGGGTGTCCACTTTTGGCGGGCATTTCCGACAATTGAGAAGAAAGAAACGGCATTGTAGCGTTTTCCCGGCTTTATCGATTGATAAAACGGGTTGCTTTCGGCAAAATGGCTCTTTTATCGCGTTGCAACATGGCGCCGACGTGTTGCATCAAATTCAGAAGGAATGACAGCTGTGCGATCGATTCAAAAATCCAAAAAACTGGCAGACGTCTGCTACGACATCCGCGGCCCAGTGCTGGAAAAAGCTCGGCAAATGGAGGAAGAAGGCCAGAAGATCATCAAATTGAATATCGGCAACCTGGCCCTGTTCGGTTTCGACGCGCCGGACGAGATCGTGCATGACATGATCATCAATATGCAGAACGCCTCCGGTTACACCGATTCCAAAGGCCTGTTCGCGCCACGAAAAGCGATCATGCATTACACGCAGGAAAAGCACATTACCGGCGTGACCATCGACGACGTCTATCTGGGCAATGGCGTATCGGAATTGATCGTGATGAGCATGAATGCATTGCTCAATACCAGCGATGAAGTGCTGGTGCCGGCACCCGATTATCCGTTATGGACTGCTGCGGTCAGCCTGTCCGGCGGCCGACCGGTGCATTACGTGTGCGACGAGCAATCCGGCTGGATGCCGGATATCGAAGACATCAAGAAAAAAATCACATCGAACACCAAGGCGATTGTCGTCATCAATCCAAACAATCCAACCGGCGCCTTGTATTCGACTGAGCTGCTGCAGCAAATCGTCGAAGTCGCGCGCCAGCATCAGTTGATCATATTTGCCGACGAGATTTACGACAAAGTATTGTATGACGGGCATACCCATACGTCGCTGGCGTCGCTGGCAGATGACGTGCTGTTCATCACCTTCAATGGACTGTCGAAAAATTATCGCTCGTGCGGTTATCGCGCCGGCTGGATGGTGGTATCCGGCGAGAAAAAGCATGCGAAGGACTACATCGAAGGCTTGAATATGCTAACTTCGATGCGGCTCTGTGCGAATGCGCCGGGGCAGTATGCGATTCAGACTGCGCTGGGTGGTTACCAGAGCATCAATGATCTGGTCGGTCCCAGCGGGCGCTTGCTGAAGCAACGCGACCTGGCGCACAAACTGCTAATCGATATTCCGGGCGTTACTTGTGTCAAGCCGAAGTCCGCGCTGTACATGTTCCCGCGCCTCGATCCGAAGATGTATCCAATTGCCGACGATCAGAAATTTGCTTATGAGTTGCTGGCCGAAGAGCGGGTATTGATCGTCCAGGGCACTGGTTTCAATTGTCCGACCGCCGACCATTTCCGCGTGGTGTTCTTGCCGAACACGGATGACCTGACCGAATCAATGGGCCGGATTGCCAATTTCCTGGAAGGTTATCGACGTCGCCACGGTACTGCATGATCAGTTTATATTCCTCCCTTGAAAGAGGGGGGGGCTTTTTTTACACACATTTTTTAACTGATATTACACGCTATGAAACCCATCAAAGTAGGCTTACTCGGTATCGGAACCGTCGGTTCCGGCACATTCAACGTACTGAAACGCAACCAGGAAGAGATTACCCGGCGTGCGGGTCGCGCGATTCAGATTACGATGGTGGCCGACCTGAATACCGAGCGCGCCAAGGAATTGACGAATGGCGAATGCGAAATCGTCAATGACGCCAATCTGGTGGTGACGAATCCTGATATCGACATCGTAATCGAGTTGATCGGTGGTTATGGCATTGCGAAAGACCTCGTGATGAAAGCGATCGCCAACGGCAAACATGTTGTCACTGCCAACAAGGCGTTGTTGGCGACGCACGGTACTGAAATTTTCAAGGCTGCTCAGGAAAAAGGCGTGATGGTTGCGTTCGAGGCAGCGGTCGCCGGCGGCATCCCGATCATCAAGGCCTTGCGCGAAGGCTTGACCGCGAACCGTATCCAGTGGATCGCCGGCATCATCAACGGCACCACCAATTTCATCCTGTCCGAAATGCGCGACAAGGGACTGGATTTCGCGACCGTGCTGAAAGAGGCGCAACGCTTGGGCTATGCGGAAGCCGATCCGACTTTCGACATCGAAGGGGTGGATGCCGCGCACAAGGTTACCCTCATGTCGGCGATTGCGTTCGGGATTCCGGTGCAGTTCGACAAGGCGTATGTGGAAGGCATCACCAAGTTGCAGGCGATTGATATCGAATATGCGGAAGAGCTAGGTTATCGCATCAAGCTATTGGGCATTGCCAAGCGCACGGAAAAAGGTATCGAATTGCGTGTGCATCCAACCTTGATTCCGACCAAACGCCTGATCGCCAATGTCGAAGGCGCGATGAACGCGGTACTGGTGCAGGGCGACGCGGTGGGCGCGACGCTGTACTACGGCAAAGGCGCAGGTTCTGAGCCGACTGCATCGGCCGTGATTGCGGATCTGGTGGATATCACCCGTCTGGCAACGGCCGACCCGGAGCATCGCGTGCCGCATCTGGCGTTCCAGCCGAATGCGATGACCGATACGCCGATTTTGCCGATGTCGGAAATTACCACCAGCTATTATCTGCGCATGCATGTCGCGGATCAGCCAGGTGTGTTGGCGGACGTTACCCGCATTCTGGCGGATTCAACAATCTCGATCGACGCGATGCTGCAGAAAGAACCGGCTGAAGGCGAAACGCGCACCGACATCATTATGTTGACGCATCAGACGCAGGAGAAGAATGTGGAGGCGGCAATTGTGAAAATCGAAGCCTTGTCATCGGTGGCGGGCAAGGTCACGAAGATCCGTCTGGAAGAGTTGGCCTGATCGATAAACAGGTAGCCCGGAGAGGCGGAACGCGTCCGGGTTCGCGGCGTCAGATGGAGTGCGGCATAGATTTCGATTGTTATCCTGCCCATGAGCTTGTCCGTTGGGCGATTTGACCCAAGCACAAGGAATTGCAATGGTGGCAATAAATCCGAGGGAAAATTTTTTCGCCGGGCTGAACGCCAATTTGAACGCGTTGCGTGAACAAGGTCTCTACAAGCCAGAGCGCGTAATCGCATCCCGTCAGGGCGCGGAAGTGGTGTGTGACGATGGCCGCACGCTGATCAACCTGTGCGCCAATAATTATCTCGGTCTGTCCGGCGATGAATCGATGGTGCAAGCGGCCATTGAGACGACCGAAAAATACGGCTACGGTTTATCGTCGGTGCGTTTCATTTGCGGCACGCAAACTGTGCACAAGCAACTGGAACGCGCGCTATCGGTATTCCTCGGCATGGAAGACACGATCCTGTATGCGGCGGCATTTGATGCCAACGGAGGCGTGTTCGAGCCCTTGTTCGATGAGCAGGATGCGATCATTTCCGATGCGCTGAACCATGCGTCGATCATCGACGGCATTCGTCTGTGCAAGGCGGCACGCTATCGCTATCAGCACAATGATATGGCCGACCTGGAAGTGCAGTTGCAGGCGGCAGCGGGAATGCGTCACAAGCTTATTGTTACCGACGGCGTTTTTTCGATGGATGGAACGATCGCGCAACTCGACAAGATATGCGACCTGGCCGATCGCTACGGTGCACTGGTGATGATTGATGAATGCCATGCATCCGGTTTCATGGGCGCCACCGGCCGCGGCACGCATGAGCATCACGGCGTGATGGGCCGCATCGATATCATCACCGGTACGCTCGGCAAGGCATTGGGTGGCGCGATGGGCGGTTTCACCGCAGCCCGGCGCGAAGTGATCCAAATGCTCCGCCAAAAATCGCGGCCTTATCTGTTTTCCAACACCCTGGCGCCGTCGATTGCCGGCGCCTCGTTGTCTGTGCTGGAACGGCTGTCGTCTTCCACCGAGCTACGTGATCGCCTGCATGCGAACACGGCCCATTTTCGCCGTGCGGTTACGCAACTCGGATTCACGATCAAACCTGGAACTCATCCCATCGTACCGGTGATGATGTTCGATGCGCCAGTTGCGCAAAAGTTTGCGCAGCGCTTGTATGAACTTGGCATCCTGGTGACCGGCTTTTTCTATCCGGTGGTACCGATGGGGCAGGCGCGGGTGAGGGTGCAATTGTCGGCGGCACATACTACGGCGCAACTGGATCGCGCGCTCGATGCGTTTGCACAGGCGGGGCGTGAACTCGGTTTGCTGGAAAAATCGTGATGCCTTGCGGGATAGAGTCAAGCGCAGCGGTAGGCGCAATTGGTGGCGGATATGCTGGAAGAACACATCAAAGCGCCTGCGCGTGAGCTGCATTACGCAGCGTAAGCGAGCAAGGGGCAGCGAAGCAATCGCATGGATATGCACGTGGTATTTCGTACTGCGGCATACCTTCGCCGGAATGACCCGCAAAGACCAAAATGCGCATGCCGCCTTATACCAATCCTCCTAAAAAACGTGACAGGAAAATCGATGGATTTTTTCGTCTGGCAAGGCGTGAGGAGGCCGCATGGCGAGCCATGCAACGACGAACAACGCAGCCAGACGGAAAAAGACGCGATTTAACTGTCATGTTTTTTAGGAGGATTGGTATTAAGCCTCCAGTTATAATGTCCGACTTCGTTGCAACCCAATTCATTTCATTCTATGCAATACATTTCCACACGCGGCCAATCGAAGGCGCAATCCTTTTCCGAAATCCTGCTTGGCGGTCTTGCGCCCGATGGTGGACTGTACCTGCCTGATCAATACCCCCAGGTCAGCGGTGTGGAACTCGATGCATGGCGCAAGCTGTCGTACGCCGACCTGGCGCTGGAAGTGTTGAAAAAATTCGCGACCGATATTCCCGAAGCGGACCTGAAGGCCTTGACGCAAAAG
This sequence comes from uncultured Oxalobacteraceae bacterium, assembly GCA_966250375.1. Lineage (GTDB taxonomy): Bacteria > Pseudomonadota > Gammaproteobacteria > Burkholderiales > Burkholderiaceae_D > CAMLDH01. The sequence continues at coordinate 15,078 of CBINHE010000013.1, forward strand.
ACCTACACGGCCGACGTGTATCGCAACGCGCGTGCTGACGAACAGGCGGCGCAGATTACGCCGTTGCGCGTGCTGGAAGACAAAAACGGCAGCAAGCTGATTTTGCAGGCACTGTCCAATGGCCCGACGCTGGCTTTCAAGGACATGGCAATGCAGTTACTGGGCAACCTGTTCGAATACACGTTGGCCAAACAGCATGCCGAATTGAACATCTTCGGCGCCACCTCCGGCGACACCGGCAGCGCCGCCGAATACGCAATGCGCGGCAAGCAGGGCATCCGCGTCTTCATGCTGTCGCCGCACAAGAAAATGAGCGCATTCCAGACTGCGCAAATGTTCAGTCTGCAAGATCCGAACATTTTCAATATTGCGGTCGAAGGCGTGTTCGACGATTGCCAGGATATGGTGAAGGCGGTATCGAACGATCTCGACTTCAAGACACGCCAGAAGATCGGCACCGTCAATTCGATCAACTGGGCACGGGTCGTCGCGCAAGTGGTGTACTACTTCCGCGGTTATCTGAGTGCCACTACCGGTAACGATCAAAAGGTATCGTTTACGGTCCCGTCCGGCAACTTCGGCAATATTTGCGCCGGCCACATCGCGCGCATGATGGGCTTGCCGATCGATAAGCTGGTTGCTGCGACCAACGAAAATGATGTGCTGGATGAATTTTTCCGCACTGGTATCTATCGCGTGCGCAAATCGGCCGAGACCTATCATACAACCAGCCCAAGCATGGACATCAGCAAGGCATCGAATTTCGAGCGCTTCGTATTTGACCTGGTCGGCCGGGATAGCGAGCGGCTGCATGCGCTCTTCAAGAAAGTCGACACTGATGGCGGCTTCGATCTGTCGGGCAAGCCGGGCAGTGACGGCGACGAATTCGTGAAAGTTGCGCAATACGGTTTCGTATCCGGCAAGTCGGTGCATCAGGATCGCATCAATACCATCCGCGATGTACAGGAAAAATACGGCGTGACCATCGACACGCATACCGCCGATGGCGTCAAGGTCGCGCGTGAGCATGTGATGCCGGGCGTGCCGATGATCGTGCTGGAAACGGCGCTGCCAGCCAAGTTCAATGAAACGATCCGCGAAGCCTTGGGGCGCGATGCCGAGCGTCCGGCCGGATTCGACAATATCGAAGCATTGCCGCAGCGGTTTGAGGTCATGTCCGCGAATGTGGATCAAATGAAAACATTTATTGCGAAACATACGGGGCTGTAATCTGTAACGAAAGAGGCCGTGTTCCAGCCTTGATCGGAACGACGATGTTTCTTCAATGGCGCTTCTTCGGTTTACAATCTTGGCAATGATTTTTTCATCGAGCCAGGCATGACAGAGAAGAAACCGATGTTGAGCGCACAACAGGTGCTCGATTTCCTGCTTTCAGCCATCCGTCCCATAGCGGACGCGCAAACCATTCCCACACTCGACGCCAATGGCCGCATCCTGGCCCTTGCGCAGACTTCGCAATTGAATGTCCCACCGATGGACAATACCCAAATGGATGGTTATGCCGTCCGAGCGGTGGATTGTGTCAGCGCTGTGGCGAAACTCAAGGTGTCGCAACGTATTGCAGCAGGCTATGTACCGCAAGCTTTGCAACCAGGTACGGCAGCACGCATCTTCACCGGTGCGACGATTCCGATGGGCGCGGATGCGGTTGTGATGCAAGAAATGTGCGAATTGGAAGGTGATGCCGTCACAATCAAGCATGCGCCGAAATCCGGCGAGTGGATACGCCGCACCGGCGAAGATATTCAGGCCGGCAGCGTGATCCTTGCGGCTGGCACACGCTTGCGCGCGCAAGAGTTGGGGTTGGCAGCTTCGGTCGGTTTGGCGACATTGCCGGTCGTACGCAGACCCAAGGTCGCCGTGTTTTTCACTGGTGACGAATTGGCGATGCCGGGCGAGCCATTGAAGCCCGGCGCCATCTATAATTCCAATCGCTTTACGCTGCGCGGCCTGTTGCAAAATCTCGGCTGCGATGTGAGCGATTACGGCATCGTGCCCGACTCCTTGAACGCCACGCGCGAAACCTTGCGTGCTGCAGCGGCCGAGAACGACCTGATCATTACCTCGGGCGGCGTGTCGGTCGGCGAAGAAGACCATATCAAACCAGCGGTGGAAGCAGAAGGACGCCTGAGCATGTGGCAAATCGCGATCAAGCCCGGCAAGCCACTGGCGTTTGGCGAAGTCAATCGTGCGGGTCGGGATAACGCGGCATTTTTCATTGGCTTGCCCGGAAACCCGGTTTCCAGCTTTGTCACTTTCCTGCTGTTCGTCCGGCCGTTTATTTTGCGTTTGCAAGGCGTGAGCGATGTGGCGCCGAAAGCGTATGCGATGCGCGCCGATTTCGCGTGGCCGAAAGCAGACAAGCGCAATGAGTTCTTGCGTGCCAAAGTCAATGCGAACGGCGGACTCGATCTGTTTGCCAATCAAAGTTCGGCAGTATTGACGTCAACGGTGTGGGGCGATGGCTTGGTCGATAATCCGGCGGGACGGACGATTGCGGCGGGTGACGTCGTGCGATTTATTCCGTTTAATGAATTGCTTTACTAATGAATATTCAACTTCGCTTTTTCGCCAGCGTGCGCGAAAAACTCGGCACATCGCAGGAAATCATTACCGTGCCTGAGCATGTGCACACCGTCGGCGAAGTACGTGCCTATTTGCGTGAACGCGGTGGTGCATGGGCCGAGGTGCTGGCTGACGGACGTGCGCTGCGTATGGCATATAACCAGGAAATGGCCGACGCAAAGGCCGCAATTTCAGAGGGTGGGGAGATCGCATTTTTCCCGCCTGTCACGGGCGGTTGATCCGCATTTACGGAGCTCATCAAGCATGCCCATTCGCATACAAACCCACGATTTTGATTTGAGCGCCGAAGTCGCGCAACTGCGTGCAGGCAGTCCGATGGTGGGCGCCGTGGTCAGTTTTATCGGCACCGTGCGTGACATGAACGACGGCATGCGTGTGGCCGAGATGGAACTTGAGCACTATCCGGGCATGACGGAAAAGGCGCTGGAAGACATCGTCACGCAGGCGAAAGGACGTTGGAATATTGTCGACGCACTGGTGGTTCACCGCGTCGGCCCGTTGAAACCTCTGGACCAAATTGTACTGGTCGCCGTGACTTCCACGCATCGCGGCGAGGCATTTACCGCCTGTGAATTCATTATGGATTACCTGAAAACGCAGGCACCGTTCTGGAAGAAGGAACAGACGCCGCAAGGCGCGCGCTGGGTCGATGCCCGTGCGGCGGATGACCACGCGTTAGCGAAGTGGGGCGTACAAGCCGGTAATGCCGGAGATGCGGCATGAGCTGGCTGGCGGTAGGCATGGGCGCCGCGCTTGGCGCATGGCTACGCTGGGGATTGGCCGTTTGGCTCAATGCCTTCCATAGTCAATTGCCACTGGGAACGCTACTGGCGAATCTGAGCGGCGGTTATCTGATCGGGATCGCGGTTGGTTTTTTTCAGAGCTACCCGGCACTGCCGATCGAGTGGCGCCTGCTTGCAGTCACCGGTTTTTTGGGCGGCTTGACCACATTTTCCACTTTCTCGGCAGAAGCAATGATTCTGTTGCAGCGTGGTGATTATGGGTGGGCGCTCGGCCATTCGGCATTGCACTTGTTCGGATCGATTGCCTTCTGTATTGCCGGGTTTGCAACGTATCGCGCGATTGCATGAAGATATCGGCCTGCTGCGCTGATCATTTGTAGAGCAAGCCTTGCTCGTGATTGCTTAGAGCGGATTGCAAATTACTGTAGGGGTGAGCAGGGATTTCGGATCGCATGCGATCCGCCTGCGAAACGGCACAGGCTTGCAAGCCTGTGCGCGCCCTGCAAGGGCGCCCCGCGCACCGATACCGCCGCAAGAGCACCGGTGCGCGAGGCGCACCCTACCTTACATCGGAGCGCAAACCGCTCTAAATCCTTTCTTGAAAAGTGGTTGCCCGGCCCAATTTTATTGTCAGAGTGATTTTTTGGAGTAATCATGCGTCTCGATAAATTGACAACAAAATTGCAGGAAGCCCTTGCCGATGCCCAGAGCCAGGCGGTCGGTAATGACAATCAATATATAGAGCCGGTGCATCTGCTGATCGCATTGCTGGATCAGGAAGATGGCAGCGCGCGTTCGCTGCTGCAACGGGCGGGCGCCAATATCGGCGGCTTGACCAATGGATTGAAAAGCGCGCTACAGCGCTTGCCGAAAGTGACTGGTACCGGCGGCGAAGTGCAGATCGGCCGCGATTTGGCATCCCTGCTGAACTTGGCCGACAAGGAAGCGCAAAAGCACGGCGACCAATTCATATCGAGCGAAATGGTGTTGCTGGCCCTGACTGACGACAAGTCCGACGCGGGCAAGCTGGCGCGTGAATACGGCTTGACGCGCAAGGCGCTGGAAGCGGCCATCACAGCCGTGCGCGGCGGCGTCAACGTCAATTCGCAAGATGCGGAAGGACAACGTGAAGCGCTCAAGAAATACACCCTCGATCTGACCGAACGTGCCCGTTTGGGCAAACTCGATCCAGTGATTGGCCGCGACGATGAAATCCGCCGCACGATTCAGATCCTGCAACGCCGTACCAAGAACAATCCCGTGTTGATCGGCGAGCCAGGCGTCGGCAAGACTGCCATTGTCGAAGGTCTGGCGCAACGTATCGTCAACGGCGAAGTGCCGGAGAGCCTGAAATCCAAGCGCGTTCTGTCGCTCGATATGGCAGCTCTATTGGCCGGTGCGAAATACCGCGGCGAGTTTGAAGAGCGCTTGAAAGCGGTATTGAAAGAACTGTCGCAGGATCAGGGGCAAAGCATTGTCTTCATCGACGAGATGCACACCATGGTCGGCGCAGGCAAGGCGGAAGGCGCGATGGATGCCGGCAATATGCTGAAGCCGGCTTTGGCACGAGGTGAATTGCATTGCGTCGGCGCAACCACGCTCGACGAATATCGCAAGTACATTGAAAAGGATGCGGCGCTGGAACGGCGCTTCCAGAAAGTCCTGGTCGATGAACCGAGCGTCGAAGCGACCATCGCGATCCTGCGCGGCCTGCAGGAAAAATACGAAGTCCACCACGGCGTCGACATCACCGACCCGGCAATCGTTGCTGCGGCAGAACTGTCGCATCGCTACATCACCGACCGCTTCCTGCCGGACAAGGCTATCGATCTGATCGATGAGGCGGCGTCCAAGATCAAGATTGAAATCGATTCCAAGCCGGAGGTGATGGACCGACTCGACCGGCGCTTGATCCAGTTGAAGATCGAACGTGAAGCGGTCAAGAAGGAAAAGGATGAAGCATCCCAGAAGCGTCTTAACCTGATCGAGGACGAAATCGCGCGTCTGGAACGCGAGTACGCCGATCTGGAAGAAATCTGGAAGGCTGAAAAAGCGGCAGTGCAGGGCAGCCAGCACATCAAGGAAGAAATCGAAAAAATCAAATTGCAAATGGAAGATGCGCGGCGCAAGGGCGACTGGCAAAAGATGTCCGAGCTGCAGTACGGAAAATTGCCTGAACTGGAAGCGCAACTGAAGCAGGCCGATACGGGTGAGGCGAAAGCCGGCCGGCCGCAGTTGGTCCGCACCCAGGTCGGCGCTGAAGAAATCGCCGAAGTGGTGTCGCGCGCCACCGGTATTCCGGTCTCGAAAATGATGCAGGGCGAGCGCGACAAGTTGGTGCATATGGAAGATGCATTGCACAAGCGGGTCGTTGGCCAGGATGAAGCGATAGTTGCAGTGTCGGATGCGATCCGTCGTTCACGCGCCGGTCTGGGCGATCCGAACCGTCCGTACGGCTCATTCATGTTCCTCGGCCCGACCGGTGTCGGCAAGACCGAATTGTGCAAGGCCTTGGCAGCATTCTTGTTCGATACCGAAGATGCGCTGATCCGGATCGACATGAGCGAATTCATGGAAAAGCATTCAGTCGCGCGCTTGATTGGTGCGCCTCCCGGTTATGTCGGCTATGAGGAAGGTGGCTACCTGACCGAGGCGGTGCGGCGCAAACCGTACAGCGTGATTCTGCTCGATGAAGTCGAGAAGGCGCACCACGACGTATTCAATGTGTTGTTGCAGGTATTGGACGATGGCCGCATGACCGATGGCCAGGGCCGCACCGTGGATTTCAAAAACACAGTGATTGTGATGACGTCGAATCTCGGTTCGCACAAGATTCAGGCGATGGAAGGCAGCGATCCGGTGCTCGTGAAAATGTCGGTGATGGCAGAAGTGAAAACGCACTTCCGACCGGAATTCATCAATCGTGTGGACGAGATTGTCGTGTTCCACGCGCTGGATGAAAAAAATATCGGCACTATTGCGCAGATCCAGTTGCAGGTTCTGCAGCAGCGTTTGGCGAAGATGGACATGAATCTCGTGGTGTCGCCGGAGGCGCTGCAAAAAATCGCGGAAGCCGGCTTCGACCCGGTCTATGGCGCGCGTCCGTTGAAACGGGCGATTCAGCAGCAGATCGAAAATCCGCTGTCGAAGAAAATACTGGAAGGGCAGTATGGTCCGAAGGATGTCATTGCGGTCAACGTGCAAAATGGCGGACTGGTGTTTGAAAAGGCAAGCGGGTGATACTGTTGGGCGAACGCGTTTTTGGTGGATGATGGAAGGGCCGCATTGCGCGGCCCTTTGCTTGTTTGTCAGATGGCATCGACAACAGTAACCTTGCCGTTCGCGTTGTAGGCACTGATCGAGTTGGGTCGATATGCAGTTTGCGTTTGCTGCATTTCTGCCTCAGCGTGAGTTGCCACCGCCCTAGTTGATTCACTTGTCATGGCATATTCCGAGAGATGTTTTTGTTTTGATTTTAGGGTGTGTAGAGTCGGACAAATGTTTGAAAAACAAGGAAGAAAAAATTGATTGCTGTGATTTCGCATCGTGTTTTGGCGGGGAATAATGCACTTTTCAGCGGGGCGGTTTCACGTTGGACGTCATGAAAATCCTCGCGATCTCCGGCAGTCTTCGTGCTGCTTCTCTCAATTCCGCTCTGCTTCGTTCTCTCGCTCGTTTGGCGCCTGCTGACATCAGCGTAGTGCTCTACCGTGGCCTTAGCGATCTACCTCTGTTCAATCCTGACATCGAAGCCACTGCGCCTTCGCCCGTTGCAAGCCTGCGTACACAAATCTTGTCCGCTGACGCACTGTTCATCGCAAGCCCGGAATACGCGCACGGCGTTACCGGCGTTATGAAGAACGCTCTCGACTGGATGGTTAGTTGTGAGGCTTTTGTCCATAAACCAGTCGCGCTACTGAACGCTTCGCCAAGAGCAGTGCATGCTCAAGCCGCATTGAGAGAAACTCTCACCGTCATGTCCGCGAGCATCGTTGAAGAAGCGTCTATCACAGTACCAATCCTCGGTTCCAATCTTCACGAAGATGAAATCGTTATTCACCCGGATATTTCTGCTTCGCTGCTCGCGGCACTTATCGCGTTGCGTGCCGCTGTTGTTGCTGCAAGAGCCGAAGCAGGGTAGATCCCATGATTTAAAAAAAGAAGAACCGGAAGCAAATTGCTGCGGCCTCAGAGAAAGATAGCAGTATGGACCGCTTCGCCCTCGCGCACCCATGCGCGATACATGCCTGATGTATTGAAAGGCATCGCTAGATTGCCGTCGCGATCAATCGCAATTACGCCGCCTCGCCCGCCCAGTGCGCTGACTTTATTGAAGATGGTTTGATGTGCCGCCTGTTCCAGTGATAGCCGCCCGTACTCGATGCGGGCCGCGATGTCGTAGGCGGCCACCGCACGCATGAAATATTCACCGGTGCCGGTTGCGGCAACGGCGACCGTGCGGTTGTCCGCATAACATCCTGCTCCAACAATCGGTGTGTCGCCGACTCGACCAGGGCGCTTGTTGGTCAGGCCGCCAGTCGATACGGCGGATGCCAGATTGCCGCTACGGTCGCGTGCGACAGCGCCGACGGTGCCGAATTTTTGATCTGGGTCGATCGGATCGCCGGGTGTTGCGCCACCGTCATGATCCAGTTGCGCGCCGGCGGCTGCGGCACGCGCACGCAGCAATTGCGCCATGCGGATTTCATTCGAAAAGTATTCCGGGGCTACCATGTCGATGCCGCACTCGTGCGCAAAGCGTTCGGCGCCTTCGCTTGTCAGCAATACGCAGCCGGACTTTTCCATGACCGCTTGCGCCAAGCGTATCGGATTGCGCACGGTGCGCACGCAGGTGACCGCGCCGACTGCTAGGGTACTGCCATCCATGACGCTGGCATCCATTTCCTGTACTGCGTCAGCGGTGTAGACCGAGCCGCATCCTGCGTTAAATAACGGGCAGTCTTCCAGTGCAACCACGGCGGCGACGACGGCGTCCACCGCACTGCCGCCATTGGCGAGGATAATCTCGCCGGCAGCGCTCGCCTGTTTTAACGCAGCGTGGTAGGCCGCTTCGATTTGATGGTCGGCGGAGGGTGCAATCGTGCCGGCGCCGCCGTGGATCGCAAGTACGTAAGAATGGTTCATATCGGTAATTGGGCTCGCGGTTCGGATGTCTTTGCAAAAAACGTGGACGGCGATTGCCCGAAGGTTTTCTTGAACATCGCGGAAAATGCCGACTGGCTCGCATAACCCAATTCAGCCGCCACCCGCGACAGCGGCAGTCCGCGCGCAATCAAGGGCGCCGCATGCGCGAGCCGCATCTGTTGCCGCCACTGCCCAAAGGTTAATCCGAGATCCTGTTCGAACAAGCGCGCCAGCGTGCGTCCCGAAGCGCCAACCCGTTGCGCCCAATCGTCCAGCGTCAGCGGAGATGCCGGATCAGCGATCAGTGTTTCGCACAAGACTTTCAATCGTTTGTCCTTGGGCAAGGCGACGCGCATCGGCAATGTTGCAGAGTTGGATAGTTCATCCAGTATCAGTTTCGATAGCAAGGACTCGCGCAGGCTCGTTGCGCCGGCATGGAGCAGTGCCACAATCAATTCACGCATCAAGGGCGATACGTCCACCACCACGCACTCCGCATCCTGGAAGGGCGCGGCGCGCGCAAATACGTAGAGTGCGCGCAACCGTGCTCGTTCCAATGTCACTACTTCGTGAATCGCATTCGGCGGAATCCAGATCGCCCGCAAGGGCGGCACGATCCATGCGTTGTTGCCAACTGTTACCCGTACGATCCCTTCGAGTGCATACGTCACTTGTCCCCATGCGTGGCTGTGTGCTGCCAGCAATTCGGACGCGTCCAGATCGCGCGCCACCATCCGTACCGGCCGCGCGGCGGTCGGGGCCATGCCGGGCAAGTGCAGGCGGGTGTGAGTGACGGGCTTGATTGGCATGAAAAGCTGAATTGGCAGAATTTCGATAAAAGTTGTCTATCTATCTTAAAGCAGACGGATGGTTTTTGCTTACACTTACCGTATCAATTGTTACCCGAGGACCTTATGACTGCTGCGCATATCACTTCATTTCGCCAGGATGCCCACGTAATCGGCTTAATTGGACTTGCGCATGGCATATCGCATTTTTTCCATCTGATTCTGGCGCCGCTGTTTCCTTGGCTGAAGGACGCATTTAACCTGTCGTACGCGGAACTGGGTTTGCTGATGACGGTATTCTTCATCGTGTCGGGTATCGGACAGGCGCTGGCCGGTTTCGTGGTCGATCGAGTGGGCGCGCGTGCCGTGCTGTTTTCCGGCATCGCCTGTCTCGGCGTGTCGGCATTCACGCTCTCGCTAGCGCAAAATTATCCGATGTTGCTGGCCGGCTCGATGCTGGCGGGGTTGGGCAATAGCGTATTTCATCCTTCCGATTTCACATTGTTGAACAAGCGCGTTTCTGCAGCGCGCCTTGGCCATGCATTCTCGGTACATGGCATCAGCGGTAATCTGGGCTGGGCGGCAGCGCCGGTATTTCTGACCACGATCGCGGCCTTGGCCGGTTGGCGCAGCGCGTTGCTGGCGGCGGCATTTCTTCCGTTCGCAGTATTGATATTGCTGGTCATGAATCGCAACTTGCTGCGTACGGATGATGTGGGGTCAGCGGTAGCTGCCTTCAAAAAGGCTGAGCCCGCGCCTGCCGATGCCTTCGGTTTCATGCGCTTGCCGGCGGTGTGGATGTGTTTCGCATTTTTCTTCATTACCGCATTGGCGCTGGGGGGGATCCAGAGTTTCTCGTCGGCTAGTCTGTGTGAGTTGTATCGCATGTCGTTGGGGTGGGCGACGACTGGTTACGCCGCGTACATGCTGGCGTCCGCGGCCGGCATGGTGTGGGGCGGTTTTTTGGCATCGAAAACAACGCGCCATGACCGTACCATTGCGTTGGCCTTCACGACCGCAGGTTTGCTGGCGTTGCTGATTGCAACTGGATCGGTATCGGCGTTGATGGCTGTGGTGTTGATGGGGGCCATCGGTTTCGGTGCCGGCGTTGCCGGGCCGTCGCGCGATTTGTTGATACGCGCTGCGGCGCCGAAGAATGCGACCGGACGTGTCTATGGCGTGGTGTACTCCGGGCTCGATATTGGAATGGCAACCGCGCCGTTGCTGTTCGGCACGCTGATGGATGCGCATCGTCCGGCGTGGGTATTCGTATTCATCGGCGTGTTCCAGGCGCTTGCATTATTTACCGCGATCGGCGTGGGCGCCAATACGGCGAGGAAAGCCGCAATTGCGTAGTGCGCCGATCCGTGTGTCGTGTATCTTTTTGCAGCCAAAAAGGTTTCGCAAGCCGATAGAATAAACGGTTGTGACTTTCAGCCTATCCAGGAGATATCATGACTTTTGCTACCACCGATATTTGCGACGCCCACGAAGATAAACTGGCAGCGGGCACGCTTGCCGTATTGCCGCCGGTTTTCCAGTCATTCGGCAAGCAAGGGAAATTTTCCGGACCGGCGGTCACGCTGAAGGTATTCGAAGACAATGCGCTGGTGCGCTCGACGCTGGAGACGGCGGGCAACGGTCATGTATTGGTGATTGATGGCGGCGGTAGTCTGCGTTGCGCGCTGGTTGGCGGCAATCTTGGCATGTTGGCCGAGAAAAACGGCTGGGCCGGTATCGTGGTCAACGGCTGCATTCGCGATTCACAAGAGATCAATGCATGCAACATCGGTGTGCGCGCGATCGCCCTGCATCCGCAAAAGAGCGTCAAAAAAGGTGTGGGCGATGTCAATATTCGTGTATCGATTGCCGGCGTCGCTGTCAATCCGGGCGACTGGATTTATGCAGATGCGGATGGCGTGTTGGCCGCTACGCAAAACTTGGCGTAAATTTTGCCAACTGAATGATTTGGCGAATGCCTTTGTGTGAAATTCAGAATCTCGAAAGCCCTTTCAATCTCAATGACGCAGGATTCAAACACCATGCATACACGACAAAACGCACCGTACGGCGAATGGTTATCCCCGATTAGCGCCTCGCTCGTGGCAGCAGGGTCTCGCCCGCTTGCACAGCCACGGATCAATGGCTCTGACATCTATTGGCTTGAAGGCAGGGCTACGGAAGCCGGTCGTATGACATTGCTACGTTCACGTGATGGCGGGCCGGCAAGCGAATGCACGCCGCCGCCATTCAACGTGCGCACCCGGGTGCATGAGTATGGCGGCGCCGCGTATTTTCCACTCGATGACGGCGTGCTGTTCTCGCACTTTGCCGATAACCGTCTCTATATCCAGCAAGGCGCAGTTGCTGCGATGCCGGTTACCGGCAATGAGAGGCACCGGCATGCGGACTTCATACACGACCATGCACGCAAACGCTTGATCAGCGTAAGAGAGGATCACGAGCAATCGGATGCGCAGCCAATCAATACCGTTTGCGCGGTAGCGCTGGACGGTAGCGGCGCCGAAACGGTGCTGGTACAGGGCGCCGATTTTTATGCCGCACCGAGACTTTCTCCCGATGGAAAAAAATTGGTATGGCTATGCTGGGATCATCCGCGCATGCCGTGGGAGGGCACCGAATTGTGGCTGGCCGATGTCATGGAAGACGGCTTGCTCGGCGCCCCGCGCAAGATCGCCGGCGGCTCATCGGAATCAATCTGCCAGCCGGAATGGTCCCCTGATGGCCGGCTGTATTTTGTCTCCGACCGCAGTGGTTGGTGGAACATTTATCGTTTGGACGGTGAGAGCATCGTGCCGCTTCATCCGAAGTCGGCCGAGTTCGGATGCCCCCATTGGGTGTTTGGAAAAGCGATGTATGGCTTCATTTCCGCCAACGAAATCGGATGCACTTATATCGAGAATGGCGTCAGTCATCTGGCGCGTATCAATGTGACGAATGGGGTGTTGCAAAGTATCCCAACCCAATACACCGACATTCAAGAACTCCGTATTGGCCCCGTTTGCATGGTGCTGATTGCGGGCTCGCCAACGACCCCTTTGGAAGTTGTGCGTCTGGATATTGCGAGCGGAAAGAGCGATATCCTGGCGCGCAGCATCGACACCTTGCCGGCGCGGGATTATTTGTCGGTTCCCGATAGCATCAGCTTCCCCAGCACCAATGGACGTATCGTGCATGCCTTCCATTATTCCCCGGCTAATTACGATTACGCAGCGATTGCCGGCGAAAAGCCGCCGCTGATTGTGATCAGTCATGGCGGCCCGACCGGGATGGCGACCAGCACCCTGAAACTCTCGACCCAATACTGGACCAGCCGCGGTTTTGCCGTATTGGACGTGAACTATGGTGGCAGCAGCGGATTTGGCCGCGCTTATCAAGATGCATTGAAAGGCCTGTGGGGGATCGTCGATGTTGAAGATTGTGTCAGCGGTGCACGCTTCCTGACGGAACGCGGCTTGGCCGATCCGCGGCGGCTGATCATACGCGGCGGCAGCGCCGGCGGCTTCACTACCCTGTGCGCCTTGGCTTACCACGATATTTTCAAGGCGGGCGCAAGCTATTATGGCGTGAGCGACTTGAAGGCGCTTGACGACGACTCGCACAAGTTTGAGTCGCACTATAACAATTACCTCATCGCACCAGCGCCGGAATGCGAACGAATTTACCTGGAGCGTTCGCCGATTCATCATACCGACAGGCTGAAGAGCCCCATGATTTTCTTCCAGGGACTGGACGACAAAGTGGTGCCGCCACCGCAATCGGAGGCAATGGTCGAGGCACTGAAAGCGCGTGGCATCCCGGTCGCTTATCTGGCCTTTGAGGGAGAGGGCCATGGTTTTCGGAAGTCGCAGAACATTCAGCGGACGTTGGAAGCGGAATTATATTTTTATGCGAGGGTGTTCGGCTTTACGCTTCCGGAGCCGGTTGATGAGGTGATTATCTATAACCTGTAACTTGCTGTACTGCGTAGTGCGCATCTTGCGCGCATCAAAAACAAAATTCGTTTGGCGACGGCAATCTGCCGCGGATATGGCCCGCTCTTGCATCGGTATCTACACATCTTTGCAAAGAGAGCAGAAAAGTCCCTTCCTCATAGATAGATTCAGTATGGTTGCACGGTACGCGCCGGGCAATATCCCGCTTTCCGAAACCCGCATTCCATATCGTGAAAGGAGGGTGGTGCGGAGCACTATAACTCTATTTCGTTTTAAGGAATATTATTTCGCATCGCGAAAAATATCATATAAGGCTATGATAAATAACAATTTTAATTTAATTATATGTCTTATATAAGACCTTGTTGCCATGCAAAAAAACGCATATGATTCAGCTATAGGTTTTCTTTTCTTATCTTGTACCACCCGTCTATCATCACAGGAGAACGACCATGGCATCTCGCGAACAGCAAATCCAAGCACTGGCCAACGATTGGGCAGAGAATCCGCGCTGGAAAAACGTCAAGCGTAATTACACCGCTGAAGACGTCGTTCGTCTGCGCGGTTCCGTTCAGATCGAGCATACATTGGCCAAGCGCGGTGCAGAGAAACTGTGGAATCTGCTCAACAATGAGCCGTTCGTCAACGCACTCGGCGCACTGACCGGCAACCAGGCAATGCAACAAGTCAAAGCGGGTTTGAAAGCAATCTACCTGTCCGGCTGGCAAGTCGCCGGCGACGCCAACTTGGCCGGTGAAATGTATCCTGACCAATCGCTGTACCCGGCCAATTCAGTACCGATGGTCGTCAAGCGCATCAACAACACCTTCCAGCGCGCCGACCAGATCCAGTGGTCCGAGGGCAAGGGCGATATCGATTTCTTCGCACCGATCGTCGCTGACGCGGAAGCAGGTTTCGGCGGCGTGTTGAATGCCTATGAGTTGATGAAGTCGATGATCGATGCCGGTGCTGCTGGCGTTCACTTCGAAGACCAGCTGGCCTCGGTCAAGAAGTGCGGCCACATGGGCGGCAAAGTGCTGGTTCCGACACGCGAAGCAGTCGAGAAGCTGAATGCGGCGCGTCTGGCTGCCGACGTGTCGGGCACCCCGACTTTGGTGATCGCTCGTACCGACGCGGAAGCGGCTGACCTGTTGACGTCCGACGTGGATAACAACGACAAGGCATTCTTGACCGGCGAGCGCACCGTTGAAGGCTTCTTCAAAACCAAGCCTGGTATCGAGCAAGCGATTTCGCGGGGTCTGGCTTATGCACCGTATGCGGATCTGGTGTGGTGTGAAACCGGCAAGCCGGATCTGGCTTTCGCGAAAAAATTCGCTGAAGCGATCCATGCCAAGTTCCCAGGCAAGATGCTCTCTTATAACTGCTCGCCATCGTTCAACTGGAAGAAAAATCTGGACGATGCAACGATCGCCAAGTTCCAGAAAGAATTGGGCGCAATGGGCTACAAATTCCAGTTCATCACGCTGGCTGGCTTCCATGCATTGAACTACTCGATGTTCAACTTGGCACACGGCTATGCACGCAATCAGATGTCGGCATTCGTTGAGTTGCAAGAGGCTGAATTCGCTGCTGCTGAAAAAGGCTTCACTGCGGTCAAGCATCAGCGTGAAGTCGGTACCGGCTACTTTGATGCAGTGACCCAAGTCATTCAACAAGGCCAGTCGTCCACGACCGCATTGCATGGTTCAACCGAAGATGAGCAATTCTTCGACAGCAAGAAAGTCGCGTAATACGAAGTTTCTGATTTGGCAAGGCCCACGGGGCCGGTCACAAGATCAGCCCCGATGAGAGAGAAAGCCGCATTCCGCAATGGTGCGGCTTTTTTATTTGTTTTGTATTAATTGGGGGACAGAGTTAAGCGCAGCGGTACTCTGTCCCCAACATATTTTTGAGAATTGTTAAAATGACGCATTCTTGAATCCTTGTTGCGCTCCAATCGCCACGGATTTCCCGATTTCCCATTCTCACCAAGATAGACCTCTCCTATGCTGAGTTACCGCCACGCCTTCCATGCGGGCAATCACGCCGATGTACTCAAGCACGTCGTCACGATTCAACTGCTGCGTTATCTGAATCAAAAAGATACGCCTTACATGTACATTGATACTCACGCCGGTGCTGGTGTTTATGCACTCGATGGGGGCTATGCGGCAAAGAATGCCGAATTCGAAACCGGCATCAGCTGTCTCTGGGATCGCAAGGATTTGCCCGAGCCCTTGGCCGACTATCTGCAACTGGTCAAGTCGCTCAATCCGAGCGGAAAGATGCGTTATTACCCCGGCTCGCCATATTGTGCGGACAAGGTGATGCGCGAACAGGATCGACTGCGCCTGTTTGAGCTGCATCCAAGCGATAGCAAGATCCTGGATGAAAACTTTCGCAAGCTGGAAGCGCATGCGGCAGAGCAAGGACAGCGACCCACTGTACGCGGCAAGCGTGTGATGGTGCAGCGAGGTGATGGCTTCTTTGGTTTAAAGGCACTATTGCCGCCGCCATCACGCCGAGGCTTGGTCTTGATCGATCCGCCGTATGAGGACAAAGCCGACTACCGCCATGTCAAGACGACATTGGACGACGCATTAAAGCGCTTCGCCACCGGCACGTATGCAGTATGGTATCCGGTGTTGCAGCGCATGGAGTCGCGCCAGTTGCCCGACAAGCTCAAGCGGGTCGCGGCTAATGGTTGGCTCAATGTCACGCTGTCGATCAGCGCACCGTCGCCCGATGGTTTCGGTTTGCATAGCAGCGGCATGTTTGTCCTTAATCCGCCATGGACACTGGAACCAATGCTGCGCGACTTGATGCCCTACCTGGTGAGCGTCTTGGGACGAGACGCAGGAGCAGGCTTCACATTGGAAACGGGTTCTACAACTCCGCCCGTTGGAAAAAATCGGCAGAATCGGTAACCGCAATGCCGGTTCCTCTCAGGCAACAAAAACGCCAATATTGCTATATGGGAATATATAATTGAAAAATTGCAAGTAAAATGTCTTGATAGCAATATTTTGACCGAGATGTCGCGTGAATCTTCTCTTGCGGATTCACGCGACCTCTCGGTTCAGCAAGGGCGGTAAATTTGCTGCATGGCGGATTTATTTCAAGTCAAACGATGGCTTCTCGATGTTCACATGGCTAACGACTCAGATCAAAACGACCAAGTTCAGCGCCTGAAGGAATTTTTCCTGGCGCGGCAACCGATTTTGAATCGCGATCAAAATCTTGTCGCGTATGAGCTGTTATTCCGCGACGCCGGGATCGGAGTTGCGCGTGTGACCGACGACCGGTCGGCAACTGCCTCGGTAATCGCACATGCCTCCGAGCTTGGCCTGTCCAACGTGATCGGCAACTTGCGCGGTTTTGTCAATATCGATGCTACCGTTCTGATGAGCGACTTCGTCAGCTTCCTGCCCCCCGATCAAGTCGTATTGGAAATCCTTGAAACAGTCAAAGTGACCGAAGAGGTCATCGCGCGCGTGTCCGAACTGGCACAGGCCGGCTATACGTTTGCGCTGGACGATGTGATCGCCGATTCGGAAGACTTGCAGCGATTGATGCCGTGGGTGTCGATAATCAAAATTGATATCGCCGGCATGGAGCGCGCCGATTTGTCCCGGATAAGCGGCCAGTTCACGCGCAACCGGAAAAAACTGCTGGCTGAAAAAGTCGAAACGCAAGTGCAATTCAAAGACTGCCTGGACCTCGGATTCGAATATTTCCAAGGCTATTATTTTGCCAAACCGGTCATCATGTCCGGCAAAAAATTATCGCCGTCGCAACTGGCGATAGTGCAACTGATGTCGCAAATCGCAACGGACGCCAACACCCTCGATATCGAGCGCAGCATCAAGCAGGACGCGGCATTGGGCATTGCCTTGCTGCGTCTGGTAAACACGCCGGCTGTGGGCGTCGGGCACCGCGTCGAATCGGTCAAGCAAGCATTGGGGGTACTCGGACGCCGCCAATTGCAGCGCTGGCTGCAAATATTACTTTACGCCGAGCCGAGCAAAGCGCATCAGCATCACTCATTGTCGCCATTGCTGCTGTTGGCGAGCACACGGGGCAAGCTGCTCGAATTGATGGCGCAACGGTTGCAGCCAAAGAATCACAACATGGCCGAAGCTGCCTTCACGGTCGGAATCATGTCGCTGATGGATACACTGTTCGGCTTGCCGATGGAAAAAATTCTCGAGCATATCCCGATGGTGGATGAAATTGCGGATGCACTATTGAATCGCAATGGGTTGTTCGGCAACATGCTGAAGCTTGCCGAATACGTGGAGCGGGTTGAAGCGGCCGGCGAATTACTTTTGCCTGTGCTTGAAGAGTTGCAGCTTTCCACCGATGATCTCTCGCGTATGCAACTGGCTGTGTTTGACTGGAGTAATAATCTCTCGCGCACGAGCGTTTAAATGCCCATCTACTGCAAATCGTGAGGGACTCTTGGGAAAATTCCTGTCGTGTTCATCGATTTCTTTCGGCATATCTACGGGCTTCCTCAAAATACCGGCAATCTGTGCGCAACCAGCGAGCGTGTGCTCTATCATTCGTTCGTGCGGGTGCGACAAGATATATTGGTCTTGACACCGCTACAATAGGTTTTATGAACAAGGCATTTGTAAAAGAGGTTGATGGCGATGACGACGATATGGATGGCGCGGTGCCGGCCATACCGGCTGGCGCCAAGAATTACATTACCCCGCAGGGCTATCAGCGCATCAAGGACGAGTTGCTGAAGCTGATCGATGTGGATCGGCCAGAGGTGGTGCGCATCGTGTCGTGGGCAGCATCCAACGGCGATCGCTCCGAGAATGGCGACTACATCTACGGTAAACGGCGCTTGCGCGAAATCGACCGCCGCATCCGGTTTTTGACCAAACGCCTGGATCTTGCCGAAGTGGTGGATCCGAGCGTCCATCATGGCAGTGACCAGATATTCTTTGGCGCGACGGTGGCTTACGAGAATCAGGCTGGAGAACGGCACACGGTCACCATCGTCGGCATTGATGAAATCGACCCGCTGAATGGCAAGATTAGCTGGATATCGCCTGTCGCACGGGCCTTGACGAAAGCGCATGAAGGGGAGTCGATCATGCTGAAGGCACCCGGCGGCATTGAAGAACTTGACATTATCGAAGTCCGTTACCCGGCGCGATAATCAATAGAAGCACTTAAAAATAACGAAAATTCTTCATTATTGTCATGACTATTGTTTATTCCAGCTTGAATCATCCTCTACGCGTACCGCTGGCTGCGGAAGTGCATTCGCGGCCATTTCTGCAGATGGAGGCGCCTGAGAGCCTCACGCATCTGGCAGTGTATGTGCGCAACGATGCGGATATCATCAGTGACAACGCAACGGAGCAGCATGCGGCGCTGTCCGCGTTATGCGCGCACTTTGGCGTATCCGGGCCGAGTGCGGATGCCAAATATTTCTTTCACAATTTCGGAAGATTTCGGCTGAAATGGGAATGCCATACTGAATTCGCGACCTACACGTTTGCACAGGCGCATGAAGAAAATTTGCCGGTTGGCAGCGCTTTCGAACGGCTGCCCTTGTCCCATATTCCGCAGGAATGGCTGGTGAGTCTGCGCGGCAAAATCATTGTGGCGGCGCACGTGGTGCTGGATCGCGCCAATTCGACAGTCGATGTGCCGGACCCCGCGACGCGGCGCGTCTTTGAAGGCAATATATTAGTCGGCAGCCGCACGTTGCAGGACGGCGAAGTCTGGACTGATTTCCTGATTCAAGCGGATGGATTCAGTCGTTTTGTGGTACGCGATACCGGCTTTCATGAGCAACAAGCCGGGCGTCTGGTGCAACGCATTCTGGAGATCGAAACGTATCGCATGATGGCGCTCCTGGGTTTACCGAATGCGCTGCAGTCGGTGCCGATTCTGAATGCAATCGAGAGCGAATTGGCGATGCTGACCGCTGCGATGGTCGATACTGCGGAAGCGATGGGAGATGTCGACAGCGCCGACGACGAGCAAGCTCTGTTGCGTACCATCACCGGTCTGGCTGCGCGCATTGAAAAACTATCCTTGGAAAACAACTACCGTTTTTCCGCATCGCAGGCGTATTTTCGGCTGGTGAGTGCACGTATAGGCGAATTGCGCGAAACGCGTATCGACGGTGTGCCGACCATGGCGGAATTCATGGATCGGCGCCTGACGCCTGCAATGAATACCTGCGAATCGATTGCGCGGCGGCAGGAAGCGTTGGCAGAACGTATTGCGCATACCAATGATTTATTACGGACACGGGTCGGTATCGTGCAAGAACAGCAGAACCGTAAAATCCTGCAATCGCTCAACAGCCGCGCAGCGCAGCAACTGCGCCTGCAGCAGGCGGTGGAGGGGCTGTCAGTGGTCGCGATTTCCTATTATCTGGCGGGACTATTCAATTATGCCGGCAAGGCGGCGAAGGCCGCTGGCTGGCCGGTCAATCCGGATATTGCAACCGGCATTCTGATTCCGATGATTGCCGGGGGCGTATGGTATGGGTTGCGCAGGATGCACAGGAATATGCACGTGGTTTGAGCCGCTCAAATTCAACTTCAACTTGGCTGACTACCAGAGCAGATTTCCCACGGATATAAGGGGGAGTCCGCTCTAATTCCGCTCCCGCAGGATTCTGGTCACACCTGGAATCCGGTGCACATTGCGCATTAATCGCGCCAGATGGACGCGATTCTCGACCTGCACCGTAAAGCGCAGTTGCGTCATTAACTGGTGGTCTTTATTGTCGTCCATGCCGACAAAGGTGATGTTGGCATCCGACTCGCCAATTTCTGCTGCGATACGGGCCAGTATGCCTTTTTCATCCTTGACCAGCAACATGATGCGACAGTCGAAGCGCCGGTTCATCTCGGGGCCCCACACCACATCGATCCAGCGGTCCGGTTCCTTGTTTCGATGGCGTTTCGCCGAGTCGCAGTCGGCAGTATGCACGGCGATCCCCTGATCCCCTTTCAACTGTCCAATAATGCTGTCGCCTGGAATCGGCAGGCAGCACTGCGAAAGTTGCACCGATACGCCTTCACTGCCATAAATAATGACCGGATCCAGCTTGCTTGGCATGATGGCGCCATGGCGGTCTAGTGCGGATTGCGGCAAGGTATCGTCTTCCACCAGCCCCAAGATGTGGCGTGCGACCAATGCCGCTATGCGCTTGCCGACGCCGATATCGGCATACAACTCATCAAGCGATTTAGCGCTCGATTCATTCATTAATTTTTCGGCCAGCGGTGTGGGTAGCGCAGGATCAAGATTCAGTCCAATCAAGGCTTGCGCCAGCAAGCGCTTTCCGAGTTCGATCGATTCGGACAGGTTAATGGTGCGCAAATAATGCCGAATCGCAGAGCGCGCCTTGCCAGTACGCACGAATGTGAGCCAGTTTGGACTCGGGCGCGATGTCGGTGACGTGATGATTTCAACGATGTCGCCGTTGTGCAATTCGGTTCGCAATGGTGCCTGCTCGTGATTGATTTTGGCGGCAATGGTCTGGTCGCCGACATCGGTATGAATTGTGTACGCAAAATCGAGTGCAGTGGCGCTGCGCGGCAGCGCGATGATCTTCGATTTGGGCGTGAACACGTAGACCGAATCCGGAAACAGATCGACCTTGACGTGCTCCAGGAATTCGGCCGAGTCGCCGGTTTGCTTCTGGATATCGAGCAGCGATTGCAGCCACGCATGGGTACGTTGCTGTAGGTCGGTCAGGCTGCCTTCACCATTTTTGTATAGCCAGTGCGCAGCGACGCCGGATTCCGCGACGCGGTGCATGTCTTGCGTTCTGATCTGGAATTCGACCGGCGTGCCATACGGGCCGATCAACGTGGTATGCAGCGACTGATAGCCGTTCAGTTTGGAAATCGCGATGTAGTCCTTGAACTTGCCGGGCATAGGCTTGTACAGCGCGTGCAACGTTCCCAAGCCCACATAACAATTCGCGAAGCTGTCGACCACGACGCGAAAACCGTACACGTCCAACACTTGGGAAAACGACAGATGCTTGTTGCGCATCTTGCGATAGATCCCGAACAGCGTTTTTTCACGTCCGTACACTTGCGCGTTAATGCCGGCGGCTTCCAGCGTCGCGTTGACTGAGTCCAGAATTTTGTTGACGACTTCACGCCGGTTGCCGCGCGCCGCCTTGACGGCTTTTACGAGCGTTCTGTAGCGCATCGGATACAAATGCGAGAATGACAGATCCTGCAGTTCGCGATAGATATTGTTGAGGCCGAGACGATCCGCAATCGGCACATATACTTCCATCGTCTCGCGGGCGATGCGACGTTTTTTCTCGGCAGACATCGCGCCCAGCGTACGCATGTTGTGCAAACGGTCAGCTAGCTTGACCAGGATAACACGGACGTCGCGCGCCATTGCCAACAGCATTTTGCGGAAATTTTCCGCCTGCGCTTCGATCTTGCTCTGGAATTCGATTTTTTCGAGTTTGGATAAACCATCGACCAAGGTTGCAACCGGTGCGCCGAAGCGCTCGATCAGCTCATCCTTTTTGACATCCTGATCTTCCATCACGTCATGCAGCAACGCTGCCATGATCGCTTGCGCATCGAGTTTCCAGTCGGCGCAGATTTCGGCGACGGCGATTGGATGCGAGATATAGGGTTCGCCCGACATGCGCATCTGGCCCAGATGCATTTCGTCTGAAAAGCGATACGCTTCCTTGACCTTCTTCAGCTCGGAAGGGGTCAAGTATTCAGCAAGTTTGGTAGTTAGTTGTGTGATGGACGCGACGCTGGCGTCTGGCTGGGGCGAGTTCGGGTCGGACTTGGGAGGCGTGGCTTTTAAAGCCACGCGCTCAGCGGCAATCTGGCTGTTCGGAGCAGCTGATAATGTCGAATCCGTCGGTGTCAGGTTCATACTGATTTAATATCAGCCGCATGGCAGGCGTGTCAATGACTAACTAGGCACTTTTTTCAGCATTTCAATGCCGACTTTACCGGCTGCGATTTCGCGCAGTGCGAGAACAGTTGGTTTGTCCTTCGCATCGACCTTTGGTGTATGGCCTTGCAACAACTGGCGGGCACGATAAGTCGCGGACAGCGTGAGTTGAAAACGGTTCGGGATCTGTTTGAGGCAATCTTCGATGGTAATGCGGGCCATGGTTACTCCTGAAAATGCGAAATAGCTTATAAATTGGCGTGGATGCCCAGTTGAGTGAAGAGGGATGCGTTGCGTGTCGCCTGTTGCGCAAACCGGCAGCGGGTCGCTTTAACGATTGAACTTAATTCGGATAAAGCGCTTGCAAACTCTTGATTAATAATAACATATTCGAACTCGGGCGCGTGCGCGATTTCGCCTCCGGCAGCCAGAATTCGACGCGTAATGACATGGGGTTCGTCCTGCCCGCGCTTTTTCAGGCGCTCTTCCAATGCGGCAATCGACGGTGGCAGAATAAAAATGCCGACTGCGTGCGAAAATTGCTTTTTCACCTGTTGTGCCCCTTGCCAATCAATTTCCAGCAGGACATCGGTACCGGCTTTCATTTGCGCCTCAATCAGTATGCGCGAGGTGCCGTAAAAATTGCCGTGCACTTCGGCCGATTCCAGGAATTCACCAGCGGCCCGCCGTGCCAGAAAATCGTCGGCGGATGTGAAGTAATATTCGCGACCATGCTGTTCTTTCGGCCTTGGCGGGCGCGTAGTGTAGGAAATTGACAGTTTGATCGCCGGTTCTTGCGCCAATAGCGCATTGACCAGGGTTGATTTTCCGGCACCGGACGGCGCGACCACCATGAACAGGCTCCCAGAAGAGGTAGAGGCATCAGGCATGGATATCCTTAAAATCAAAGAGTAAAAAGGGCAGGGAGTTGCTCAAGACATATATTTTAACTGGATATCGGGCATTGCTTTGCCCGCCAAACCTGAAAAATCTGTCCATTGCTGTTCTGCTTTTGTTTCGATCGGACCTCATGCAATTGTCCTGCACAAATCCGGACGCGCTTCGCTTCTCCGAACTACAGATGGGATGATTCGGATGACCTATTCCAGATTCTGCACTTGCTCCCGCATCTGCTCAATCAAGAGCTTCAAAGCCATGGATGCATCGGACAGTTCTTTTGCCGAGGCTTTTGCGCCGACGGTATTGGCTTCGCGGTTAAGTTCCTGCATCATGAAATCCAGACGCTTGCCAACCGCCCCTCCTTTTTTCAGGATATGCCGGGTTTCCGTTAAATGTGTCGCCAAGCGCGTTAATTCCTCGGACACATCGATCCGGATGCCGTACAGCATCACTTCTTGTCGAATACGGTCCAGCGCTTCTTCGCGCGAAATGGTCGGCGCGGCGGTTGGAGTGCCAGTCTGTGCTGCCAAGCCGAGCGCTTCCTGCATGCGCTCGGTGGCTTTTTGCTGGAATTGCGCAATGACCTGCGGTATCAGCGGCGTAATCCGTTGCACGATGGCTTCCATATCGCCAATACGAGCGGTCAGCATCGCTTGCAGTGCCGCGCCTTCGCGGGCGCGACTGTCAACAAACGTATTGACAGTCGCGGCCATCGCTGCGGCGACATCTGCTTGGA
Source organism: uncultured Oxalobacteraceae bacterium (assembly GCA_966250375.1). Taxonomy (GTDB): domain Bacteria; phylum Pseudomonadota; class Gammaproteobacteria; order Burkholderiales; family Burkholderiaceae_D; genus CAMLDH01. The sequence goes on from CBINHE010000013.1 coordinate 38,884, forward strand.
GCGTTTCCTGGCCGATTTCAGCTTCTTCAATCACGCCTGGCCAGCGTAACAGTTCATTAACGGACAGTGTCGACGCATCCCGGAATTGTTTCTGGACTTCGCCTTGCAATCCGGCGAGGCTTGCGAGCAGCGTCGTATTGAGCACTTGTGCCCCGACAGCGGCCACTTTGCGGCCGAAACTGAGACGGCACTCTACTTTGCCGCGCGTGATTCGGCCCATGATCGCTTCGCGTAAAGCGGGTTCCAGCGCTCGCAAATCGTCGTTAATGCGGAATTGCAGGTCTAAAAAGCGCGAATTCACACTCTTTAACTCGATGGTTAGTGTTCCGCCTGCGGTTTCACGCGTGGTTACCGCATATCCGGTCATGCTGCAAATGGTCAAAATTCAGTCCCCGGTTGTTCTTTACAAATCAGTGAATTATCCACACAATCCAAGCTTAGGACCCGTTCTTGGGGCCCGTTAAAAATAACTTTGTACATTTTAACTGTTCATAGCGGGCGCACTGCTTCGTTGTTCGCTATGCACGCACTGCAAACAGCGAAGGCCCTTCGGCAAGTCCCTTGCATTGCATTCCGATGGCCGCCAAAATGCACAATTTATTTCTTAACGAGCCTGAGCTGCAATTTGTAATGTCAGGGCAGAACACTCTGCATAATATTGCGGGACCGAGTAATCCGGCACGCTGCGGCGTCTCGCAAACGCCGCTCCACAATATTCGATAAAGAGCAATTCATAAAGAGATATGGCCGCACAAAACAATGCTCCGTTACCGGATGGGCTTGAAATCGCTGGATACCGCATTGTAAAGAAAATTGCATCTGGCGGGTTCAGTATCGTCTACCTTGCCTATGATGAAGATGGCAACGCAGTCGCGATCAAGGAGTACCTGCCGAGTTCGCTGGCGCTGCGCCAACCGGGCGAACTGACGCCGACGATTTCCCCCGAAAATTTATCGACTTTCCGCATTGGCTTGAAGTGTTTCTTCGATGAAGGACGGGCGCTGGCGCGGATTGCGCATCCGAACGTGGTCAGTGTGGTCAATTTTTTCCGCGCCAATGAAACGGTCTACATGGTAATGGCCTATGAGTCCGGTCGTTCGCTGCAAGAGCATATCCTGCGTCGCCGCGACAAGGGAGACAAACCGCTGGTGTCGGAGCGGTTCATCCGCAAGATGTTCAGTCATGTGATGAACGGTCTGCGTGAAGTGCATACCAACAAATTGCTGCATCTTGACCTGAAACCAGCCAATATTTATTTGCGCGTCGACGGTACGCCGATCCTGCTGGATTTCGGCGCTGCGCGACAGACGTTGAGAACCGATTTGCCGAAGCTGTATCCAATGTACACTCCCGGGTTTGCGGCGCTGGAACTGTATGCCAAAAACGGCAACCTGGGCCCGTGGACAGATATCTACAGTATTGGTGCGTCGATTTTTGCATGCATGGTGGGAGCACCGCCGCAACCTGCCGATCAGCGCAAGCTCAACGATAAGATGGATGGCCATTTGCGCAAACTGGAAGGCATCTATTCACCGGAATTGCTGAAAGTAATCCGCTGGAGCCTGATGCTTGATCCGCTGGAGCGCCCGCAAAGCGTCTTCGCGCTGCAAAAGGCGTTGCGCGAACCTGTGCAGGAAAAGAAGGCCGCCAATAAACTGGAAGTGATGACACAGAAATTACGCGGCTTGTTTGCCAGCATCGGCAAGCAGGCGCCTAATACGACCGTCACTACGATCCAGGAAAACTCGCATTAATCTTATTTAACGAACTCATGCGCTTCTCTGTCTATCAAGAAAGCCACATCGGCGGCCGCAAGAATAATCAAGACCGCATGGGGTACAGTTTTACTCGTGATGCGTTATTGCTGTTGTTGTCAGATGGCATGGGCGGCCATATTCAAGGCGAGATGGCGGCGACCATTGCGATGCAGACGATCGGTTCGCTATTCCAGCAAAATGCCAATCCGTATGTGAAAAAACCGGAGCGGTTTTTGGAGGACAGCTTTTTCGCCGCGCATCGAGAAATCCATCGCTACCGTGCCATCAATAACCTGCCGGAGACGCCGCGCACGACGATTGTCGCCTGTCTGATCCAGCATAACAGCGCATTCTGGGCGCATTGCGGCGATTCCCGATTGTACTGGATGCGCAATGGGCAAATCCTGATGCGTACGCGCGACCATTCGCGCATCGAAACTTTGATCGCTCAAGGCAGAGTCGATCCGTCCGAACGCGATACCCATCCGGAACGCAATAAACTGTTCAATTGCCTGGGTGCGCCGAACATGCCGATCGTGGAAATTTCGCGGCGCGCGAGTTTGCAGGCAGGCGATGTGATGTTGCTGTGCTCGGATGGTCTGTGGTCGGTATTGCCCGACCATGTGTTGGCGCAGCGTTTGCATAGCAACACAGTCGTGCGCGCGGTACCGGAGTTGATTACGACTGCCACCGAAATAGCCGGCAAAACCAGCGACAATGTTACGGCGCTGGCAATGATGTGGGAAAGCAGCGACAGTTCGCACGGTTCCGACTCCACCACCATTACGACTAACACGTTGCCGATAGGCAGTGTAACCACCACCATCCAGGCGCCGCGTCACGCTGACTTGGAGAACGTTGATCCCTTCAACGAAACCGAAATCGAAAAAGCGATTGAAGAGATTCGCGGCGCTATCGAAAAATCCACACGCATCACTTCCAAGAGTTAGAGCTTATTACATGTCCAATGAAAAACGGCCCAGCGGTCGTGCCGCTGACGCTTTGCGTCTCACACGTCTTACCCGGAATTACACCAAACATGCGGAAGGTTCGGTCTTGATCGAGGCCGGCGACACTCGCGTGATCTGCACCGCCAGCATCGAAGACAAGGTTCCACCCTTCCTGCGCGGCAAAGGGCAGGGCTGGCTGACGGCCGAATATGGCATGCTGCCGCGCTCGACGCATTCGCGCATGGATCGCGAGGCGGCAAAAGGAAAGCAATCGGGCCGCACGCAAGAAATCCAGCGCCTGATCGGGCGATCTCTGCGTGCCGCATTTGATCTGAAAGCATTTGGCGAGCGTACGCTGCATCTGGATTGCGATGTGATTCAAGCCGACGGCGGCACGCGGACCGCATCGATTACCGGCGCCATGGTCGCCGCCTACGATGCGTTTGCGAAGCTGGTGGAAAACAAGGCGATTGCGACGGTGCCGCTGAAGCATTTTGTCGCAGCGATTTCAGTCGGTGTTTATCGCGGCATGCCGGTACTGGATCTTGATTATGTCGAGGATTCCGATTGCGATACCGACATGAATGTGGTGATGACCGATGCCGGCCATTTCATCGAGGTGCAAGGAACTGCGGAAGGCGCAGCGTTTGATCGTGCGACGATGGATCGCTTGCTGGATTTGGCACAACAGGGCATCTCGGACCTGATCGGTTTGCAAAAGAAAACGCTCGGATTGATGGTGTAAACGATACCGTATTTTTCCGGTTGAGCAACATTCTGTTAAACGTTCTTACTTATCGATTTCGTTTTTTCTCATGACCCGCACCATCGTTCTTTCTTCTAATAATTCCGGCAAACTCAAAGAGTTCAATGCCATGCTGGCGCCTATCGGTTTCGAGGTCCATGCGCAAAGCGAATTCAATGTGCCCGAAGCGGACGAGCCGCATCTGACCTTTGTCGAGAATGCACTGGAAAAAGCCCGCCACGCTTCACGCCTGACTGGCTTGCCTGCGCTGGCGGATGATTCCGGCGTATGTGCCAATGCGCTCGGTGGCGCGCCGGGTGTGCTTTCGGCGCGTTATGCGGGAGAACCGAAATCAGATGCGCGCAATAACCAGAAATTGATTGCCGACTTGGCAGCACAGGCGGATAAATCGGCTTATTACTATTGCGTGCTGGTGTTGGTGCGGCATGCCGACGATCCGCAACCTGTGATCGCGGAAGGGCGCTGGGATGGCGAAATCATTGCGACGCCGCGTGGGCAGGGCGGCTTCGGCTACGATCCGCATTTCTGGCTGGCGGCGCTGGGCAAGACCGCTGCCGAATTGTCGTCCGAAGAGAAAAATCGTCGGTCGCATCGCGGACAGGCATTGCGCACATTGATCGAGAAGTTACGATGATTCCGATTAAACCCGTCGGTGCGAATGCAGAGCCGACCGGCATTGTCTCAAATCGTGCCGAAGCCGCGATGGCATTTCTCAAGCCGGGCGCGCTCAATCTCACCGTGTTGCCGCCGCTGTCGTTGTACGTGCATTTCCCGTGGTGCGTCAAAAAATGTCCCTATTGCGATTTTAATTCGCATGAAGCGAGCGGCGGTTTTCCCGAAGCGGAATATCTGGCCGCGCTCCGTGCCGATCTGGAAAATGCGCTGCCATTGATTTGGGGGCGCAAGATTTATACGGTTTTCATCGGGGGCGGTACGCCGAGCCTGATGTCGGCCGCCGGGCTGGATCGATTGCTGTCGGACATTCGCACATTGCTGCCCCTCGATGGCGCGGTGGAAATCACAATGGAAGCGAATCCCGGTACTTTCGAGGCGGAAAAATTCCGCTCTTATCGCACCAGCGGCATCAACCGTTTGTCGATCGGGATTCAAAGTTTTAACTCGCGCCATTTGCATGCCTTGGGCCGCATCCATGACGGCGATGAAGCACGGCGCGCGGTCGACATCGCGCATGCTAATTTCGAAAATTTCAACCTGGATTTGATGTATGCCTTGCCGTCACAAACACTGGACGAAGCGCGCCGGGATGTAGCGACTGCAATCGGTTTTGCGCCACCGCATTTATCACTGTATCACCTGACGCTAGAGCCGAATACCTACTTTGCGAAGTATCCGCCGGTGGTGCCCGACGACGACGCCAGTGCTGAAATGCAGGATATGATCCAAGCGGAAACCGAGGCGACCGGCTATCAGCATTATGAAGTATCGGCCTATGCAAAAGCGGGACGTCAGGCACGCCACAATTTGAATTACTGGCAATTCGGCGACTATCTGGGCATTGGCGCTGGTGCGCACTCCAAGCTGTCGTTTCCGCATCGCGTCGTGCGTCAGGCGCGCTACAAGCAGCCGAAGGCGTATCTTGAACATATGCAAGCAGGGAATGCGATTCAGGAAGAGCTTGAAATCGGGCGCGGCGAACTAGGCTTTGAATTCATGCTTAATGCATTGCGTTTGACGGGGGGCTTTGAAGCAAACCTGTTTGCCGAGCATACCGGTCTGACACTGAATACGATCGAGAAGACGCTGAATGAAGCCGAAGCGAAAGGCTTGCTTTACCGCGACCATAAAATCATCCAGCCTACCGATCTTGGCAAGCGGTTCTTGAATGATCTGCAGGAAATGTTTTTGGCCGACTGAAAATTATTTCAAGATCGCAGTTCGGCAAACAAGGCGAGTTAGGTATAATTCGGCCTACGGAAGATTGATAGGGCAGGCGAATACGCCAGTCTTGAAGGTCGGTGAATTTAAGGGAAACCTTATTTCATGCGAGTTCAAGGGTGCAACCTGCATTTCAATTTCTGCAACAGGAGGTGTGGCCGAGTGGTTTAAGGCACTGGTCTTGAAAACCAGCGAAGGTTTATCCCTTCCGTGAGTTCGAATCTCACCGCCTCCGCCAATTTCCCTATAAGTAAAAGACTTACATTGCGTTCTCGTTTGCAACAGAACAGCTTTCTACCCTGTTGGAAATCCACTCTAGGTGCGCTGGCGTCTATCCGCGAGCAACGCACGGGGTTGTTCGTGTATCTGGATGATCCGAACGTGGCGATCGATACCAACCACTTGGAACGTGCATTGCAGGTCATTCCGATGGACCACCGCAATTGGCTTTTTACCTGGACTGAGCTCGGCGCCAGGCACGTCGGCATCATGCAAAGCCTGCTGGTCACCTGCCGCCTGCACGACATTACCCGTACGATTATTTCGTCGACGTGCTGCAGCGGATCGACTAGCATTCCACATCACAAGTGCATCAGCTCACTCCACGGTTGTGGAAGAAAATGTTCGCCGCTATCCTTTGCGTTCCGACCTACATGGCCTGCAAACTTGATGCAATAACGCCGTTGGCTTACCGGTTACCGCGCGAGATGCGAATACCAAAAGGATGCGCGTTCCAGTCGACGTGATACTGGTGTGCATCCGCTGGTACGTAGCCTATCCGTTGAGTTATCGGCACCTTGAGGAAAAGCGGCTCGTATAAAGCGGCGATCGATGAGATCAATGACGGCAGGGAAATCGAGATCATCGTTCGCCAGGTCAAATATCTCAACAGCATCGTGGAGCAGGGGCATCGCGCTATCAAGCGCGTGACCAAACCGATGCTCAATTTCAAATCCTTTCAATCTTTTGCCTTGCGCTTTGCGGTGCACGCGCGCTCTTTAACTGGATAAACATCCGTTATTTGATTAAGCTCACCTGAATTCGGAAGCGATCTCGATATGCTTTTAATCAGCGCCGCGAACATCGGGAAGATTGCGGCGGTTCACTGATTCCAAGCAGAGGCAAAGATAAAATGGCGACGATCGAGGACATGCTTTACCCGCTTCTTGGATTGTATTTCTCGTCCCCCGATTGGATCAAGAATTCCGTAGGCCGCGCATATTCGATGGTGCCGGCTTCTTTCAGTAGAGGTCGGCATTACCGGCGCTTTCTCGACGAGGCAGCGCTGTGCGATGAACATGCGATCCGGCAATTGAGTGCGAAAAAACTTGCGGCAAGCCTGCATTGCGCATTGGTCCATGTGCCGGCCTATCGGCCGTACCAGCATCTGCTGGACCGGCTGGATGCGCCGTTCGAGGTGCTGCGCGAACTGCCCCTGATTTCCAAGGAAGACATCAAGCGCGATCTGGCCCGCTTCGTTTCCGCAAACGCGCCTGCCGGCCTGCGGCTCAAGACGTCCACTGGCGGCTCGACCTCGACGCCGATGAGTTTCTATCTGCACAAGGGCGTGACGCGCACCCGCGAATACGCGTTCATGGAGCAGTTCCACCGGCGGGTGGGACTGGGGTCGCGCGATGTGGTGCTGGCGTTGCGCGGCCGCACTGTTCCTGCCGCCCGGCATGCCGGTGGACGGTTGTGGATGTATGAGCCGATCAAACGGCAACTGATCTTGAGTTCCGACCATCTGGAGCGCGCCTACATGCCGGACTATGTGGCGGCGATCCGGCGCTGGCAACCGACGTATATCCAGGCCTATCCCTCTGCGATTTATCCGCTGGCGCGCTGGCTCAAGGAAAATCCCGCGCCGGACATCACGCAGCGCATCAAGGGCGTGATGCTGTATTCGGAGAATGTGTTCGAGCATCACATGGCCTTGCTCAAGGATGTGTTTGCCTGTCCGGTGTTGAAGCATTACGGGCTGTCCGAGCGGGTGCTGATGGCGGCATCGATGCCGGACGATGAGCGCTTCTTTTTCTGGCCACAGTACGGCCATGTCGAGTTGGTCGATGACGCCGGCAATCCGGTGACCGAGGCAGGCCGGTTGGGCGAAATTGTCGGCACCGGCTTCGACAACGAGGTCATGCCTCTGATCCGCTATCGCACCGGCGACTTGGCGATTCTGAGCGACAAGCCGCATTCCTTGCTGCCCGGTTATCCCGTGATGGAAAGCATCGAAGGCAGGCGGCAGGAATTCCTGGTCTGCCGCGATGACCGCATCATCGCGGTATGTGGCATGGGCTCCGCGCATTCGAGCGCTCTTGCGGTGGTGGAGTCTATGCAGTTCGAGCAGCACGTGCCGGGCCATTTCCTGATCAAGGTCGTCGCGCCTCAGCCTTTGTCGGCCGAAGCTCGGCGCAGAATCGTGCAGGTCATGGAGAGCAAGACCCAAGGCGGCTGCACCGCGGAGGTGGTCGAAGTGAGCGCGATCCCGCGCACCATGCGCGGCAAGCATCGTCTGCTGGTCCAGCATCTGGATACCAGCCGCTATCTCGGCGTGCCGGTGCAACAATGAATTCGGGAAAGCACATCGTCATGCTGGGCACGAGCTTCCACACCATGGGCGGCATTTCCGCCGTGGTCAACGAGTATCGGCGTGCCGGCCTGTTCGAGCGCTTTCCGATTCTGTACCTGCCGACCCATACCGATGGCAGCGCTGTGAAAAAGCTGCGCCTGTGCCTCTCTTCCTGGCTGCGTTATATGGGCTTGCTGTTACGCGGCAGGATTGCATTGATTCATGTGCACATTGCGTCGGATGCCAGCTTCTGGCGCAAGACCCTGTTTCTCGGACCCGCCTTCCTGTGTCGCATTCCGGCAATCGTGCATTTGCATGGTGCGGAGTTTGTGCGCTTTTACGAAAAGGATTGCAATCGCGCGGCGCAATGGTGCGTGCGTCATGTCTTCAATAGGGCCGATAGCGTCGTGGTGCTGTCGACCGCATGGCAACGCTGGGTGCAGGGCATTTCCGGAAATGCGCGCATCGTGCCGATCAACAATCCGGTGCAATTGCCGTTGGCAAGTGACTTTAATTTGCGCGATCCTGCCAGTATTCTTTTTCTCGGCCGGCTCGGGGAGCGCAAGGGCACCTACGATCTGCTGGCCGCCGTATCGCGCCTTGTGGGCCGGCATCCGGGTTTGAAGCTGTTGCTGGGCGGCGACGGCGATCTGGCGCGGGCCAGGAAAGAAATCGACAAGCTTGGCATCACCGCCAACGTCGAGCTGCTCGGCTGGGTCTCCGGACCGTCCAAGGCCATCCTGTTGCAGCGGGCCGCGATCTACGCATTGCCGTCCTATGCCGAGGGCTTGCCCATGAGCGTGCTGGAAGCCATGGCAACCGGAATGCCGGTCGTCAGCACGCCGGTGGGCGGCATCCCGGAAGTCATTACCGATGATCTCGAGGGTTATCTGGTTCCGCCCGGCGATGTGCCAGCCCTGTGCACGGTGCTGGAACGCCTGCTGTCCGACGAGAGCTTGCGCCGGCGCATGGGATCGGCGGCGCGCAGCAAGGCTGACAGTACTTTTTCCACGCGCCATGTGCTGCCGCAACTCGAACGGCTGTACCGGGAGCTGGGAGCATGAATTCCATCGCATGGAAGTTCAATCGCTTGCGCCTGATGGGGCTGCCGGAAATCCTGTGGCGCGGCGGCAAGGCGATCCGGGCCAGGTTGGAACGCGAGGGCAGGGGATCGGTGCATCCGCCGCCCGCTGTTGCGGGGCCATGGGGGCGGTGCTGGGTAGACGACTTGCCAAGTGAGATCGACCCCGCGCCTTATCTGGCGGTGGCCGACCGGATACTGGCGGGCCGCTTCGATGTCTTTGCAATGCGCGAGTGTGCGCTCGGCTTTCCGCCGCTGTGGAATCGCGACCCGAAAACCGGTATCAACGCGCCGATGCGGTTCGGGAAGACGCTCGATTATCGTGATGAACGCACGGTCGGCGATATCAAATACCTGTGGGAAATCAACCGCCACTATGAATTGGTGACACTGGCGCAAGCTTTTTTCTTGTCGAAGCAGGAGCGTCATGCTCACGCCTGCCGCCTGTTGCTGGAATCCTGGTTCGATCAATGTCCGTATCCATTGGGGCAGGCGTGGTCGAGTGCACTCGAAAATGCGATACGGCTCGTGAACTGGGCAGTCGCCTGGCACTTGCTGGATGGCGCTCGCCTGTTCGAGGGCGCGGACGGCAACGAATTCAAACGGCGTTGGCTGGATTCGGTCCATCGGCACTGTCAATTCATTGCGGGACATTTTTCACGGTACTCGTCGGCCAACAACCACTTGCTTGGCGAGTACATGGGCCTGTTCATCGGTGCATTGACGTGGCCTTGTTGGAAGGAGAGTCCCGCATGGACCGTGATCGGGAGGAAGGGCCTGGAGTGGGAAGCGTTGACGCAAAATGCAGGCGACGGCGTCAACCGTGAACAGGCATTCTGGTATCACCATGAAGTGGCGGACATGATGTTGCTGTGTGGCGTGTTCGGTCGCGCGAACGGCGTTGCGTTTTCCAATGCCTATTGGCAGCGGCTGGAATCGATGCTGGAGTTTATCCGGGCCGTGATGGATGTCGCAGGCCGGGTTCCCATGGTGGGCGACTCGGACGATGCGGTGATGGTGCGCTTTTCGCAGGAGCGTGATTTCAATGCCTATCGTTCATTGCTGACGAGTGGCGCCATTGTTTTCGGGCGCAAGGATTTCATCGCCGGGGATGGCCGGCTCGACGACAAGAGCCGCTGGCTCTTGGGTGACCAGGGCAGCGCGCGCATCGCGCCGATAGCTTCCAGCCGGGCCGTGCGCCAAGTGCGCCGAGCATTTCCCGAAGGCGGTTATTACATACTGGGACATCATTTCGGTTCCGCAGCGGAACTGAAAATCGTCGCCGATGCGGGCCCGCTTGGCTATCTGTCGATCGCTGCGCACGGGCATGCCGATGCGCTGGCGTTTACCTTGTCGGCTGCCGGCCATGCGCTGCTGATCGATCCCGGCACTTATGCCTATCACACGCAAAAGAAGTGGCGCGACTATTTTCGAGGCACTTCCGCTCACAATACCGTGCGTGTCGACGGTCTGGACCAATCGGAGACCGGTGGCAATTTCATGTGGCTGCGCAAGGCCAAGGCACGCTGCGAACGTTGGGACAGCGGCCCGGACAGCGACTGTTTCATCGGTAGCCACGACGGTTACTTGCGCTTGGCCGATCCGGTTTTGCACCGGCGAAAAATCGTGTTCGACAAGCTAAACGATACGGTGCTGGTGGAAGACGTTCTGGAATGCCGCAAAGCTCACACGCTGGAGTTTCATTGGCATTTTTCCGAAGACTGCGAACTGGCGCTCGATGGCTGCAAGGTAAGTGCATCCTGCGGCACGCTGCGAATCGAAATGAGTATGCCGGATAGTGCGTGTCTGCCGAAACTGGTCAGCGGTAGAGACGATCCGCCACTGGGCTGGACCTCGCACAGGTTCGATGAAAAATCGGCGTCACCGGTGATCATCTGGCAAGAAAAAATCAACGGAACGGCAAGGCGAATGACGCGGATTCAGATACGTGGGCGGTAATGCCGCCCGGGCAAGCATTCTGTACCCATAAGCACCGATAAGCGGTAGGGAACAAGGAATGGATTATGCACCGATTTAATCAAGCACTGGTTGGCCTGTACGATCTTGCGGAACATGCATCGCACAATGAGTTTCCGGTTGAGGCCCTGAACCTGCTGCAACCGTGGATCAGATTCGACGGCGCCGTATTGTGGATGAGAGAAATCGATGCCGGAATCGTGATTAACCTGCTGATTGCCCACGTCCATGTGCACCATGGGAACAAAACCATATTCGGAAACTACACCAGGATAGCGGCAATGGATCCCGTGATCAAAAATGTGCTTGACGATCTGGAGCGTCCGATACAGTGGGACTGCCGCACACTGCATCAGCAAGACAAGGCGTACGTCCTCGAAGATTTCGTGCAAGGACAGGAACTGCGGCATGTGATGTTGTTTGGCGAGAACCAGACAGCCCACAAGGCGGGACGCTGGATCATGCTGTACCGGGGCGGCGAGACGCCGTTCAATGCATTGGAAACGACCTATCTGCATACGGCATGGTTTCATCTCACGCGCGCGCTGGACATCAATCGTTGCCGCGTGCTGGACCGGCACGATACGGAACGCGTGCAGCGCGCATCGGCCTTGATCGATGCGCGCGGTTTCATCATGGTCGCCGACTACCATTTCCATTCCCTGCTGTACCTGGAATGGCCGGATCACCAGGTAAGAAAAAGGTTGCCGCCGGCGGTAGTGGATAACCTGAAGCACGGCGACAGCGTGTTTCGCGGCCGGCGTATCGAAATCGTGATGGCGCAGCAAGCCGGCTACCTTACCTGTTCCGCCAGTCCGATCGACATGCGGGCCGATTTGACGCCGAGCGAATATATGGTGGCGCGCCGTTATGCGACCGGACTGAGCCACAAGGAAATCGCGCGCGAACTGGGCGTGTCGCCGCACACGGTGCGCAACCAGATTGCCCAACTGTATGACAAGTTGGGCGTGCATGACAAGGCTATGCTGGCACAACGTCTGGCGCGCCATATCGCACACCGCAAGAGCACCGTCAAGGATGGCAATTGACATGGCTCACCCGACAGTGTCCGCTTCGCGACTACCATAAACCTAGATTCGGCAGTTGACCGCTCATCTATGTCTGGAAAGCCTCATGAACATTGACTTTCTTTCGTTCGATAGCATTCACCGATTGAGTGAGTGCGCTACAGGGCGTAGCAGGGGGTGAGCAGGGGTTTCAGACAACATGGTGAAGCAGGTTTCGTGCAGCATGCTGCACGAAACCCCTGCTTCATCCATCCTATCCAGAGAACCGGAAAAATGCACACTCGCACCTCTCCAACTGCCGAATCCAGGTTGAAGTTCTGAATCAGCAGGCTGAAATACGCCGCCCCTTTACCTCTCTTGGCATGCCAGAAAGGTTTCCAGACAATGAATACTATCGCTCTCATGCTTAAGCTGTTATCCAAGCAACCCAGCCTCAAGGGCAAGACGATGCTGTTGTTCGGTGCCGTGACGTACCCGGTTCAGACCCGTCGCTGGCTGCGCTTTCTGGGGAGCGATCCGACGCTGTGGGCGCTGGCAAAATCGCATCCACGCTTGAGCCTGAAAATATACCGGCCGTATCTGTCGACGCGTTTGCGCTGTGCCGGCCGGGTGAGCATCCTGATACAGCACTACCGGCTGATGCTGACGGCAGGTTTCGGTGATTTTGTCAGGCACACCGCGTTCCAGCCGAAAACGGTATGCGAGTTTTCCGGAAAATCGGGCGCGGCGTATCAACTCGAAATCTCGGGCATCAACATGGATAATCGGGAAGGGGAGCTTTTCCTGCACCTGATCGCCAATAAGGTCTCCCTTTATCGCGCGGCGTTCGCTTTCTTTATGCAGCATGGAAAGGCCTATGTAAAAATCGGCTGCGTGCAGGGATTGCGCGCCGATGACGGTGCTTCGCACATCCGGTTTGCGACACGGGATTTGTATGGCTGTCGTCCGATAAACATGGTGATATCGGTCGTGCGGGATATTGGCGACTTTTTCGGGTGCAAGGAAATGGTCGGCATCGGCAATCAAAACAGGATCGTGGCCAATCATGCGCACCAGCCGCCGGCGGCGCCTGACTACGACCAGACATGGGAAGAGATGGACGCGGTCAAAAATGACGAAGGCGACTTCCATCTTCCTTGCACCGGCATCCTGAAAACCTCGTTCGATGACATCCAGTCGAAAAAACGCTCCGAAGCGAAAAAGAAAAACACCCTGCTCGAATCGATTTTCTACTTGGTGCGTAATAATTTGAAAAAGGAACGCAAGATGTGAATGCAAGGAGATGCAGCGTGTGCGTCACGGTCACGACGCGAATGGATCGCCGGAAGCGGGAATATTGACGCCTATGCGGGGTCTTGCCGGCGCACTCATGCCCGCTTTTGAATGCCGAAGCGACGAGGGGGGAGATGTGCCCAAGCGGGGCGTTCGAAAAGAAAGCGCAAGGGCGTATTGCGCGTCAACCAGTACATCATGAGTGCACCGATAATCGACGCCAGAATGACCACCACACAGATCGTGCCGGTATCCGCAATCTGCATGGCACCGGTGGCAACCACTTTTCGCATGAGATGCAGCGGCACGACAAATCCAAGATAGATGACAATCGAATTCCGGCCCAGGTAACGCAACCAGCCCATCCACGGCAGCGGGGCCAGCAAAGCAGAAGCGAAGAAGATGGCGACCACACCGGCATGACCGGCCAGCAACTGCACAACCGGAAAAATTGTGAGACCAAATTTCACCAGCATCGCATTGGCCATGAACCATGCGGCCAGAAAGAGAAACGTCAAACGCAGGTGAGACGGAGCCCATGCCACCAGCCGGAATACTTGGGGCGCGAACGCATGCCCGGAATAAAAGAAAACGAAATACATGCCGAACCGGTCGATGAGCTTCCAGCCGGTATCGAGGTCGGCCAGCTTGAGCATGATGGCCGCTGCGAGGACGAGCCAAGCCGGCAGCGTGCGCACCAGCCGCACGGCAACAAAAAATAACGGAAGAATATAAATGAACCAGAGCGGGCCCTGCGGCTGCACATAGACGCTCATATAGTCGGCCAGCATGCGATGTGGGTGCGGATCGAGCAGGCGATGTCCGCTCATCACGATAAACTTGATCGTGACCCACAACACATAGAAATAGACGAAGTGTAAAACCTTGTTGTCCAGGTAGGCGCGCCAAGGCCGGTCGATCACGCGCGCCACCAGCAGGCCCGAGATCATGAAAAAATCCGGCATGCGAAACGGTTGCACGAAATCGACGAAATACGACATCCAGCCGCGCGTCTGGAGTGTCTGTTCTACCGCGAGCGTGGCATACATCGCCATGATCGCGATAATGCAAATGCCCTTGGCAGAATCGATCCAGTCAATTCGGTTGCTGCTCGATCGGAGGTCGCTTGTCATGATCGCCTTGAAGTGCAGTGGGAAATGAAACGGATCCATTGTCCACCTTGACAGACTGGTCCATCTCGAGTGCCGGCGAACCATCGCACAGGTAGCGCCGGACGATTTTTGCCGGCACGCCGGCGACCGTACAACAGGACGGGACGTTCTCCAGCACCACGCTGCCGGCGGCGACTTTGCTCATGCTGCCAATTTCGATATTGCCGAGGATTTTCGCGCCGGCGCCGATCATGACGCCGCTGCGGATTTTTGGATGGCGGTCGCCGCGCTCTTTTCCGGTTCCCCCTAGCGTGACGTTTTGAAGAATGGAAACGTTATCGTCGACCACGGCGGTTTCGCCGATCACGATACCGGTCCCATGATCGAGCATCACGCCGACCCCGATGCGCGCTGCGGGGTGGATGTCGACGCAGTAGGTGCCGCAGGCCTTGTTGGCTAGCGCGAACGCCAATTCCTTGCGGCCGCGCCGCCACAAGGCGTGCGAGAACCTGTATGTTTCCAGTGCATGGAAACCCTTCATGTTGAGCAGGACATGCAAATGATTGAGGCAGGCGGGGTCGCGCGTCTTAACGGCGCTCATATCCGTCATGATTTGCATCAACAAGGATGGTTCTTCATCCATCATCCCGAGAATCAAGGCATGCAAATCCGGCCGGGAGATTTCTTCGCCGCCGAGTTTGTCGGCCAGTATCGCGGCGATCATGTCCATCGGCGACAAGCGGCCGAGCACCAGCTTTTGCATGCGACGCCGCAGCAGGGGTTCGCGCAGGGCGACATCGGTTGCTGCGTCGTGGATGTCCTGCCATAGCGCAGCGGCAGCGCTGTTCTCCAGATAAACGGTTCTGGCAATGCTATTTTTAGCGTCGGCAAGGAGCATGTCGAAATGCGCTTTATTCAAGAGATGAAAATACTTTCGGAAAATGCAGGACTGTATATCGTAACGCACGGCCGTTCGTGTCCCTGGAGCGGTTTGCGGGTCAATAGTGTCCGTCACGTTATTTGCTGACGTGTTCCAACCGCCGTATTCCCTCCCTTTCAAGGGGAGGGTTAGGGTGGGGATGGGTTAAAAAGCAGCGATATGAAACCCCATCCCCATCCCAACCTTCCCCTTGAAGGGGAAGGAGCCTCTAACGCTGGCGCTCAGCAAATAATGTGCCGAACACTATTGATTTGCGGATTGGTGTAAGGGGCCAATCTCGGACCTGCGGTGCTCTCGGTGTATATCACGTACATATCACGTACACGTGCGCTCCTCGGCCCGACCTTGGCTCCCTTGCACAGACCCGCAAATCGCTCTATTTGATCGGCTCCGGCGCGGACGCAACATTGCCCGCGGCGAATATCTCGCCATACGCCGCCAGCAATTTCGGAACTTCATATTGCCATTCCAGCTCGCCGACCACGCGCTTGCGGCCGAACTCGCCCATGCGCTTGCGCCGTTCCGGATCGTCCAGCAACTCGACTATCTTGTGCGCCATGTCGATCGGGTCGTTCTTCTTCGCATACAGGGAAGCGTCTTGCGCGGACACGCGGCCTTCAGTCAAGTCGAACTGGACGATCGGTTTGCCCATCGCCATGTATTCCATGATCTTGTTCATGGTGGACTTGTCGTTCATCTCGTTGGCGACATCGGGATTGACACATACGTCGGCGGTATTGAGCATTTCCAGTAATTCCTGGTCCGGTACGCGGCCGGTGAACGTGACGAAGTCAGCGATGCCGAGGTCCGCCGCCATCTGTTTCATTTCATTGAATGAAGTGCCGCTGCCGACCAGGCCAAAGTGCACGTCCGAGCGTCCCATGTATTTGACGATATGGCGCACCGCCTGCAGCAGGTAGTCGATGCCCTCTTGCGCCCCCATGACACCGACATAGCCGACCAGGTATTTGCAGCCACGCTTGAGCGTTTCATTGGGAGGCAGGATGCGCAAGCGATCGAGTTTCGGGCCGCTGCGGACCACGTAGACCTTGTCCGGGGCCATGCCGCCGCGTTCGATGGCGATGCGCTTGTACGACTCGTTGGTGGCGATCGAGACGTCGGCAGTCTTGAACGACCAGCGTTCGAACAGCAGCATCAAGTGGTAAAAGAAGTCGCGCCGCCCGAACTTGGCTTCGTACAGTTCCGGATTGATGTCATGATGGTCGAACAGGAATTTCTTGCGCATGAACAGCTTGAAAAATCCGGCGATCAGGAAGAGCAGGTCGGGCGGATTGCAGGCATGGATGACATCGAAGCCGTGCGCGAATTGCACCTTCCAGGCCAGGCGAGAGGTGTGGAACAGGGCGAGCCCGTACTCCAGCAAGTAGCCGATGGCCCCCTGTGCCTCGATCGGCAGGTTGTAGCGGTAGATGTGGATGCCGTCGAGCACCTCATAGGTTTTTTCATATCCCTTGCCGGTCGGGCAGATGATCGACACCTGGTAGCCGTTGGCGTGCAGCGTCGTCGCTTCCTGCCATACGCGCCGGTCGAACGGCGACGGCAGATTCTCTACCAGGATCAGGACACGGCGCGCTTTACCAGCAGATGCCATCGTATTGTTTCCCGCTGCGATCTTTGGATATCCGCACCAGGTCGACCACAACCTGATGCGCTTGCAGATGGTCCGGCACGTTGCGGAACTCTTCTGCCCCATTGCCGATGACGATGGTTTCCGCAAAATCCAGCACTTCATCGATCGACGGCACCATCAGTTTGGCGATATGTGGAATGTGGTTGAGGATGTAGTCCTGGTTGGCGCCGGTGAGGGCGGCCAGGTTGACATTGCTGTCGTAGAGCTTCAGTTCATAGCCTTTGCCCAGCAGGTATTCGATCACGTTTACCAGCGGCGATTCGCGCAGGTCGTCGGTGCCGGCCTTGAATGAAAATCCGAGGATGCCGACTTTCCGGAAGCCCTTGTCGATCACCATCTTGATGCCGTTCTCGATCTGGCGTTCGTTCGAACGGAGCAGCGAATTCATCAGCGGCAATTCCAGGTCCAGGTTCTTGCCCTTGTAGGTGAGTGCCCGCAGATCCTTCGGCAGGCAGGAGCCGCCGAATGCAAATCCCGGTTTCATGTAGTACGAAGACAGATTGAGCTTGGTATCGCGGCAGAATATTTCCATGACTTTGTGGCTGTCGATGCCGACCGCCTTGCAGATATTGCCGATTTCATTGGCGAACACCACCTTGACGGCATGCCAGCTGTTGTCGCTGTACTTCACCATTTCCGCTGTTTCGACATCGGTGCAGATGAGCGGCGCATCCATTTTTTCATACAGCTTTGCCAGGATTTCCCCGGCCTGAGTATCGGACTCGCCGATGACGGTCTTGGGCGGATGGTAATAGTCGTAGACGGCGGTTCCTTCACGCAGGAATTCGGGGTTGATGCAGACGCCGAAGTCCACGCCGGCCTCTTTGCCGGAGCTGGCTTCCAGCGTCGGGATCACCACCGCGCGCATGGAGCCCGGCAGCATCGTGCTGCGCATCACGACCACATGGAAGGCGCGCTTGTCGCGCAGCGCGGCACCGATTTCCTCGCATACCTTGCGTACATGGCTCATATCGAGATTGCCGTTGATCTGGGACGGCGTGCCGACGCATACGAGTGTAATGCTCGAATTGAAAACGGCTTCCCGCGCATCGCTCGTTGCCCGCAGCAATCCTGCGCGGACCGTGTTGGCAATCATGTCGCCGATGTCTTTCTCGACGATGGGCGTGATGCCTTGATTGATCAGGTCGACCTTGGTCGTGTTGGGATCGACGCCGATGACGGAGTGGCCGTCGGTAGCGAGGCAGCCGGCGGTAACGGCGCCGACATAACCCAAGCCAAAAATGCTTATCTCCATTGGAGTACCTTTTATCGGCGAAAAATCAAAAAATGCATAAGCTTCATAGGTTCATGATTGGCCTTGCGCGCACCTTGCGGAATAGTGCAAATGCACTTGCGCTTTTGGGTGGACGGCGGTTTGACAACGCTTGTTGACGTAGCGCAAACGGATGCGGGCGCCGCCGGATTTTTCAGGGGCGCGCGAATGACAGCCTTGATATTTTTGATGGCCTGCCGGGTCACATTCCGCTCGGCCCGCGCGCATTTGATATGGCTCAACAATCGCCATCAAGTCAGCCAACTCACGGCGCTGATCGTTGCAGCTGCGCTTTGGTTCGCGGTGTGAGAGGAGTCCGGGCGAAGGGTGGCGCGATCGGCTGGCGCGGCTTGCCGCCGCCACCGATGCTGGTCGCACTGTTGTTGTCCACCACGTACAGCGCTTTCACCAGGCGTTGCACGTCACGCACCCACGGCGTGTTGTCGCGCACGCGCTGCTCCAGTTCCATGCCCCAGTCGTTCTTGAATTGCGTGCGCATCGATCCGTCCGGGCCTTTCTCGACATTGAAGCAGAACGATGGCGAATGGGTGTCGTCCACGATGTAGGCACCGTAGTTTTGCAAGGTCCACGCCAGCTGTTTGGCCGGCCCGGTTTTCAATCCCATGTTGGCGATATTGGTAGTGGGTGGGATCGCGAGCAGCGCGCCCATTTTCATGGCGGTATTGGTGTTGTTGCTGGCGGTGCCATAAAAGCCGACCGCATAACTGTCGGCTTTGGTGGCGGGCCAGCGGAAACAATCGGCCTTGGTCTCGCACTTGTAGAGCACCTGTTTGGCGTAGACATTGATCTTGAGTGCGTGGCGCGGGCCTTGCTGTCCCGGCCGCAGTTCCCCGACGCGAATCGAGCCACCCAGCGCCGACAATCCGGACCCGCCGTGCGAGCCCGCGTGGCCATCCCCTTCGATATCAACCTGGTCGAATTTCACCAGGCTCGTGGCAGTGCCGTGGGAGGTGCAGCGCGTAAATGGTTGGGTTTGAATCACGTTGCGGCCATCCGCCGCCAGAAATGCCGCCGAATTATTGCCGTTGCCGTGAGGGACGATGTAATTACCCGGAACCGGCACCTTGACCAGCAGATCTCCGGTCGCGACACAGCGGTCTTTTCCAGACCATGCGGCATTACTGTAGTAAATGGATGTGCTTGGTGCCTTCGGCTTGAGAATGATCAACTCTTCATCGATTTGCGGCATCGGCGACCACGGGTCGCCGCCTGGAATCGCGGGCAAGTTCGCCGGCTTGTACACGGCGTCGCTGCCGATCGGCATGTTCCAGATGCTGTTGCTTGCGAACGGCCACTTCATTGGATCCCGTGCATGCGGCACGGGCTTGGAAGATGCGCCTGCGTGCCCGTGACAGAACATCAGCATCATCGTGAAACCGGCACAGGACAGGATACAGGAAGAAGAACAGGAAAATGGCCAGCGCCAATAAGCCGCGTGGTTAATGATGTTTGAATTCATTATGTTTTCTTCGCATCGCTCTTTTTGATCTTGCAACAAAGCCGATCGCCATCCCATATGCCAGCCAGAGAAAGGTCTGAGGCAGCGTCGGTGTAAATTGGTCATCGGTAAGACCTTGTACCAGCAACAGCAAAATGCACGCTCTCGCGCCGTCGAAGAAGCCACGCCAGAGGGGATCTGTATGCCCTGTCGCGAGGCGCCGGAAAAGCCGCCACATATGGCGGAAAAAAATGAATATGGTAATCGCACCCAAGACACCGAAATCCAGGAACAAGCCGAGATAGGCACTGTGAGGGTGGCCTACCTGCAGAATTTCACCGCGCTGCGCGGCCTTCGACCAAATGATGGAATTGAGGCCATGTCCGAGGATGGGGCTGGCAAGCACCTCGGGCAACAGCGGTTTCCAGATATTGTCCACGCGTCCGGCGCTGATGTCCTCGCCGCTTCCGCTTGATACACCCATGGACGCCCGCTCCACCACCGCCTGCGGCATCAGGATCGCGACAAAGCCGGCCAGCGCCAATATCGCCAGCATTATGCGCAGTCGTCGCTGCCTGAACAGGAAATACGCCACCACTGCCAGAAATCCGAGATAGGAGCCGCGTGAGAATGTCAACATGATGGCGATGACCAAGACGACCATCGTCACGCCGAACGTCCATTTTTGCCAGGGCCCCGACAGGCTGAAAAAGCAGAACAGCGCCAGCGCAAACACCATGTTGAACATCAGACCCTGCTCGTTGGCATGCATGCCGATCACTGAAAGAAATTCGCGCGAATGGCTCAATGCCAGTGTCGACAGGGATACGCCTGACGTGGCGGTATAGACGATCACTATGATCGGCAGGATGATCGCGGAACAGAAAAACGGGATCAGGTAATTGCTGGGATGCCGTGCATTCGCGATGGAAGCCGATAGCAGATAGGCGGTAATCACAATTAACATTGGCTTGAGCATGTATTCGCGCAGGTAGCCGGCCGGGGAGTCGAAGTTCACCAGGTAGTGGGATGGAATGGATGAAAAATGGGTCGCGCCGAACAAGCCGGCAAATACAATGGCGCCGATGTAGAGCCAAAAGGGCCGGGGCCAATGTGGAATGATGATCTTCTTGTGTTGGAGCCCCTGCGCAAGGAACAGCGACACGATCGACATCATCAAGATCGCATTGAACGGGTTCAACCCCTTGACGCCGAGAAATTCCCTGGGGATGTGTTGCGTGGTAATGAGCGGCAACAGGATGATGGCAACCCAGACGCCGATGCGATAGTCGCTCAGGGACAGCGTCATGAACAAAAACACAAACAGACTCAGCAGCACCGGAACGGCACCGAATATGCCCATCAGCGCGCCGGCCAACAGCGCGGTGAGAATGACGCCCGTCAGCAATCGCAAGGAAGTTGTGGCGCGGACCGGCGGGTAGAGGCGATGGGGTTCTTTGGAAGTGTTCACAACGGTGCTTTCAGAAGGGTACAAGAGTACATAAGACGGTGCACCGGAGCATTCTCGCCCGCGGGCGCCGCGCATGATACAACCGAGTTTAAAGTGTGCCGCGATGGCCGGCTTGTGCGAGCGCAAAAACAAACAGAGCTGGCCTGGAGCGTCAAGATCGGCGGCCGCCTCTTGCATCATCTGATGCAGGTCAAGAATGTCGAATGGAGGCGCATCGGATCAAGCGCATAAGTACATTTGCACTATTTCGCCTGCGCTGCGGAGGTTCAATAATGAGGACTGCCAGCGCGATGATGTGCAAGTTGGGAAAGTTCCGATGACGAAAACAATCCAGATGATCCCGGCCATGCCGCAAAATACGTTGCGCATTGCGCTCGTCTTGCCGGCGTATAACGAAGAACTGACCATCAGCGCCACGATCCGAACCTTTCACGAGCATCTGCCGGAAGCTGCCATCTTCGTGGTTAATAACAATTCGCGCGATGGTACGGCGGAATGCGCGTGGCAGACCTTTCGCGAACTGGGTTGCAAGGGCGACGTCATCGACGAGTGGCGTCAAGGAAAAGGCAATGCCTTGCGCCGCGCGTTCTTCGATATCGACGCCGACATCTATGTGCTGGCCGATGCGGATCTGACCTATCCGGCGGACCGGGTGCGCGACCTGATCGCGCCGGTACTCGAGAACCGCGCCGACATGGTGGTCGGCGACCGGCACTCCGGCGACCGGCACTCCGGCGGCCATTATGCGAAGGAAAACCATCGGCCCTTGCACGGCATCGGCAACCGCATCGTGCAGGCAACCGTCAATGCCTTGTTCAACGCCAGGCTGGTCGACATCATGAGCGGCTATCGCGTCTTCAACCGGACCTTTGTGCGGAACTATCCGATCCTGGTAGAGGGGTTCCAGGTCGAAACCGACATGACCTTGCATGCCTTGCACTAGCGTTTCAGGATCATGGAAATCCTGATCGAATACAAGGACCGTCCGGCCGGCAGCTTCTCGAAATTGAATACCATCTCCGATGGCGTGAAAGTCCTGTTCACGATTGTGCAGATATTGCGCTATTACCGGCCGCTGCTACACGCCTTACTGATAGGGCAGCCTGACTACCTCAAGAAAAGCCTGCTGGTGTGGCCCGAGAGTTGAATGGCTCTCGGCATATGCATGGTCGCGCTGCTGGAGTTGTCGCCGGCGTCGCTGGCGGCGAGCCGCACGCTGCTCGTGTCCGGATTGGGCTATTCGCTAGCCTATCTCGTCGTCGGCGTGGCCACCGATGTCCGATATTACTACTGGCCCATCGTCGCGCTATCGACCGCGTTAATTGTTGTATTTCCCTTGCTGGCAGCCCGCATCCGGAAAATAGATCGGACCGTGGCGGCCTGTTTCGTGTTGCTGGCGCTGATCTTGGGCGCGGGCTTGTTTGCGCGACTTACCGATAAACAGCTATTGATAATTTAGGATTCTGTATTGCAAACTTGTGTGCATAGGTTAGCCCGCCTGCGGGAGAGGGGGAAAAGCATGACGCCGATTTCTGTGGGTAAATCAGATCTCTTGCAGGGGGACGGTTGGTATGGAGGAGTGCGTGTCAATCATCTTCTAAATTCTCAATAAATATCGCCCTCTCCTGCAAGCAGCAGAGGGCGATATTTCATGATGCAGCGAGAGTGGTGTTGATCAAGGTGCGATCGCCGGCGCAAGCGGCTGGCGCGGTGTGCCGCCGCCGCCGATGCTGTTTGCAGTGTTGTTATCCACCACGTACAGCGCTTTCACCAAGCGTTGCATGTCGCGTGTCCACGGCGTGTTGTCGCGCACGCGCTGTTCCATCGCGATACCATAATCGCTCTTGAACTGCTGTTGCACCGAGCCGTCTGGCCCCTGCTCGGCGCTGAAGGCCACGCCCGGCCCGTACGTATCGTCAACAATATACGCGCCATAGTTTTGCAAGGTCCACGCCAGTTGTTTGCCCGGTTCGGTTTCCATTCCCAGAGAGGCGATATTGGTAGCGGCCGGAATCGCGAGCAGCGCGCCCATTTTCATCGCAGTATTGGAGTTGTTGCTGGCGGTGCCGTAGAACCCAACTGCATAGCTGTCGGACTTGGTCGCCGGCCAACGGGAACAATTGGCTTTGGTCGTGCATTTGTAGAGCGCCTGCTTCGCATAGACATTGATCTTGAGCGCGTGACGTGGCCCTTTTTGTCCCGGCCGTAGTTCGCCCAGACGTATCGAGCCGCCCAGCGATGATAATCCTGATCCGCCATGCGCCCCGGTGATTCCTGTGCCGTAAAGATCGACGTTGGCAAATTTTACGATGCTTGTCGCATAGCTTCCGGAGGTACAGCGTGTAAACGGCTGCGTTTGAATGACGGTGTGTCCATCCGCCGCGAGGAATGCCGCGGAATTGTTGGCGCCACTGTTGGGAACGACAAAGTTATTCGGAATCGGGACACCCACCGGCAAGCCGTTGACATTGCCTCCGGATGCTGTGCACCGGTTCCCACCGTTCCAGCCAACGCTGCTGTAGTTGATCGCGGTGTGTGGCGCGGTCGGTTTGAGCACGATGATCTCGCCATCGATTTGCGGCATCGGTGCCCAGACGTCGCCGCCAGGAGTGGTCGCCAGATTCGCGGGCTTGTAGACAGCGCTGCTGCCGATCGGCATGTTCCAGATGCTGTTGCTCGCAAACGGCCACTTCAAGGGGTCACGCTTTGTCGCTGGTGCAGGTGCAGGTGCAGGAGCAGGAGCAGGTGCAGGAGCAGGAGCAGGAGTAGGAGCAGGTTCAGGAGCAGTAGCAGGTGCAGGAGCAGGAGCAGGAGCAGG
>CBINHE010000014.1:0-60859 GCA_966250375.1 uncultured Oxalobacteraceae bacterium
TTCTAAATTGTGTGTAACCCTATGACCCTAACCCTCCCCTTGAAGGGGAGGGAATACGGCGCGGCGGTTGGAACACGTCAGCAAATAATGTGCCGGACACTCTTGCCGGATAGTTGACGATGCGGGTACTGCGAAATATCGTGCCACCTGCAAAGATCTGACGGCTGCCGGTACGCGCGCCGCCGGCTATTGCGGCCATTGCTTGGCGATCGAGGTCAACGCTTTCCGGCAGATCCTTGATAACGATGATGGTCATGGCATCCTCCTCAGGATGAAAATCAAAGTGGAGGCCATGATAAGCCTCCGTTGCTGAACCAGCTTAGATAACAACTTTGGCGTCCGCCAATTGCTTCGGGCTGACATCCAGGCGAAATGGGCCGAATCCGGCACCAATCGCGCCCACGTTGTTAAGTGCGTTGACTTCGACGTTCTGCAACTGCGCAATGTTCTGGTTCACGTCGACATTAACGTTGGCAATCGGCCCCAATCCTTTCAGCCAGGAATTTCCTCCGTGAACGGAGGACATCGCCTTGCAGTCGAGTTCTCGCTTTTGCGTCAAGTCGTGAATCATGATAGTGGACATGGTAATTCTCCTTAAGTTTTATGGAAATCGATGGAGGCCGTCGAAGCCTCCACCAAGACCGGTTGCGATCAGGAAAAGTTGATGGTGTTGGTGCCCTTTTGAGTCGGGTTAACCGTGGAGGTGATGCCGGATGCAAAAGCCACGTTGTTGCCGTTGTTGACGATGGTCTCTTGGGCTTGGCTTAACACTTGTGTTGCATCGAAGCTCACATCGTGGCCCTTTGCTCCGCCAAGAGCCGGCATCCACGAGGACGACGCGCCTTTATACATACCGCCATGCACGGCAGCCATCGCTTTGCGATCGAGTTCTTCAGTCAGGGACAGGTCTTTGATGGTCAAGGTTTTCATGTCAATTCTCCTAAAAGTAAGTCAGCAAGTTTGCGTTGGTTAAACAAAAAAATTATGCGAAGTTGATGGTGTTGGTACCCTTTTGACTCGGGTTGACCGTGGAGGTGATGCCCGATACAAAGGCAGCGTTGTTGCCGTTGTTGACCAGGGTTTCCTGGCCCTGCACGAGCACTTGTGAGGCGTCGAACTTGATGTCGCCCTTTGGTACGTTCAAGCTCGGGAGCCAAGAGGACGACGCGCCTTTATACATGCCGCCATGCACGCTAGCCATTGCTTTGCGATCCAGTTCTTCGGTCAGGGCCAGGTCTTTGATCGTCAAGGTTTTCATGTCAATTCTCCTAAAAAGTAAATAAGTTCGGGTTGAGTAGTGAGCATTTTGTTGCGCTCGATAGACATATCGCATGGAGTGTGCCAGGCCCGGATAAATGCTGAGTTTCGTTCGTAAGTAATTGATATAATTGGATATTTACGAAGTTTCCGAGTTTTTATTGACGCACATCAAGTTATGCGCAGGCGTCGAGCGATAGGCTTTACCCAACAGATTGAAGGACACTGTTGGCCAAATCCAGACACGTGCCAGTGCAGTTGAATTTACAGATGCTGCTCGTGTCGAATCCATGCATTCCAGCAGAGGGAGGCATTGTTCTACCTCAGCCGAAATACATTAATGTGAATACATATGACTAGTCTTGCGCACATGATCCGTGTCTTTCAAAGCGGGGGACTGTCGCATAACGAGTTTCTCGAGCAGGTTGATCGCATATTGGCGACGGATCGAGCCAATTCTGCGGGCCTGTTAAAGATTCTTGACGAAGAACATCACAAGATGCCGCTGCCGCCCGACGTGTATGCCGAGGTGCAACGCCGCATCGAGCATGTCGTGGAATCGACGCACAGTCCGAGCGCCGATGAAACTCGCGTGCGGACCAACTCTGCCGACCGGTCGACGCCGTCGTGGACGTCATCGACCAGTGCGATCGACGACCAGGCAGTCGCGCAACCGGAGCGCATAAAGGGCGTCGGCGATACATTGAATGGCCGCTTCGTGCTGGAAGAATGCATCGGCTTCGGCGGCATGGGGACGGTGTACAAGGCGTTGGATCTGCGCAAGCTGGAGGCGTCCGATCGCAAGCCGTACATCGCGATCAAGGTTCTGAACGTCCAGTTTCGCGGTCACCCGAAATCGTTGATCGCGCTGCAACGCGAAGCCAGGAAGGCCCAGACGTTGGCGCATCCGAACATTGTGGCGGTGTACGACTTCGATCGCGATGGATCGATGGTTTACCTGACCATGGAATATCTGTCGGGCAAGCCCCTGAGTCAAACGCTACGCACGCCGGACTTTGCGGGCATGCCCTATGCCAAAGTTCTATCCATCGTCAGCGGCATCGCCAAGGCCTTGGCGTACGCGCACGAGCGTGGCTTCGTCCACTGCGACCTCAAGCCTGCCAACGTATTCCTGACGGATAAAGGGCAAGTGAAAGTCATTGACTTCGGGATCTCGCGCGTCTTCCGGAAACCGGAGGAGGACGCCGATGTCACCGTTTTCGATCCTGGCAGCCTTGGCGGCCTCACGCCGGCGTATGCAAGCCCGGAGATGCTTGAGCACCGCGAACCGGATCCGCGAGACGACATCTACGCCTTGGCCTGCATTACTTACGAACTGTTGACCGGGCGGCATCCGTTCGACCGCATGTCCGCCACACAGGCGCGCAGCGCGGGAATCAAGCCGCAACGGCCAAAGGATCTGGGTGGCAGGCAATGGCGGGTGCTGAAGGCCGCGCTGTCATTCGACCGTGAAGTGCGAACGCCTTCCGTCACGCGCTTTCTGCGGGAGATCAGCGGAGAACGCCGAGCCGCGGTCAACCTCGTGTTGGTGGCGTCCAGTTTTCTGGTGACCGCGCTGCTCGTTGCGGTTGGCCTCAACTATTATCATCGCGAACCGGGGACCGGTCCGGTCGGCGAGCCGGCGGTCTCCATGGCACCGTCGACAACGGTCCCTCCCGCCGCGCCCAGGCTCTCGACTGCGGCCATTGCGCCAATTCTCGCGCGCGTGCCATGTTCGGCCTTGCTCGCTTCGGCACGTGACCATGCGCTACAGGTGCAGGGATATATTCCCCGGAGTTTTGGCATTACGCATCTCAAAGAGATGTTAAGTGCCGCCCCCGGCGTGCAAACCTTGAACCTCGACGTTCAGCAGGTGAGTGAGGACGAATGCGCGGCGATCAATGTGTTTGCGCCGTATTGGGTAAGGAATCGGCAAACGGGGCAGGGCGCATCGATCCAGGCAAAAGCACGCAATGCGGAACTGACGGAAGGCGATCCCTTGATGGTCGATATCAAGACGCCCGGATATGACGCCTACGTCTATGTCGACTACTACGTCCTGGATGGTAATGTCGCCCATCTGGTGCCCAATCCGCGTGCTCTGGCCCATCAGGCACCTGCCAACTATACGGCTACCGTCGGCAGCCTCGGAAACTGGGTCGTTTCAAAACCGTTCGGGACTGAATTGATTGTCTTGCTCGTGACACCGGTGCCTGTGTTCGATGGCGTTCGCCCGGAGATCGAATCGAGGTCGGACTATTTGCGCGCGGTGGAGAAACAACTGGCGCAGATCGCCGCCAAATACGGGAAGGAGAAAATCACGGTCGATTTCGTTCGGATTACAACCAAGGCGCGCAAGCCTTGAAATTTCAGCAGTAACCTCTCCCTGACATTGATCGTTTTGCCACTATGAAAATTGGCCAAAGCAGACGATTGCCAATTCCCCGTTCAAGATGACAAGGTGCTCGATATAAGTCAGAATCCGGCGTGCTACTTCCTTAAAGAAAATTGTCGAAACAGCATGGCCCTGAAAAAATCCGAACTCTACTCCTCCCTCTGGGAAAGCTGCGATGAACTGCGCGGCGGCATGGACGCCAGCCAATACAAGGACTATGTCCTGGTGATGTTGTTCATCAAATATGTTAGCGACAAATACGCCGGCAAGCCCTACGCCGAAATTACCGTTCCCGAGGGTGCCAGCTTCAAGAACATGGTCGAGCTCAAGGGCAAAGCCGACATTGGCGACCAGATCAACAAGAAAATCATCGGACCGCTGGCCAATGCCAACAAGCTGTCCGACATGCCCGATTTCGCCGACGCCACCAAACTGGGCAGCGGCAAGGAAATGGTGGACCGCCTCACCAATCTCATCGCTATCTTCGAAAACAAGGCGCTCGACTTCAGCAAGAACCGCGCCGAAGGCGATGACATTCTGGGCGATGCCTACGAATACCTGATGCGCCACTTCGCCACCGAGAGCGGCAAGAGCAAGGGCCAGTTTTACACGCCGGCCGAAGTCAGTCGCATCATGGCGCAGATCCTCGGCATCCGCCACGCGCAAACAAGCACCACCACGACCGTATATGACCCGACCTGCGGATCGGGATCGCTGTTGCTGAAGGTTGGCGACGAAGCAACCGCCAAGGTCACCCTCTACGGGCAGGAAAAGGACGGCGCCACGTCCGGCCTTGCGCGCATGAACATGATTCTGCACAACTACCCCACGGCCTTGATCAGGCAGGGCAATACACTGGCCAATCCGCTATTCACCACCGACGACGGCCAGCTCAAGACCTTCGACTACGTGGTCGCCAATCCGCCCTTCAGCGACAAGCGCTGGAGCACTGGCATCGAGCCGCTGATCGATCCGCATGAGCGCTTCAATGCCTACGGCACGCCACCCGCCAAGCAGGGCGATTACGCCTACCTGCTGCACATCGTCAGATCGCTCAAGAGCACCGGCAAAGGCGCCTGCATCCTGCCGCACGGCGTACTGTTTCGCGGCAACGCCGAAGCCGACATCCGCCGCAACTTGATCCGCAAGGGCTACATCAAAGGCATCATCGGGCTGCCCGCCAACCTGTTCTACGGCACCGGCATCCCCGCCTGCATCATCGTGATCGACAAGGAAGACGCCCACACCCGCAAGGGCATCTTCATGATCGACGCCAGCAGCGGCTACCTCAAGGACGGCAACAAAAACCGCCTGCGCGACATGGATATCCACAAGATCGTCGATGTTTTCACCCGGCGGCGCGAGATGGAAAAATACGCGCGCATGGTCTCCATCGAAGAAATCGAGAAGAACGACTTTAATCTCAACATCCCGCGTTACATCGACAGCCAGCAGCCGGAAGATATCCAGGATATCGAAGGGCATCTACGCGGCGGCATTCCCGCTGCGGATGTCGATGCGCTGCAACGCTACTGGACAGTTTGTCCGCAATTACGGCAGACGCTGTTCAAGGATAATCGACCAAGCTACCTCGATCTCGCGGTGGCGAAGGATGCGATCAAGACCACCATCTACGGGCATCCGGAATTCGTCACCTTCATCGAGCGCATGAACGCGCTGTTCGGCGACTGGCAGCAACGCAGCGCCGCCATGCTCAAAAGCTTGCAAGCCGCTTGCCATCCCAAGGCCGTCATCCACGATCTCGCCGAAGACCTGCTTGAGCACTACACCGGCAAATCGCTGATCGATAAATACGATGTCTATCAACACCTGATGGATTACTGGATGGCGACGATGCAGGACGATTGCTACTTGATCGCCGCCGAAGGATGGAAGGCGGAGACCTATCGCATTCTCGTAGAGAACAAGCAAAAGAAAATAGTGGACAAGGGCTGGGCCTGCGACCTCGTGCCCAAGCCGCTCATCGTCAACCGCTACTTCGGTACGGAGCAGGAGACTATCGGCAAGCTGGAAGTCGAGCTGGAAAGCATTGTCGCTCAGATGATGGAAATGGAGGAAGAACACGGCGGCGAAGAGGGCGCGTTCTCGGAACTGGAGAAGGTCAACAAGGCCAATGTCACCGCCCGCCTCAAAGAGATCAAAGGTGACTCGGAAGCGAAAGAGGAAGCGCAGGTGCTCACCGCCTGGCTGAATCTTTGCATGCAGGAGGCAGACCTCAAGACAAGACTGAAAGAAGCCGAGGCTGCGCTTGACGCGCTGGCCTATGCCAAATACCCGATGCTTACCGAAAATGAAATCAAGGCACTGGTCGTGGATGACAAGTGGCTGGCTGCCATTGATGCCGACGTGCATGGCGAGATGGAGCGCATTAGCCATGCACTGACGCAGCGCGTGAGGGAACTGGCTGAGCGGTACGAAATCCCGATGCCGCAACAGGTCAGAAAAGTAGCCGAGTTGGAGAGGGCTGCGAACGCACACTTGGAGAAGATGGGATTCGCATGGAAGTGAGGGCGGGTTACAAGAAGACCGAGGTTGGGGTGATTCCAGAGGATTGGGCTGCCTCCAAACTCGCGCGACATGTCACGTTCAAGACAGGTCCATTTGGAAGCGCACTCCACAAATCCGATTATGTTGATGGCGGTGTTCCGGTGATCAATCCGATGCAAATCGTCGCCGGAAAGATTAAACCTACTCGGTCCATGGCAATCTCCGAGCAGGCAGCAAGAAAGCTTGATGATTTTCGTCTTTGCGCTGGGAATGTAGTAATCGGCAGACGCGGAGAAATGGGGCGTTGTTCGTTCGTCGATGTGGAACAACAAGGATGGTTGTGTGGAACTGGCTCGATGATCATTCGTCCTTCCTCTGTGATTGACGGTCGTTTCCTACAGCGACTGTTATCGAGCCCATTGGTGATCGCTGCGATTGAGAGCACATCCGTAGGCTCCACCATGATTAACCTGAATCAGGGGACACTAGGAAATCTCGTTCTGCCCTTACCGCCGACCAAAGCTGAACAAGAAGCTATCGCAGATGCCTTAGACGATACGGATGCCCTCATTGAATCCCTTGAGCAACTCGTCGCCAAAAAACGCCATATCAAACAAGGCACCATGCAGGAATTGCTCACCGGGCGAAAACGTCTGCCTGGTTTTGGTCGTCCCGAGAAAAAAAGCTGCGAAGTCGGTGAAATACCAAGCGATTGGCAAGTGGTCGAGATTGGCAAGATCGCAGACGTAAAAACTGGGCCGTTTGGGTCGTCGTTACATGAACGCGACTATGTTGACGACGGCACTCCGATTATTACCGTGGAGCATTTAGGTGAACGCGGCGTTGTACATTCCAATCTCCCAGCGGTCTCCGATGCAGATAGAAGGCGGCTCAGTGCATATTCGCTTGAGGAAGGCGATATCGTTTTTAGTCGCGTCGGTTCAGTCGATCGCAATGCGCGCATATCTAAACTCGAAGATGGCTGGCTCTTTTCTGGTCGCCTATTGCGTGTCCGGCGGATCACCGACGATGTTGACACTAATTACCTGAGCTACTATTTTCACTTTGAGCCGTTCAAGCAGCGAGTTCGAACAGTAGCTGTTGGGCAAACAATGGCATGTCTCAATACGCAGATTCTGAGAACGGTGCTAGCCGCCTTACCGACGGTGCCAGAACAAACCGCCATCGCCACCATCCTCTCCGACATGGACACTGAAATCGCCGCACTCGAATCCAAGCTCACCAAATACCGCCAGATCAAGCAAGGCATGATGCATCAACTCCTCACCGGAAAGATTCGATTAGTTGAAAGTGGAAAATTGAAAGCGGAGAATGTCGCATGACGATCTCACAGTTTTTCACTCCTCCCTCACCACTAGAATCCATCCAAGCCGAGAGTGAAGAACTGCTCAAGCTGCTAAGTACTCACGCAAAAGAAACTGTGCTTTTTTGTAGGAGCGGGCCTTGCCCGCGAGAGACGTCAGTGGCAATGCCATCGCGGGCAAGGCCCGCTCCTACAACAAATATCGCGCAGAAATCACAATGGATTTTGTTGGGGTACTTAACCTCCATCATGAAAACGTGCAAGGAACTGAAGCATGCCAAGTGAGGCACCACTTTCGCCTATCAACTATCCTCTATCAACTCAAGAGAGTCAGCACATCGAATGGAAACAGTCTTGGCGCGACGAATACCTGAGATGGATCTGCGGCTTTGCCAATGCGCAGGGCGGCACGCTGGTGATCGGCAAGAACGACGCCGGCGAGACCGTCGGCCTGCCCGATGCGAAAAAACTGCTGGAAGATATCCCCAACAAGGTGCGCGACATTCTCGGCATCATGGTCGAGGTGAACCTGCGCAGCGAAAACGGCAAGGACTTGCTGGAAATCGTGGTGGAGCCGTACCCCAGTCCCATCAGCTACAAGGGCGAATACCATTTCCGCAGCGGCAGCACCAAACAGGAACTAAAGGGGGCGGCGCTTGATCGCTTTTTGCTGCGCAAACAGGGACGGCATTGGGATGGCGTGCCCGTGCCTTATGTCTCGCTGAGGGACCTCGATGCGCAGGCCTTGGCGTATTTCCGCAAACGTGCCGCTCGTAGTAAACGCTTGTCGCCCGAAATTCTCGAAGAGACGGATGCCGCGCTGATCGACAAGTTGCATCTGACGGAAGGTACTTATCTGAAGCGGGCCGCCGTGCTGCTGTTTCATCCGGACCCGGAACGTTTCGTTACCGGCGCGTTTGTGAAGATCGGTTATTTCGAAAGCAATGCCGATCTGCTATATCACGATGAGATTCACGGCGATCTGTTCACGCAGGTGAACAAGACGGTGGAGACCTTGCACGCAAAGTATCTGAAGGCGCTGATTTCTTACGAGGGCGTACAGCGGGTGGAAACGTATCCGGTACCGGAAGTCGCGTTGCGTGAAGCGATTCTGAACGCAATTGCGCACAAGGATTACAGCAGCGGCGCACCGATCCAGATTAGCGTGTACAAGGACAAGATCATGCTGTGGAATTCCGGCCAGTTGCCGCCCGACTGGACGGTGGAGCGGTTGACTGAAAAGCATTCTTCCCAACCCTATAACCCCGATGTGGCGAATGCCTTTTTTCGTGCGGGGATGATTGAATCCTGGGGACGCGGTATCGAACGCATCATGGATGCCTGCAAGGGAGAAGGATTTCCTGTGCCGACGTTTCGTTACGAAACCACGGGACTGTGGGTGGAATTCGACTTTTTGGCGCAGCCAGAGGCGCGAGGTGAAAAGTTGGGTGAAAAGTTGGGTGAAAAGTTGGGTGAAAAGTTGGGTGAAACTCGTGCTGCAATCGTGGCAGCCATGCGAGACAACCCGAAAATTACGGTCACAGAACTTGCGAAGATGCTGAAGATAAGCACCACGGCGGTGGAAAAAAATATTCAATACCTGAAGGCAAACGCCTACGTGCAACGCATCGGTCCGGCCAAGGGCGGCCATTGGAAAATTTTGGGGGACAATCATGAGTAGCATCGGCCAACCGGAACGCACCACGCAAGATCGCGTCATTGCGCTGTTTCGCGATGAGCTCCGCTACCGTTACCTGGGCGACTGGCGCGACCGTGACGGCAACAGCAATATCGAGGAAGGCTTGCTCACCGATTACCTGACTCGCAGCGGCTACCGTCCGGCGCAAATCAACGCTGCCATCTTCGCGCTACGCGCCGAGGCCAATCATCACAGCCGTAACCTGTACGGCAACAACAAGGCGGTTTACAGCCTGCTGCGCTACGGTGTGCCGGTGAAGACCGAAGCGGGCGAGAACACCGAGCTCGTCAAATTGATTGACTGGGACAACGTCGACAATAACGACTTCGCGATTGCCGAGGAAGTTTCGCTCCATGGCAATCATGAACGGCGGCCGGACATCGTGCTGTATGTGAATGGCATCGCGGTGGGTGTGTTGGAATTGAAGAACAGTCGCGTGTCGATTGGTGAGGGTATACGGCAAAGCATTTCCAACCAGCAGCAGGAATTCAATGCAAGCTTTTTCAGCACGGTGCAGTTCATTTTTGCAGGCAACGATTCCGAGGGGCTGCAATACGGCGCCATCAAAACGGAAGAGAAGTATTTCCTGAGGTGGAAAGAGGATGAACAAGACAACACACGCTACAAGCTGGACAAATATCTACTCAAGATGTGCGGCAAGGAGCGGCTCATTGAATTGATGCATGACTTCGTGCTGTTCGATGCCGGAAAGAAAAAACTGCCGCGCGTGCATCAATATTTCGGTATCAAGGCGGCGCAGGCACATGTCGATGCATACAAGGGCGGCATTATCTGGCATACCCAAGGCAGCGGCAAAAGTATCGTGATGGTGCTGCTGGCCAAGTGGATTCTGGAGAACAAGCCGCATGCGCGCGTGGTGATCGTTACCGACCGCGACGAACTGGACAAGCAGATCGAAGGCGTCTTCACCGACGCCGGCGAATCCATCAAGCGCACCAGCAGCGGACGCGACCTGATGAGGCAGCTCACTCAGCCCGCGCCGCGCTTGCTGTGCTCTCTGGTTCACAAGTTCGGCAAGAAGGGCGTCGATAATTTCGAGAAGTTCATCAAGGAGTTGGAGGCGCAGCCCAACCAGACGATGGGCGAGATTTTTGTGTTCGTGGACGAATGCCACCGCACCGAAAGCGGCAAGCTGCATCGCACGATGAAGGCCATCATGAAGAATGCGGTCTTCATCGGTTTTACCGGTACACCGCTGCTCAAGCAGGATAAGCAGACCAGCCTGGAAGTTTTCGGCGGTTA
Organism: uncultured Oxalobacteraceae bacterium; assembly: GCA_966250375.1. Lineage (GTDB taxonomy): Bacteria > Pseudomonadota > Gammaproteobacteria > Burkholderiales > Burkholderiaceae_D > CAMLDH01. The sequence goes on from CBINHE010000014.1 coordinate 10,447, forward strand.
CATTCATACCTATAAGTTCAGCGAAGCGGTGGAAGACGAGGTCGTGCTTGATCTGGTTTATGAGGCGCGAGACATCGACCAGCGGTTGGGTTCGGAAGAGAAGATTGATGCCTGGTTCAATGCCACGACAAAAAAACTCAATGAGTGGCAGAAAGCCGCACTGCGCGAGCAATGGGGCACCATGCAGAACGTGCTCAGTTCAAAATCGCGTATGGAACGGGTGGTAAACAATATTATTTTCGACTTCGTGGACAAACCTCGACTGAGCGACCACAGGGGCAATGCCATCCTGGTGGCATCCAGTATTTACGAGGCCTGCAAGTATTTCACGCTGTTCCAAAAAACGGTATTCAAAGGCCGGTGTGCGGTAATCACCTCTTACAATCCGCAGACGAAAGACATCACCACGGAAGACACTGGCGCGAACACCGATACGGACAAGCGGTTTATCTATGACACCTATACCGAACTGCTGAAAGACATCGACCCCAAACCGGGGATGGGCAAGACCGAGGCTTACGAGGAGAAGGCCAAGGGCTTGTTCAAGAATGAACCCGCCAACATGAAGCTTCTGATCGTGGTGGACAAGCTGCTTACCGGATTCGATGCCCCGAGTTGCACCTATCTCTACATCGACAAGCGCATGCAGGATCATGGTCTATTCCAGGCGATCTGCCGCACTAATCGGCTGGATGGTGAAGACAAGGAATTCGGCTACATCGTGGATTACAAAGACCTCTTCAAAAAGGTTGAGAACGCCATTGCGGTGTACACCGCCGAGCTGGATTACAGTGCAGGCGGCGCCGATCCCGAGATTCTGCTGAAAGATCGCATGAGCAAAGGGCGCGAACGTCTGGACAATGCGCTCGAAGCCATCGCGCTATTGTGCGAACCGGTGGCGCCGCCCAAGAGTGAGCTGGAGCATATCCACTATTTCTGCGGCAACACCGAGATTCCGGAGGATCTGAAGGCGCGGGAAACGCAGCGCGTTGCGTTCTACAAGGCGACTGTTGCGCTGGTGCGTGCCTTCGCCAATATTGCGGATGAACTTGAAGCAGCCGGTTACAGCGAGTCCGATATCCACCGCATCAAGCAGTCACTCGATGCGTATCTCAAGTTGCGCGAGATTCTCCGTCTTGCTGCTCATGAAACGATCGACTTGAAGGCTTACGAGGCTGACATGCGGCACTTGATCGACACCTACATCGAAGCCGACGAACCACGGAAAATTTCGCCGTTCGACGACATGTCGTTGCTGGAGTTGATCGTGAAAACCGGCATTGCGAATGCGATCAACAATCTGCCGAACGGGCTAAAGGGCAACAAGGAAGCGGTCGCCGAAACCATCGAGAATAACGTCCGCAGCAAGATCATCAAAGAACACCTGAACGACCCGGCCTATTACGACAGAATGTCGTCGCTACTGGATGAGATCATCGCTGCCCGAAAAACGAAGGCGATCGAGTATGAGCAATACCTGAAACGGATCGCTGAACTGGCGAAGAAGGTTGATACGGGACAGGCGGAGGATGCGCCCGAGCAGTTGAATACGCCGGGGCGGCGCGCGCTCTACAACAATCTGAGACAAGGGGCAGCCGGTAGCGCGATTAGCACGGATGAGTCTTATGTTCCCTACGGAAATGCAGCGACCGATGGCGTGCTTGCGCTAGCGATCAAGATCGACGAAACCATCAAGCGCACTCGACCCGACGGTTGGCGCGGCGTTCAGTCACGCGAGCAAGTCATCAGGGGTGCTTTGTATGAGGTTTTGCAGGACGCGCAAGAGGTTGAGCATATTTTCCTGATCATCAAGCAACAGAAGGAATATTGATGGTCGCGAAGATCGATCTTGGCGAGATCGTGGTGGAAGTGGTCAAGAAGGACATCAAGAATATCCACCTGAGCGTTTACCCTCCGGCAGGGAGGGTGCGAATCTCTGCACCGATGCGCATGGACCTCGATACTATCCGCGTGTTTGCGATTACCAAGCTCGGCTGGATCAAGAGCCAGCAGAAAAAGCTGCGCGAGCAGGAGCGAGAAACGCCGCGCGAGTATCTCGATCGTGAAAGCCATTATGTGTGGGGAAGGCGTTATCTTCTCAAGGTGATCGAGAAAGATGCAGTGCCGGACGTGGCGTTGAAGCACAACAAGATGCTTTTGCAAATTCGTCCTCGGACAAGCGATGAGAAAAAGCAAGCAATCCTCGAAGAATGGTATCGCGGGAAGCTCAAGGAAGCCGTTCCGTCTTTGATCGCGCGGTGGGAGCCGCTCATAGGTGTGAGGGTGAGGAAATTTTTTGTGCAAAAAATGAAAACAAAATGGGGGAGTTGCAGCCACAACGCCCACAGCATCCGGCTCAATACCGAACTGGCCAAGAAGCCGCCGGAGTGCCTCGAATACGTCGTCGTGCATGAGATGGTCCATCTGCTGGAGCCTACGCATAACACCCGTTTTCTGACACTAATGGATCAATTCATGCCGAAATGGCGGTTCTATCGGGATGAGTTGAACAGGCTGCCGATCAGGCATGAGGATTGGGATTATTGAGAATGCGCCTCAAGGGCCTGCACTATTTGTCATCTCTCGCCACCCGAAATCCATTCTGCGAATGGCGCACGCTCGCATCATATTTGAAGCGTGTTGAAGACAGCATGTAGCTTGCCCCGTCGCGCCACGATCCGCCTCTTATCACGCGGACCCGGCAGCTTGGGTCGTCCCAGGCACTGCCGTCGGCAGGCGCGCCCTTATAGGAATTGTGCCAGCAGTCGCTCACCCATTCCCAGACACTGCCATTCATGTCGTGCAGTCCGTATGGATTGGCCGCAAATGATCCGACATCGGCGGGACCATCTGGGCGCCATGGTTCGCCGCACTCCTTGCAGTTGGCGTTGCCGGGGCGCATTTGCTCGCCCCACCAATACGGCGTCGATGTTCCGCCTCTGGCCGCATACTCCCATTCGGCTTCCGTGGGCAATCGGTATGGCTTGCCGCTGACCTTGCTCAGCCATTGCGCATACTGTTGCGCGTCGTCCCAACTCACATCGCGCATCGGCGCATTTGCAGCGGCGCCGTTCGCAATGCGCGGGCATGCGCCGGCATTTGTGCACGCATTCCACTGCGCAGCGGTCACTTCATATTTTGCGATCGCGAAGGGCGTATTGATCGATACATGGTGTGCCGGTTTTTCCGTGGGATCGGATGTGTTGCTGCCCATCGTGAATGCGCCGGGCGGCAACGCAATCAGTACCGGGCAGTCAGGACAATCTTTGACTTCAGTGATAGTGGCAGGTACGGTCGATAATTTTTCCTGCGGCTGGCGCTCCATCGTGGCACTGGCAGGCGGCTGAGATTTTTTCGGCGGCGCCTTGGTGACGGGCGCGGGACGAGCCCGTTCCGGACGTGCTTTCGCGGCAGGCGCAGGGCGTTCCGTTGGTGTTTCCTCCGTGGGGGCTGCCGCGCGGAGCCGCTCGATGCGTGCGCGCGCCAACGCTGCAAAGCGACCGTTCGGGTAGGTCTTTAGATAGGCTTCGTAGTCGCTGGCATGGGTACTGTCCTTGACCGATTCCCAGAACGTAAGCTCGTACTGCTCGGCACTGTCCTTTGGCATAACTCCCGCAAGAAGGAAGGCAGGAGGGTGTTTATCCGGGTTAACCCGCAGCGAAGTCCTGTCGATATTGTCCGCATCCGAAATGATGCGTTCCATTGGTGCGTCAATGCCATGCGCGGTGATGGCAGCTTCGGTCCACTTAGAGGAAATAACGCCGAGTACGCAAACGGCTAAAATTTTTCGCCACATAAGCAGGCCTTTGACTTTTGCGAGAATTGCCGAGGACGGTAGCGTACGGTCCCCGTCTTGATTTCGTCGCGGTGGCATCGGCAGTAGTGGCCGGCACATTGTTTGCTCAACGTCTGCGTTAAAGGCTCCTTCCCCTTGAAGGGGAGGGAGAGAACGGAGATGGCGCAGGCTAAGACTAAGACGCCTATTCTCACCCGAGAGAACTATGCCTCCGACAGCATATGCCAACACCGATCGCGGGCAAGGCCCGCTCCTACAAAATCACAATTTATTTTGCGTAAGGACTGAGTTGTTTTTGAAAGTGAAGTGCGACAACTATCCGCTCCAAAAACAGCAGATCGAAATGCACGTCGATCCGCTTGTTAATTTATCTTTGAACTCTCGCGCATCGTTTCATTTATATCAAAATATGGGCGTAATTTTCTGATTCACTATCGATAGTTAGTCTTCGCATACGTTCTCGTGTGCGCAGAGGAGGCAAATAATTATTCGGGAGAATGCATAGCATGCGAAGAACAATTTTTTTCGCTGCGTTGGCGACGGTGATTGCGGGAATCACACCTGCGGTTGCCGCGACGCCGTCACCGGAAAATGCACTTGCCTATATTATTTGGCCGCTTGACGGAACGGTCATTCAAGGCGGTAAATTCTGGGTGCGCATGGGTTTGCGCAACATGGGGGTGTGTCCGAAGGGCGTCAATATTCCCAATGTGGGCCATCATCACCTGCTGATCGATACCGAGCTGCCACCATTGGACGAGCCCATTCCATCCGACCGGAACCATCTTCATTTTGGCGCAGGCGAGACCGAGGCACGCATTGAGCTTCCGCCAGGGAAGCATACCTTGCAGTTGCTGATGGGCGACTATGACCATGCGCCTCACGATCCTCCTGTGTATTCGAAGAAGATTGCAATCACGGTGCGATGAGACATCGCTTTTGTCGCCGCTTTTGTTGCCAATTCCGGAAAATCGGAGAGCACCATCCATGTATAAAGTATTCGCAACTGCAGCGACCGTTATCTTCCTTTTCTCCGAATCCGTATTCGCGGGCAGCACGCCGGCGCCCGCAGATGCGTACCTCTACATCGGCTGGCCGAATGAGGGGCAGGTCATTGCAGCAGGGAAGCCGTTTCGCGTATGGTTCGGGCTGCGCAATATGGGTGTCGCCCCGAAAGATGTCAAGTTTCCGAATACGGGACATCACCATTTATTGGTCGATACGGACTTGCCGCCATCGGATCAGGTGATCCCGTCGGACAGGAATCATCTGCATTTCGGTGCGGGTGAAACGGAGGCGATGGTGGAGCTGCCACCAGGAAAGCATACCTTGCAATTGCTGATGGGCGACGATAAGCATTTTCCGCACAATCCACCGGTCTATTCGAAAAAAATCACGGTTACCGTCAAGTAAAAAATCGTGTGCTGAGCAGGCATCAACGTTGCATGAAGAAATTCGGGAACGTCTCTCAATTCACTGGAACCGGCATTTTTGGCTAATGTCAAAATTTACGCAAAGCGAAGAGTAGGGCGCATCACGATGCGCCCTACCAACATGGGTGATCTGTCAGGATAACCATGGCTTGATATGCCGTATTCGGCAAATTGCGCGATAGGCAAAGAGATGGAAAACACGGCAACTTTTGCCGAGGCGGTTGGCGGCGTGACGGCGTATCTGGAAGTCACCAGCGCCGGCAAACCCAGGTCGTCCGTGTTCCCGCTTCATGATGAAGTGGTCATAGGCCGGGACCCGCAGGATTCTCTGGCGTCGGACAAGTTTCTCTGTATCCCGGAACACACCGTGAGTCGACGCCACGCACGCATCAGACGTCGCGGCGACAGATACTTTGTAGAAGATCTTCACTCATTCAACGGCACGTTCGTTCAGGACGACAGGCTCAAGCCCGGTGCATGGCATCCGTTGCGGGATGGCGACGAGTTGAGAGTGGCGTCTTCCCAGCTCGTGTTTCACTCCTTGCTGGTGCCGGCCCAGGACAGCACGCCAACCATCATCGCCAAAGCAATCGATGCGACTGAGTATGCGAGGAGCATGGAACCCGCCTCTGATGCGTCTCGGGCAGATATGCGGGGGACCGTTCAGAAACTTCATGCGATGGCGCAAGTCAGTATCGCGCTTGGCGCCGTGACCGATCGCGCTACCTTGAGCGAGAAGATAATGAATTTTATCTTCGAGCTGTTTCCTTTGGCCGAGCGTGCTTTCATTCTCTTGAGAAAAACGGAAGGCGAGGCCCCGACGCCGGTTGCCGCACGCCGGCGCGACGGCACGATCGAAGACCCGGGGCGCGTGAGAATATCGCGCACGATTGTAGACGAAGTGATTGACAAGAAGCGCTCGATACTCTCGGTCGATACTTTGTCGGACCGTCATTTCGGTTCACAGGAATCCATCGTTGCCCAAGCCATTCGCAGTGTCATGTGCGTACCGTTACTGCTGGAAGGCGAGTGCCTAGGGCTGATTCAGGTGGACACGTCGTCGGATCCTTATGCGTTCAAGGAACAGGACCTTGAGATGCTGACCGGCGTGTGCGCGGAAACCGCCGTTGCCTTGAAAAACTTTCAGCTTTATTCGGATATCGAGCGATTGCTGGAAGGATTCGTTTGCGCGTCGGTCCAGGCGATCGAGGAGCGGGATCCGGTGACTGCCGGACATTCGTTCCGCGTTGCGGGTTACGCCGAGCATCTGGCAAAGGCGGTGGACCGGTCGAGCGCTCCTGAGTTGCGGCACCTTGTGTTTACGAAAGAGCAGTTGCGCGAGATTCGATATGCGGCACTGCTGCACGACTTCGGCAAAGTGGGAGTGAGGGAGCACGTGCTTCGCAAGGAGAAAAAACTCCATCATGCCGACATGCGCTTGCTGGAGCACCGGTTCAAGTATGCGCGGGCGTGCATGGAGCGGCAAGCGTATCGGCATCTGGTTGAATCGCACTTGCATCTCGAGTTGAGCATGACGGCATTCACGGAAGAGAAGGCGAAGATCGATGAGAGCCTAGGCAAGGAATTCGAGCGGCTGGACAAGTTTCTCGGGACCATTCGACGCGCGAACGAGCCTGCAATTTCACATACCGAGGGCTTGCCTGATCTGAGGGATATTCTGGATTGCACGTATCAGGAGTTGGACGATCTCGCAGTGCCGTTGCTGGACGAAAGCGAATTCCTGGCCTTGAGCGTTTGCAAAGGTTGTCTGACGCCGGAAGAGCGCCGGCAGATCGAGGCGCACGTGGTGGATTCCTATTCGTTTTTGATCTTGATTCCGTGGACGCGGGATCTTGCGGGCGTTCCGAACATCGCGCACGGCCATCACGAAAAACTGGATGGTTCGGGTTATCCGATGGGTTTGCGCGGCGGCCAGATCAGCATTCAAACGCGGATGCTGACCATTTGCGACATCTACGATGCGCTCACTGCGGGCGACCGTCCGTACAAGAAGGCGGTGCCGGTGGAGCAGGCGCTGGAGTTGATGGCGGCGGAATGCGAGGCGGGGCGGCTCGATGCCAGATTGTTCAAGGTGTTTGTTGATTCGAAGGCTTGGTCTTCTACTGAGTGCGTGCTCAATGGGTGACGCTTATTATTTTGCGGACGTGCTTTTCTCCTCTCGCCCGCAGGCGGGCTAATCTATGCACACAAGTTTGCAATACTTTGTATTGGTCGCGGGCGGGTTCTTGGGTTCAATTTGTCTATTCATTTTCCCCGTCATTCCCGCTAAGGCGGGAATCCATATGGCGTTTGCTCGATTTGCCGGCCAATGGATTCCCGCCTTCGCGGGAATGACGGGTAACTTTTTGAGAAAATTTACCCCAAACACCCGCATGCGAAAACATGTTGCAAACTTGTGTGCATACAAAAGCGCCTGCGAATGTAAGCGCCATAGCCCACATTTACTCGTGAAGCGCCTCCTTTTCCCCAGTCTCTACGCCGCGTTTCTTTGCAGTTGCGCCGATGTCAGCATGCCCGCCTACCAACGTCCCGATGCCCCTGTCAAAGCGTCGTGGTCGAAAGCTGCCGCCGTATCGGCGTCCGATACGATCACGCCGGAATGGTGGAAAGAATTCCGGGACCCTTATCTGGACACGCTGGTGAACAAGGCGATCGCGGGAAACTTTGACGTCAAAATCCTGGCGGCACGCATCAAGGTCGCCGCCGCTGAAATCGGCGAAGCGCGAGCGGGAGCGCTGCCGACCATCGATGCCGGCGCTGGTGCAAGCTTTGAAAAAAGCACGGGACAGCCGCTCTCAAAACAATTCAATTTTGGTACCCAGGTCAATTGGGACATTGACGTGTGGGGCAAGGTTGAAAAGGGCGTTCAGGCACAGACCGCCGAGTACCGCGCTTCCGAGGCGGACTGGCGGGCTGGATATTTGACACTCGTGTCCGATGTGTCGACCACGTATTTCCAGATTCTTCAATTTGACGAGCAAATCGATCATCAACAACGCACGCTGGACAAGAGCAAACAGATATTGGCAACGTTTGAAGCCATGTACCAGAATGGTTTGATCCCCAACACGCAGGTGCTGCAACAACGCGCCGAGATCAATCGACTGACGAATGATTTGCTGGAACTGGGCAGGGCACGCGATCTGGCGGGCAATGCGCTGGCCACGTTGCTTGGCGTCCCTGCGGGGGAATTCAAGGTTCCAGCCGCGCATCTGCAGGAAAAAGTCCAGTTGCCGACGGTCCCTGCCGGCCTGCCGTCTCAACTGCTTGAACGCAGGCCCGATATTGTCGCGGCAGAGTATCGCGTCCTTGAGGCCTACAATCTGACAGGGCAGGCCAAGCTTGCGCAATTGCCTTCCATCGGTTTGACCGGACGAGGCGGAACGTCCAGTTTTGCACTCGGCGATTTGCTGAAATCCTTCACATTCGGTTTTCTGCCCAGCATCAACATTCCGCTACTGGACCCGAGCGTCAAGGCGCGCGTAAAAACAAGCGAGGCACAAATCCAGGTTGCCGAACAACAGTATCGGAAGACAGTCATCGGCGCTTTTGAAGAAGTGGAAAACGCACTCGTGAATCTCGATGCCCATAAAAAGCAGAGGGCGGAATTACAGCAACAGATCGATCACTTGAACGTGGTTGCCGCTCAAATCGAGGCGCAGCTCAAGGAGGGCCTGGTGTCCCAGTTGCAGGTGTTCGAGACGGAACGCTCGCTATTGGCGGCGCAACTTGCCTTGCTGGCGAATCACCAGCAAATACTGTCGGATACGGTAACGCTCTACAAGGCACTGGGTGGCGGCTGGCCAACCGTTGTAGTCGGGAGCACGGACTAAATGGATGTCAATCGAAGCATCGCCACCGAGGCAGCAACGATTGCCGAGATGCACACGACTGCAGATAATGAATTCGATATCGTGCTCAAGCCCATCTCCCACCCGGAGCTGGACGATATCCGCATCGATGAGAACCTGTTTGCGATCGGACGGACTGAAGCGCCGTTTGCTTCTTATGCGCACGATGTCGTCGCTGGGCTGTCGCGCCGGCACGCCCGCATCTTCTGCGAGAACGGTGCAGCCTACATTGCGGATCTGGACAGCAAGAATGGAACAACGCATAACGGCGTCCCCGTGCGGCAGAAGCCCGAAAGCTTGCATCACGGCGACGAAATCTGTTTCGGCGGGGCGCTGTCGTATCAGGTGCAGTTGCGTGCGCGCGCGAACACGACGGCACGTACGGCGAAATTGCTTGGCTTGACGCTGATGCCCGAGCACGGCGACTTGGGGATTCACCCGATTGCCATCACGCAGTTCCCATTCCTGGTTAGCAAGACGGACGAACTATTTTCGCGTTACAAGGACGTGTACCCGCATCAGGTGAACTACCTCTCACGGCGCCATGCGCACATTTTCCTGAAGGGAGGAAAACCTTTCATCGAGGATCTCGGCAGCACGAACGGAACTTTCGTTGCGGCCAAACGCTTGGACGAGCACGCCGTTCCGTTGCAGGATGGAGAGATGCTTGCATTCGGCGGAAATCATTTTGCCTATAAGGTGAGTTTCCAGAAAGAGAAAGGCCCCGAAATCGATGCGACCATGACGAAGCTGGCGTCAATCGCACCGAGCGCTGCGGAAGAGCCATCCAATGCGGACAAGACGACGTTTGTGGCGGCGGCGGATTCGTTTCTTGACATCTTCTGCGTGGACCATGCGCAACAACAGGATGATGAGATCAATAACGAAGCGTTGCCACAGGTAGCAGACGCAAAAAAAGCGCCTGAAAAGCGTCGGGCACGGCGCAGATATGCGATTTTTCTATCCGAACTGGCACAGGCTTTTGCCGGAAGCGACCGGATGGACATGAAGCGCGCACTCCGATGGGGGATGTCGGCGGCGGCACTGCTGGGAATATTGGCGAGCGGGCTCTATCTGAAGGGCGCGCCGGAGCGGGAATTGAAAGATATGCTGGCAAGCGGCGAATATGCGCGCGCGGCGGCGCTCGCCACCCAGCGCTTGGAGCGCGACCCGGACAATGCAGAACTCAAGGCGCTGGGCACCGAAGCGCTGCTCAAGGCGAACGTGCCGCAGTGGCTGGCCATGTTGAAAGCGCGCGACTACGACCGCGCGAGCGCGGCACTGGCCAACTTGAAAGAGCGCAGCCGTCACAATGCCGACCTGCTGCCGTTGATAAGCGAACTCGAATGGATCGCCAGTCTCGAAAAATTCGTGATGGGCAGGGGCGGGATGGAGGCGCCGATTCGCATCTACGCTGATGAGGAAAAGATAAAGCCTCTGCTGCGGAAATGGGAGGAAGACACCGGCGGACACCAAAGGGCGCTCGACAGAATTTCATCCATCGTTCCGGCGTTCAAGGACCCTTACGCCGAAGCGCTCAGCCACTTGCGCAAGCTGCAAAGCGATGAAGCGGTGTACCTGGCGGCGATCGAACGCTTGAAAACAGCCATCGGCACAGAATTGAACCGTGATCGCCCTGAGGCGCTGGAAGCCATATTGAAGGCGTATGCGGAGAAATATCCGCGCATCGGCGGATTGGACAGCGTGCGCCAGGACTTGCGCCAGTACACCGAAATCGACAACGCAGCGCGCGCCCAAAACCTGGGACAGCTCATCGCCCTTTTGGCCAATGCCCGGTTTTCGACACCGCCTTTTCAGGCCAAGTTTCGTGCGCTGACATCCAGTAACCGATTTCCTCCGGCGCAGATCGTGCAACAGTATCAGGCCGTCTCCAAAGCGTGGCGGGCGGGGGATACGGCAGCGGCTTTCGCCGGTCTGGAAAAGATGGCCGCCGGTCCATGGGCGGATGCAGCGTCAAAGCAGTTGGCGCGCAAGAAGGCGATCGCCGAGCAGTTCACGATGCTGCAAAAAACGCGCGGCGCAACGGGATACGATGAGCGTCTTCTATCGTTTTACGGATCGCTTGATCCTAACGAAGACGTCTACTTCATACGTGCTGTCGAGGCGGATGTAGGTCTATACAAGGACAAGGCGCTCAGCCGGGCGCAGGCGTTGCTGAATCGAGCGCAGATGCTGTGGCGTCAATACCGGGACAACGGCGCGATTGAGGGCGGGCAGCGGCTCGATGCGGTGATTTCGGACACCTTCCGAACACAGGCACGCTTGCTGACCGAAGCGCATGACAACGCGCAGCAAGGCATGCGGATCTACACACAGTTGAAAGCGGAAACGCCTGCGGATTGGCGCAAGCTTCAGGATGAGATCAATGCGGAAACGGAACTGCAACGAAAGTCGTTGCTGGAATTGCGCGATGTGCTGGGGCCTGGGTTGTTGAAGGCGAAGCTGGGGTTGCTGGGAGGGCAGGGGAAATAAAAGGGAGTTCCCTTTTGTAGTGTCCGGCACATTGTTGGCCAAGCGTCTGCGTTAGAGGCTCCTTTCCCTTCAAGGGGGCGTAGCAGGGAATTCGGATCGCATGGTGTAGCAGGGGTTTCGTGGGGCATGGTGAAGCAGGGAATTCGGATCGCATGCGATCCGCCTGAGTAACGGTATTGCCTTGCAAGGCAATACTCCTTTCCCACGCCTGCGCAACGGTGTCGCCTTGCAAGGCGACACTCCTTTGATCCGCCTGCGGAGCGGATTGCGCTTGTAAGCGCAATCCTCTTGGTTGGGATGGGGATGGGTTTTACGCGGCGGACTTAACCCATCCCCACCCCGGCCCTCCCCTTGAAAGGGAGGGAGAGAACGGAGATGGAGCAGGCTAAGACGCCCATTCCCACCCTAACCCCTCCTTCTACGCCGGGCGGCCTTGAAGAGGGAATGAACTATTCAACCACAAATAACTTTCGTCATTACCCCGAGGTCATCAATGCCAAACGACAACCGCCTGAAACCATTCACCGAAGCACTTGAAGACCACAGTGCCGAAGGCATTGCGATTCTGACCGCTGAACCCTGGCGCTTCACCCAGGCGCTTGTCATTGCAATGCTGGCATTGGTGCTGTCGGCGTTGATCTGGTCGTTTTTCGGGCACGCCGATGTGATCGTGACGGCGCAAGGCACGCTCATGCCCGAGTCGGAAGTGCGGCGTTTTTATGCGCCCATCGATGGCGAACTGGCCAATCTCTACATGGCGGAAGGCCAACCGGTATCGAAGGGAGACGTGGTTGCCAGGCTCAATGCCAGGGGTGCGATCGAGGCCGCCACCAATGCCCTCGACGCTCAGTTGAAGCTTGATGCCGCCGAACGCGAATGGCGAGAGTTCCCGGAAAAAAGATCGCTGATGGAGCGCAGGGCGGCCGCGTTGAAACAGGCATTGGAAGTGGAAGAGCATCAGCACGAAAAGCGCATCGCGGAAGGGACGTCCAAGCTGGGAGAAGGGCAGAGGGCGCAACTGCAGGAAGCGCGCACCATGCTGGATGACGCGCGCCGCACTCGCGACGCAGCAAAAGAGGAGGCCGACAAGTACGCGCGGCTATTCGCGCTGCCCGGTGGCGGCGGCGTATCGCAGCTTCAGGTTGAAAGCAAGAAGAACGCGTTGCTGGCGGCTGAAAACGCCATTCGCGTGGCGCAATCAAGATTGGGCGAACTGAGCGCTCGGCAAAGCCTGGAATCCGGGCAGGCCAAGGCGCAACTGGAAACCAGCGGTCAGGGACTTGCCAGCCTGCGGCTGCAGTATGAGGCGGCCACGCGGGAAGTCGCCAACGCGGAAGACAAGCTGCGGCTGCAAGTACAGACGGCGCGCCTGGTGGCCGACGCCGCAGCCAGAATCAAGTTTGAAAACATCGATAAGGACAACTTCCTCCTCATCGTCGCGCCGGTCGATGGCGTCATCACGGACGTCATCTCCACGCAGCCGGGTGACAAAATTCAGGCCAATACACCGCTGGGTGGAATTGCGCCGAAAAATGCGCGTCCTGTTTTGAAGATCGAGATTGACGAGCAAGATCGCGCCTTCCTGCGGGAAGGCTTGCCGGTCAAACTGAAATTCAATGCGTTTCCCTATCAGCGGTATGGCCTCATCAATGGCACGCTGGAATACATTTCACCTGCCACAAAACCGGCGCCGCAAACCAGGAAGCCGGTGTACGAAGGGCGCGTAAAACCCGAACGGGATCATTACCTGGTTGGCGAGACCAGGTACCCATTGCGATACGGGATGACGGCAACGGCGGAACTGGTTGTCCGCGAGCGCCGCCTGATCGATCTGGCGCTCGATCCGTTCCGGCAGATGGGTGGGTGATTCCAATGGTTGAAAAGTATTGATGCAGAGAGTAATAGTTTTTGCGTAGAGCATACAAAGAGTAATAATTTTGGCGTAGAATAAATTCTTAAAGGAAATATATTGCAATATTTGCAAGTGTGCTTCTAGAGAACTTTCGTTTAATTAACCACTTATGCCTCGCGCGGTAGTCGCGGTAACACGTTAATAGTTTTTATGCGATCGACAAAAAGGAAAAAAGAATGTCGTGGAACACAATGAAGCTCAGCGTCAAACTCCCACTGACAATTGCGTTATTGCTGCTGCTGATGGCAGCAGCAGCTATTGCCGGCTTCGTACAGCTTAATGGCGCGCTTGATACGTTCAAGACCGAAGTCGCCACGGCCGTTCAGCAGGAACGTGAAATCAACATGATGAATTTGGCATTCAAAGAGCAGGTCCAGGAATGGAAGAATGTGCTTCTGCGCGGCAAGGATCCGGAAAAACTGACAAAACACTGGTCCGCTTTCGAGAAAAAAGAGCAGGAAATCTCTGCCGGCGCTAAACACCTCCAGGACATCCTGTCTGATCCACAGGCCCACGAGAATGTCGGAAAATTCGCCGCAGCGCATGCGCTAATGGGCCAGCAATACCGGAAAGGCTTGGAAATATTCAAGGCGGCCGAGTTCGCGTCCGACAAAGGCGACGCTAGTGTCGCGGGCATGGACCGGGAGCCGACGCAGCTGTTGACAGAAGCGTCCGACGTACTTGCAAAGAACGTGGTCACCATCAGTGCTTCGGCGATAGCCGCAGGCAAGCAAGCCCAAATACTTAGTTTGACTGCACTCGCAGCGGTATCGATTTTCGGACTCGTTCTCGGGTTCTTTGCAAGCCGCTCAGTGATCAATCTACTGGGTGGGGAGCCAGCTGATGCTGCTGCTACAGCGCGTGCGATTGCCGGCGGGGATTTATCGACCACGATCCCTGTTCGCGCCGATGACGCAACGAGTCTGATGGCCGACCTCAAGCAAATGCAAATCAGCTTGGCTAATATTGTCGGTCACGTACGCGCCGGCGCCGACACGATTGTTACCGCATCGGGCCAGATTACATCCGGCAATCTCGATCTGTCGTCACGCACCGAACAGCAGGCCAGCTCGCTGGAAGAAACCGCTTCCTCAGTGGAGGAATTGACTAGCACCGTCAAACAAAATGCCGATAATGCGCGTCAGGCCAACCAGCTCGCGCAATCAGCATCCGAAGTCGCCGTCAAAGGCGGAGCGGTGGTGTCGCAAGTGGTCGATACCATGAGGTCCATCAATGAATCGTCCAGAAAAATTGTCGACATCATCGGCGTCATCGACGGCATTGCGTTCCAAACCAATATTCTGGCCTTGAATGCGGCGGTGGAGGCGGCACGTGCCGGCGAACAGGGACGCGGCTTCGCAGTGGTCGCGGCCGAAGTGCGCAGCCTGGCGCAGCGCTCGGCAACAGCAGCCAAGGAAATCAAGACGCTGATTGGGGATTCTGTCGAAAAAGTCGATGTCGGCGCCAGACTGGTCGATCAAGCCGGCGCCACCATGGATGATGTGGTGATGAGCGTCAAGCGCGTGACCGACATCATTGGTGAAATTACGACAGCCAGTAATGAACAGACCTCCGGTATTGAGCAAATCAATCAAGCAATCATGCAGATGGATACGGTGACGCAGCAGAATGCTTCACTGGTGGAAGAAGCTGCTACCGCAGCGCAGAGCATGCAAGAGCAGTCGGAAAATTTATCGCGGGCCGTGAACGTATTCAAGCTGGCGGAAGGGGCCGGGAATATTGCTGCGCCTGGTGCTTCTTCATCCCGGGCCCCTGCGCCGGGAGCGAGGATGGCCCGCAGCAATAGCCCAGTCAAAAAACCGGGCGTTGCCAAAACTGCTTTGCTTCCCGTACCGAGAGCCTCCCTCAATAGCGATGAATGGAACGAATTCTGAATATGTCGATATTCAAGGAAGAAAGCGCTTTTCCCTGATGATGCAGTCGTATCAGGAACGTGTACGGTTTTATGCGGATGCCCGGTTTTTCTCGGACATGCAAACAGATTCCGAATACGTGTCAGCGTGCTGGATGGACGGAAGAACGGTGTCCACCAGACCCCATTCGACATAGGAAGAACGGTCGGCTGTCTCTTGAATTTCGTTGCCGAAAATATTAACAAGCGAGGAAACAGGCAAGGTGCGGATGGTGGCACCCGGCGCCAATTCTGTGTGCGAGGCGGCTGCGGCAAGGCCAATATAAATGCCGCCGGAGAGCGTGCCTGTCACACGCAGACGGATGGAGGCGCCTGCGCGCACCAGATGGCGCAGACACAATGCCAGGTGCACCAGATACTGCGAGAGAATGACTTCTTCATCTTGCAGCAAGATACTGTGGCCGTGGCAATCCATGACAATCGTGAGCGACTTTATTGCGGTATCCGAGCAGGCCGATTCCGCCAGCGCGGCCAAAGCGAGCGCATCGGCCGCGCCAAAAGATCTGTCCATCACGCATCGTAGCGTGTTGCCATCCAGTACTGGTCCTTCAGCGGCACGCAGGGTGCTATCCGCGCCAGCCTGCAATCGTTGCGATAAATGGTCGCGCTCCTGGATCAAGGCCTCGCGTGTCACAGTCGTCGCTATCGGGTTGGCGACCCATTCGCGTACGGCTTCTGCATAAGCATCGAGATCGTCGGCGATCAGCTTGTCGCCGTTGCCAACGGCCGCCCGGGAAATGCCATTGATCCGGCTCAAGACCGTGTCGCGGGGAACGTCGTCCATCAGCGCAGCTTGCAGCACCCGAGGGCCCGACATCGCCAATTGCGTACCTTCTGAATAAAGACGCGCATGGGCCGAGAAGGACAGCATGCTCGCCGAGCCAAACGCATAGCGTCCTATCACGGCCAGCATAGGCACTTGGGCGAGACGGGCATCCAGCACTTCCCGCATCAACCCGCGTATGGCGCCTTGTACCGGCAAACCTGCGGTGAGTCGGGTGCCGGCGGAATCGATCAACAGCAGAATCGGCGTGCCCGTCGCACGCGCCCTCAGCACTGCCCACTTGAAATCGACGCATTCGCTGACACCGAAGGTGCCCAGAGACGCAGCGGGGTCGGTCGCAACGATCAGCACCTTGCGGCCTGCGATATTCCCCTCTGCAAGACGAATATCTGAATTGGTTGCGAGGTATTGCCATGCGTCGCCGTTGAACAAGGCGGCGAGCCGCTGTGGAAGTGTCGCTCGACTATAAATTTTCTGTTCCAAGATGATCCCTTGCATTTTAAATTTGTAAATGTTGTTCCGCTTAAAATTGATCCAGCAAGAATGCCGCAGCAGCCGTCGGCGTGGCAAAACCGGCCGCCACCGCCGCAATCTGATCCGGCACTGCGGCTTGCACCGCCCTATGGCTGTGAAATCGTTTCTGCAAGCCCATATCAATGAGTGCCCACATCCAATCCAGCGCCTGCTTGCGGCGTTTTTCCGCCATCTGCCCGCTGGCGGAAAGCACCGTACGGTGCTTCAGAATGGTGTCCCAGAAAAGTGCAATGCCATCGCCGCGCATCGCACTGACTGCCAGTACGGGCGGCTGCCAGTTGGGCGACAAACTCCGTAACAAGTGCAACGCATTTCGCATTTGGCCCATCGTCAGTTGCGTAGCGTTTGGATCCAGGTCCGCCTTGTTGATGGCAATCAGGTCGGCCATTTCAACAATGCCTTTCTTGATGGCCTGCAAATCGTCTCCACCATGAGCTTGTTGCAGTAACACAAACGTATCGGTCATGGCAGCCACCGCGGTCTCGCTTTGTCCTACGCCCACCGTTTCGACGATGATGACGTCGAATCCAGCCGCTTCGCACACCAGCATGGCTTCACGCGTATGGGCTGCGACGCCGCCCAGCGAACCGGCGGCCGGCGATGGACGGATATAGGCATCGGGTTCCATCGACAGCTTTTCCATGCGCGTCTTGTCGCCCAATATCGAGCCGCCATTGATGGAGCTGGAAGGGTCCACTGCAAGCACCGCCACACGGTGGCCTTTTTCAATCAAATAGAGTCCGAGCGCTTCAATGAAGGTGGACTTGCCCACACCCGGCGCCCCGGAGATGCCGACACGTATCCCATGGCCGGTTTCCGGCAACAGCCTATGGATGATCTTCTGCGCACGCACCTGATGCTCGACGAGGTTGGATTCGATCAGCGTGATGGTTTTTGCCAATGCCCTGATTTCACGCGCGCACACGCCCGCGATCAGCGCCGCATCTTCATCGGATAACAAGGGGGTAGGGGGCATTGGGCGGCTCATGCGGTTCGGGCTTCGGCGATGCTGTCGGAAATTGCCAGCGATGCGACGATTTTTGCCAGCACATCGCCGGCGCACTGAGGAATCGGCGTGCCTGGACCATAGATCCCCTGCACGCCAGCTTGATACAGAAAATCGTAATCCTGCGCCGGAATGACGCCGCCGACGAATACCACAATCTCCGCCGCGCCTTGCTTCTTGAGCGCTTGTATGATTGCAGGCACCAGCGTCTTGTGGCCGGCGGCAAGAGTGGAGATGCCGAGCGCATGCACATCGTTCTCGATTGCTTGGCGTGCCGCTTCTTCCGGCGTCTGGAACAGGGGGCCGATATCGACGTCGAAGCCCAGATCGGCAAACGCCGTCGCCACCACTTTCGCGCCACGGTCGTGGCCATCCTGTCCCAGTTTGGCAATCATGATGCGTGGGCGTCGCCCCTGCATCGCAGCGAATTGCTCGATTTCTTTTTTCATGACATTCCAGCCGTCGTCATTGTCGAATTGGGCGCCATAGACGCCCGATACGCTCTGAATGGTGGCACGGTAGCGGCCGAATTCCTTTTCGAGTGCGTCCGATACCTCGCCCACGGTCGCGCGCGCGCGCATCGCGCGAATCGATAGCGCCAGCAGGTTGCCATCGCCGCTGCGCGCGGCTGCCGTCAAATCGTGCAAGGCCGCCGTCACGGCCGCGCCGTCGCGCGCTGCCTTGGTTGCGTGCAGTCGCCGGATTTGCGAGTCACGCACGGCTGCATTGTCGATGGCGCGAATGTCGACCGCATCTTCCTTGGCGAGCTTGTATTTGTTGACGCCAACAATGACGTCGTGACCGGCGTCGATGCGCGCCTGTTTCTCGGCAGCGGAAGCTTCGATTTTCAGCTTGGCCCAACCGGATGCGACGGCTTTGGTCATACCGCCCATCTGTTCCACTTCGCCGATCAGCGCCCACGCCTGATCCGCCATCTCCTGCGTCAGTTTTTCCATCATGTAGGAGCCGGCCCACGGGTCGATCACGCTGGTGATATGGGTTTCTTCCTGAATGATGAGCTGGGTGTTGCGCGCAATGCGTGACGAGAAGTCGGTCGGCAGCGCGATCGCTTCATCGAACGAATTGGTATGCAGTGACTGGGTGCCGCCGAACACCGCTGCCATCGCTTCGATGGTGGTGCGCACGATATTGTTGTACGGATCTTGTTCGCTTAGCGACCAGCCGGACGTCTGGGAATGGGTGCGCAGCATCATCGACTTCGGGTTCTTCGGCGCGAACTCTTGCATGATGCGCCACCACAGCAAACGCGCCGCGCGCAACTTGGCGACTTCGAGATAAAAGTTCATGCCGATGGCGAAGAAAAAACTCAAGCGGCCGGCGAACTGATCCACATCGAGACCGCTGGCGAGTGCTGTCTTCACGTATTCCTTGCCGTCGGCTAAAGTGAAAGCCAGCTCCAGCGCCTGATTGGCGCCTGCCTCCTGCAAGTGGTAACCCGAAATCGACACCGAGTTGAATTTCGGCATGTGGTGCGCGGTGTAGCCGATGATGTCGGCGATGATCCGCATCGACGGTTCAGGCGGATAGATGTAGGTGTTGCGCACCATGAACTCTTTCAGAATGTCATTCTGAATCGTGCCCGACAGTTTGTCCTGCGCTACGCCTTGTTCTTCCGCCGCCACCACATAAGCAGCAAGCACCGGCAGCACCGCGCCGTTCATGGTCATCGAGACCGATACCTTGTCGAGCGGGATGTCGTCGAACAGGATCTTCATGTCTTCGACCGAATCGATCGCCACGCCGGCCTTGCCGACGTCGCCGGTCACGCGCGGATGGTCCGAATCGTAACCGCGGTGCGTGGCAAGATCAAACGCGACTGACACACCTTGTCCACCAGCCGCCAGCGCTTTTCGATAGAACGCGTTGGATTCTTCGGCAGTGGAAAATCCGGCGTACTGGCGAATGGTCCAGGGACGCACTGCATACATGGTGGCTTGCGGCCCGCGCACATAAGGCGCAAAGCCGGGCAGCGTATCGGTGTAGGGCAAGTCTTTGATGTCAGCTGCCGTGTACAGCGGTTTGACGGCGATGCCTTCCGGCGTGTGCCACACCAACTTGTTCAATGCCCCATCGGGGGCCGAACGCGCCGCGGCTTTTGCCCACTCTTCGATTGATGTCGGACGAGCGTCTGGAGACGATTGATTTTCTTGAGAAGACATGGGTGAATGCGGCAGCCTTATGGTTTGTTGAAGAATGTTTGAATGTCTGACGGCCTCTGATTCACTCTTGCCGGGCGCCTCGTTGTTCTTGTTCGATGGCATGGCCGATGACCCAATGTGCCTGTTGGAGAAGCAGGAGTCGGGCCATCCGTAGTGGATGGTTTTCGTTTGGAATTTCTGCTTTGATTGTGATGCTGGTCTGTTGAAAATCGATGGCAGTTTCGGCGACCAAGGTATGCCCGTTCGAGGTGAGATTTAACTGTTCGAAAGTTGGAATGCTCATGCGTACGCCTTCGGCAAATGATTATTAAGAACGTGAAGAGTTTGGGTATTGATTCATTGGGCCTGTACAGTCTGTGCCGGCGCCGCTAAATAGGGCGCCAAGCCATCATGTTCGATGATGGCTTGGCGCCTATCGTCAGTTGGTTTGGAATGAATCGCAGTTGCCATTCTGTGTTTGAGAGGATGTAGTTAGTTTGTGCAATGTCAAACTGTCCGCTGAGTCATTGGCAGGTTTTGATCAGCATCAAATCATTCATCGTCAGCTACGCCATTACGTTGAATGCGCTAGTAGTCAGTCAAGTTGAATTGTTGGGTATATGCCGAGTCGATCGGAGGTGAGTGCAAGGGTGGAGCAGGGGTTTCGCATCGCATGCGATGCGCCTGCGTAACGGCAATGGCTTGCAAGCCATTGCGCGCCCTGCAAGGGCCGAGCACAGCCGGGGTGGTTCTCCCGGCGCGCATCGGCAACGCCGCAATCGCCTTCGAGCGGCCGGCAGATACTCTGCAATTCAGCTTGACTGGCTACTATTGCCCGCTCTCGGCGATGAGGTCAAGCGCTGGGGTAGGTTGACAGATCAACTGGTGTGAAAAGCGTCACATTCAGGTTTAAGGAATCATCTTCAGACGCAACTCTTTCTCTTCGCCTTGGTAGCACACTGTGCTCGCACAACTGCGCTGGCCGATGTCGCTGTTATGTGATGACGGAAGAGAGTGACATGGGTGCAGAATTTTTGTGACATATCAATCTTCTGGATTGACGTCGCTCTTAATCTTGTACTCGTTAGCGCTTACATTAAGAGTTAGTGTCGCTGACGCGGCAGGTCACATGAGCGGCTGCCTGTTTTTTTAATTTGTGCAGGAGCGTAGAACGATAGCTGGTGCATTTCTTTCTGCTGATTTCGCTCGCGAAAATTCGTCAAACGCGCGCAAGAAGAGTGCCGGCTTTAGCGTTATTTAGCTCCAGTATTGATGCAGTGCAATACATTGCATCATTGCAATCATAGGGCGAGTTGTGTAGTATCGATTTGACTGCACATGTCATATGACTGAGTGAAGTTGGCTTGAATTTCGGATACCAAAAGTAGCAGTCTGCATTGACTGCTGAAGGATAAAAAAATGTACGAGATTCAGCAGTTGCCAGCGCTGATGCGTTCGCTGCCTGGGCAATACCGGCAGACCTGCGGATCACCCCCGCATCACGGATGAATTGAAAGGCAGGGGCATTCCAGATGAGTCGGAAACTGATGATGAACGCGCTGCGCATGGCACACTTCCGTCGCAAACCGAAGCCAGTCTTTTGCGTCAGTCTGACCATGGCAGCGAGCATTGCAGTGGCGACTATCGGGTTTTGCAGGCCGAATATGGCATGGCGACGAGCATGAGGCGCAAGGGCAATTGCCGGAGCAATGTCCCGATGAGGAGCAGCTTCAATAGTTTGAAAAACGAGCGTGCGCTCCGTGGAAACTACGTCAGGAAGGAGGAGGTCAGGCAGGATTTATTCGATTACATTGAGGTGTTTTACAGTCGGCGACGTCCCCCCCCGGCGTTGCATTACAAGAACCCGGCGCAGCATCATGCAGCCTGGCTACTGGAGTAAAACTGGCGGTTTGATGAAGACGTTGGTATCCGAAAAACACAACCAAGCTCGGATCACGTTTACCTTGTCAGCATCTTCTACCGTTTCTCCCTTTACTTGGCTTTCCCCCCCCCCTCGTCACATCAAACCCTCCCTCGGTTTTGGCGTTTTGGAAGAGCATCAGGAGACGTAACAATGAATCACCAGAGTGCAACGGCTTTACTACTTAATCAGCCCATTGAAGCACCGTGTAAAAACCGTCCCAGACTAAGCGATCTGATTTCCGAATATGCAGCGGCTCATTCATCGCGCAGCGCGCTGATTTTTCTTGAAACCGGCGACGAACGCTCGGTCGAGTTGAGTTATCAATCCTTGCATCGGCGCGCCATGGCCGTCGCCGCCGAGTTGGCAAATCGAGGATTATGCGGGGAGCGCGTGTTGTTGCTGCTTCCGTCCGGGCTGGAATACGTGGTGTCTTTCCTCGGATGTTTGTACGCTGGCGTGATCGCCGTGCCTGCTTATCCGCCGCGGAATAATTGGCATGCAGAACGCATTGGCGTGATTGCGCGCGATACCGGCGCCTGCGCAATGCTGACACTTTCCTCGCTTGCGGATGGCATGCGTGAGCGCCTCGCTATCGAAGGTGATGCAGCGGAGTCGGTTATTGCGATTGACCAGGTCGATTACCAACAGCCAGGATTCATCAACGATCAAGTTGAAGCCGACAGCATTGCTTATTTGCAGTACACATCGGGTTCGACCGGCGATCCGAAAGGGGTGATGGTTCGGCATGGCGATTTGTTAGGCAATTGCGCACTGTACAGTGATGCGCTTGGTGTCGGACAAGGGGAAACGACGGTGTCCTGGCTGCCGATTTTCCACGACATGGGACTGGTGCAAGGCATCATCATGCCGCTGACATTGGGGGGAACCGCAGTTTTCATGCCGCCGGCCGCGATGGTGCAAAAACCGGTACGCTGGTTGCGGGCGATCAGCCGGTTCCGTGCGACTTTCAGTGGCGGGCCAAATTTTGCTTACGCGCTATGCGTAAGCAAAGTTTCGCCAGAAGAGGTGGCAACCCTCGACCTCTCATGCTGGCGTGCAGCAGTGAATGCGGCAGAGCCGATTTCGCTGCTGACAATGCGTCGGTTTGCAGCGAAATTTGCTGCATGCGGCCTTCAGCCGGGGGCTCTGGTTGGCGCTTTCGGACTGGCGGAAGCGACGCTTGGCATCACAGCTGGCAAAGGAGGCGAGGGAGCTCCTGTGTTATGGCTGGACAAGCAGGCGCTTGAACGGGATAAGGTGGTGATCGGTGAAACGGAGCAAGCCGGGCACCAGCCTTTTGTCAGTAGCGGCGTGGTTGCCGGCGATTTCGACGTGCGCATTGTCAACCCCGCAAGCGGGGTGGAATGTGATGCAGGACAGGTAGGTGAAATCTGGGCCAGCGGCGGCAGTGTATGTGCGGGCTACTGGAACAAGGGGCCGGAGACCAACGAGATTTTCGGAGCCACGTTGCCGGACTATCCTGGCCGATGCTATCTACGAACCGGCGATCTCGGATTCATTCACGATGGGCAATTGTATGTGACCGGTCGCCTGAAAGACCTGATCATCATCCGGGGCGCCAATCACTATCCGCAGGATATCGAGCGCACTGCCGAAAACGCTCATCCTGCGCTGCGCAAGGGCGGGTGGGGGGCGGCATTTACACTCGACGATACTGCGGACGCGCCGCAGTTGATGGTGGTGCAGGAGGTTGAGCGTACTGCGCGCAAGAAGATTGACGTGAACGAAGTTGGCTTGGCCGTGGCGCGTGCCGTGACCGAGCAGCACGGCATTGATGTCGATATTGTTGTATTGCTTGAGCCGGCCGCTCTGACAAAGACATCGAGCGGAAAGATACAGCGCAAGTTATGCCGGCGCTTGTTTCTCTCAGGTGAGCTCGGCGGGATCGGGCAGTGGCAGCGTACCCAGGCCGATTCGGCGAGCCGCACGGAGCGGACGGCCAGTGTCGAGATCGACCAGTCTGCACTTGAAAGTCTGATCCGCGATGGTGTTGCCCGGATGAGCGCGCTTCCAGCCAGTCAAATTCCGAGAGATCAACCGTTTTCGGCACTCGGGTTGAATTCGATGAAAGTGGTGGAGCTGATTGCCGAACTGGGCGAGTCGCTGGATCTGACGCTTTCACCCACCATCGCTTTTGAATATCCAACCATCGCGCGTCTTGCCGCTTATTTGCGCGGAAGCCGCGCTGAGTTGTCGCCGCGCGAGAGCGGCCAATTCGAACCGGTCGCCATCATCGGCATGGGTTGCCGCTTTCCTGAAGCGAACGGACTCGATGAATTCTGGGAACTGCTCAAGGCCGGCAGGACTGCAGTGAGCGAAATTCCTTCTGAACGCATCGCATTGACCGGCTACCAGGCTGGTGCGAACGATCCTCACCGCTGGGGAAGCTTCTTATCCGAGATTGACCATTTTGATACGTCGTTGTTCGGCATTTCGCCGCGTGAAGCCGATAGTATCGACCCGCAGCAGCGGCTGTTGCTGGAAACCGCATGGCACGCGCTGGAATCTGCCGGTATCCCGGCGAACCAGTTGGTTGGAAGCGCGACCGGCGTGTTCGTGGGGGTCAGCTCGAACGACTACTTCCGTTTGCAGCGCGAAGCGGGGGCCGGTCAGGACATGCATTCCGGCACGGGGGGCGCACTGAGTATTGCCGCCAACCGTATTTCCTATTGCCTGGGACTGCAGGGGCCGAGCATGGCCGTGGATACCGCGTGCTCTTCTTCGCTGGTGGCGGTACATCAGGCCTGCCGCAGCCTTGCGGCAGGCGAGACCGACTTGGCGCTCGCTGGTGGCGTCAATCTCGTGTTGTTGCCGGACTATGGCGTCATCTTCAGCCGGGCGCGGATGCTCTCGCCGAGCGGGCGCTGTAATACCTTTGGCGAGGCGGCGGATGGCTATGTACGCGGTGAAGGGTGCGGCGTCGTCGTACTGAAATTGTTGCGTCATGCAGAACGCGACGGCGATCGGATTCTTGGCGTTATTCGCGGCTCGGCAGTCAATCAGGATGGAGCGAGCAATGGCCTGACAGCGCCCAACGGCCACGCGCAGCAGCAAGTCGTCCGTACGGCCCTGCAACGGGCTGGCCTGGTTCCCGGCGACATCGGCTATGTTGAAACGCACGGTACCGGCACGCCTTTGGGCGATCCGATCGAAGTCATGGCATTGAAGGCCGTATTCGATGGTGCGGATGCCGCTCCTTGCTGGCTGGGGGCGACCAAACCCAATATCGGCCACCTGGAACCCGCGGCAGGCATTGCCGGGTTGATCAAAACTGTCCTGGTATTGCAGCACGGCGAAATACCGCCTGTATGTGCCGCTGGCGAGCAGAACAGTCGTATCGATCTGAACGGCAGTTGCTTGCGGATTGCGCGCGATTTGATCCAGTGGCCAGACAGCGACAATCGTCCGCGCCGCGCCGGGGTGAGCTCGTTCGGTTTCGGCGGGACGAATGCACATCTGATCCTGGAGGGACATGGCGTGCCGGTGGCGGCGCAGCTGCCGGCATTTCCCGAATCCAGTGATGCATTCGGTTCATTCCTTCTGATGTTGTCGGCCAACAGCACGGTCAGCCTGCGCGGATTGGCGCGGCAGTATGCGGAACTGGTGGCGGCCGCATCTGCCTCCGAGCTGAAGACAATTTGCGACGCGGCCAATACACAGCGCGCCCGCTTGCCGGAACGCCTTACGGTGTCTGGGGCGGACTCGGCGCAAATTGCCGCATTGCTCACGCGGTTCGTTGACCAGCCAGCGGCGTTGCTGCCGCATGTCGCAAGAGGGCGCGCACGGCAACGCAACCGGATTGCGTTTCTGTTCACCGGGCAAGGCGCGCACTATGCCGGCATGGGACGCGAATTGTATGATGCCGAGCCGGTTTTCAAGGAATTCATCGACCGCTGCGACGTGCTTCTGATGCCTTGTCTTGGGCGCTCCATCCGCAGCATTCTGTTTGGCGATAATACGGCCTTGCTGGACGACACGCGCTATGCACAGCCGGCGCTGATCGCGCTGGAGCTGGCGCTTGCGCACTTGTGGCAGCATCACGGCGTGGAGCCCGAATTCGTGGTCGGCCATAGCGTGGGTGAGTATGCGGCTGCTTGTGTGGCCGGATTACTGGACCTCGAGACGGCCTTGCGCCTGGTGGCTGAACGCGGACGCTTGATGGCATCCGTGCCCGAACAAGGGGGAATGTTGTCGGTCGCCGCCGGTGAAGAGCGTGTTACCCAGCTGCTTGCCGAGTCAGGAAGCTCGCTTGAAATCGCCGCGGTCAACGCACCGGACCAGATCGTGCTTTCCGGCACTACCGTCGATATCGAACGCGCGCTCGGCCTGTTTGTCAGTCACGACATCTATGTCACGCGGCTAAAGGTCATCCATGGATTCCATTCCCGGTTGATGGAGCCGATACTTGGCGCATTCCGTCAGGCGTTTGCCACGGTCGAATTCCGTCCGATGGCGGTGCGCATGATCCCATCGGGCGGCGAACAAGGTGTTCGTCTCGATCAAGCCGATTATTGGATTAATCAGTTGCGGCAGCCGGTGTATTTCAGCGCGGCGGTCAGCGCGTTGGCGGCAGCGGGCGCGAATACCTTTATCGAGGCCGGTCCCATGCCGGTGCTGTCCAGGCTCGGCGTACGCACGCATAGCGAAGGCACATGGATCGCAACCATGCGTAAGGAGGGCGAGGAACGGCGTCAGTGGCTGGAGGCGGCGGGGGCGCTTTTTGCTGCTGGCGTGGAAGTTCGGCTCGATGCGCATGATGCCAAGGCGCGGTCCGTTGCGCTGCCGCTTTATGTGTTCGACCACGGCAGATATTGGTTCAGCCGCAACCCGGCCGCCGATGTCGCCGCCAGAGGCCGGCTATCCGGTGGGCAAACGCGCTCTCTCGCGGGACGTCGGGTCGATATCGCGGTGGAAGACATTACCTGTTTCGAAACTTCACTGCCGGATGAGACCACAGCCTACCTCGATGATCACAAGCTGCAAGGTCGTGCGGTTATGCCGGGCGCGGGATACGCGAGCTTGATGGCGGCGGCAGCCAAGGATGCCGGAATTTTTGTCTCCGGAGAGGCATTATCCCTGCAAGCCTTGGAATTTTTCCGCCCGCTGGATTTGACGAAGGGCGGCGTGCGCCTGCAAACCGTTATTCAGAGGCTTGCGCCAGAAGATGTCGGCGAGGACGAATCCTCCGGGTGGCTGGCGCGTGTGGTGGCCTGGGATGCGGAAGGCGAGACATGGGAAACCTATGCATCCGGCAAGCTGTATTACGGCAACCGGCATGTCGACCCTCAACGTGCCGGCGGCACCGTGGATGGCGCGCCTCAGAACGTGGCTGCGTTCTATGCTTACTGGGCAGAGCAGGGGCTGGAATACGGAGATCGATTTCAGGCCGTGCAACATTTGGCGCTTGACGGACCGAAGGCAAGGGCCTTGCTGGCACTTCCGCAAGCGGCGGCAACGGGAGCTGCGGCGAATGGCGTGCTGCATCCGGTGTTGCTGGATGCAGCGTTTCAGGTTGTCGGCGCACTTCTCGGCAAGCGCAGCGAGTACAAGGGGCTGGTGCCGTTGCCGACTGGCGTGGATGAGATCCTCGTGTTCGGCGCCGGTGATGGACAAGTGTACGTCGAAGCTCAATTGGGGCCGGCCTCGGCGGAAAAGAAAATCGTTGCCGGCTTGATGTTGTACGATGGCCGCGGAACCCCCATCGCACAAGTGCGCGGCCTGCACCTGTCCCTGGTGTCGCTCGGTTCGGTGCTTGCCTTGCCGCCGCTTGCCACAGTGCAGTATCTGACAACGAAATGGGTCGAATCGCCATGCGAAGAGGTATCGGACGCTTCGGAAAAAACCTGGCTGGTGCTGACCGAAACGACGGTCGATCAACGTGTTCGGCAAGCGCTGCCGACCCCGGCATTGCAGTTCGGCACTCTGGAAAACAGTGCCGACAATTTGGCGGAGACCGAGCGCTCGCTGCGGCAGGCGTTGGCATCGACAGTCAGTGCAGCAGGGATCATCGTTTGTCTGGGTGCTGATCGCGCCGACGACGATCAGGCCGAGCGCTGCGCCATATTATGCTGCCGCTTGCAGTGCTTGCTGGTGGCGCTGGGCGGGATAATGGATTTGCCGCAGGGTTTCAAAGTCTGCATCGTGACCCGTGCGGCCATACAGCTGGATGGCATTGAAGTGACCGGATTGGCGCAGGCTGGCTTGGCTGCCATGCTGCGCTCGGTGGCGCTGGAATATCCGGGACTGGCCTTGCAGCAGATCGACTTGGACAACCAGCCGGGCGATGCGGACTTGCAGGTGCTGGCCGCAGCGGTGGCTGCCGATGGGGAAATCCAGTTGGCGATTCGCGATGGTCTGGTCAGAGCGTCGCGCCTGCGTCAATTGCCATTGCCGGCAAAATCCACCATGCCGACTATCCGCAACGACGGCTGCTACCTGGTGACCGGCGGCACTGGTGGCATCGGCGTTGCTTTGGCGGAGTGGCTGGCCAATGCTGGCGCTGGGCAAATCATTCTCGTCAGCCGACGACATGCGACCCCCGACAAGCGGATTGCCCGCCTGATCGAACATTGGGGGCCACGTGGCGTGGACATCGTTTTGCGCAAGGCGAATGTCAGTCGCGAGGTGGAGGTTGCCGGACTATGCGCCGAATTCGCCCATGCCCGCCTGCCGTTGCGCGGTGTCTTCCACGCGGCAGGTGTGTTGCAGGATAGACCGCTGGCAGATATCAACGACCAGAAATGGCGTGATGTCATCGACTCCAAGGCGAAAGCCGCCCTGCTGCTTGACCGACATACCCGCGATATCGCGCTGGATCATTTCGTCCTGTTTTCGTCGATTGCGGCGACTTTCGGTTCGGCCGGACAGTGCAATTATTCCGCGGCGAACGGTGTATTGGATGCGCTGGCGGCGCAACGCCGTCAGCAAGGCTTGTGCGCAACAACCATCAACTGGGGACCTTGGGCCAATATCGGCATGGCCAGCGATCCGGCGCTGGTGCAGCATCTGTCGCGTCAAGGGGTGATGCCCATGGCGGTGCCGGTTGCGCTCAAGGCGCTTGGCGATGTGCTGGCAGGCGGCTGGATGCAGACTGCTGTCGCAGCAATCGACTGGCAGCGCTTCACCGATTACCTTCCCGCCTCGGTTATTCGCAGTCTGCTGCGCGACATTGCCGGTACTCGGGCAAGCGAATCCGGCAACCAAGCGAATCAATTGATCCGGGTTGAGGCATTGGCGGCACTGGACAGCGCTGCGGCAGGCCTTGCGGTCAGACAGGCGCTCTGTAGCCTGTTGAAACAGGTTCTCCATAGCGATGAAGGTGGTCCGTTGGACAATGATGCCGACCCGCGCGATGTGCGGCTTTCTTCACTGGGCGTCGATTCGCTGATGGCGATGGAGTTGCGTAACAGGGTAAGGGCTTGGGTAAATGTCGATTTGCCCGCCCACCTGTTGATCGGCAACAATTCAGTGGAAGAAGTCGCCAACCTGATTTACCAAAAAGTGCTGTTGAGCTATCTCAGCCAGAGTTCGCAAGACGCCGATGCGCTTGCCGATAGCGGAGAGGAGTTCGTACTATGACGATGATGACCTTGTTGCACGAGTTGCGGCAGCGTGGCATCACCGTCTCATCTCAAGGCGAAAATCTGAAAGTCAACGCCCCGCACGGGGCATTGACAGCGAATCTGCGCACGCGGCTGGCAACGCATAAGCAGGCGATGCTGCGCTGGCTGCAGGAATCCAGCCAAGTGGAGGAGGACGCTTTGCCGGTCTGCGCGCCCGACCGGGAAAACAGGTACGAGCCGTTCCCGCTCTCCGACATGCAACTGGGTTTTTACATGGGGGATGATCCGTACATGGAGTTCCATGTACGGCCGCACTACTACATCGAGAAAAATGTTACGGGACTCGATGTGGCGCGTTATGAAGCAGCCTGGAACAAGGCGCTGGTCCGGCACAGCGGGGAAATCGTGACAGTCCAGCCGGACGGACGGCTTGCCGTTGTCAAGGACCCGGCGCCTTTGCAATGCAAGGTGCAGGATCTGCGGCATGCAGCGCCGGAAGAAGCCCGGCGCACGCGCGAGGAAGTGCGCGCCCGGATGATGCGCAGCGAATTGCCGCTCGATCGTTGGCCGTGGATTGACCTCAGGGTGACGTTGTGGATGGAGATTGACGCCAAAGGGGACCATGTCGAAAAGGCCACCATCCATTACAACCACAATAATTTTTTCTCCGACGGATTCGGCACCACCCGGCTGTTGCAGGAAATCGATCTCTACTACAGCAACCCGCAAGCCGAGCTGCCGCCATTAAGCCTCACTTTCCGCGATGCGGCCTTGACGCTGGATGCGTTGGCGCAGAGCGCAGCAGGCAAGACTGCGCAACGGTATTGGGAGCAGCGGCTGGATGCGTTGCCGGGGCCGCCCGCGTTGCCGGTGCGCGCCGATATGGACCGCCGTTGCCGCTCCCGGCTGGAACGGCGCGAAGGCTTCATTGCTGCGGCGACCTGGTCCGCTTTCAAGGCGCGTGCCGCGCATTTTGGACTGACGCCATCCAACGCCGTGTTCTGCGCGTATGCCGAAATCATGAGCGCGTGGGGCAACAGCCGGCATTTTGTCCTGAGCAACATGATGACGCGGCGCCTGAATATTCATCCGGAGATCCGCGATATCGTCGGCAATTTCGCGTCGCTCTATCCACTGGAAATCGATTTTCGCCAGAAGAATACCTTCGTCGAACGCGCCCGCAATGTGCAAGAGCAAGTGATCCGCGATGCCAGGCACCTGCAATGGGGCGGCATGCAGGTCATGCAGGCGCTGAACCGCCGCAAGGGAAGCCTCGGCACCGCAGCCATTCCGTTCGTCATCGGCAGCGGGCTTTTCATGGCGGGGTTCGAGCGCTCTGATTTCAGTTGCCTGGAAACTTCGCAGGTCATGCTCGACCATCAGTTCTGGGAACTGGCTGACGGCAGTTTCTACTACGTGTGGGATTTGCTGGAGGCCTTCTTCCCGGATGGCTTGATCGACAGCATGTGGGATGCGTACAAGAACCTGATCACGCGCCTGGCTGCTGACGATACGCTCTGGCAAAGCGAGGTCCTTGACTTGACGCCCTCCGGCATGCTGGAGGCCAGGGATGCTGTTTGTCCGCCTGCCAAGCCGGTACCGCCATGCCTGCTGCAAGACTTTCTGAAAGAGCCGGTCCGCGTCTCTCCGAACAATACCGCCTTGATCGCAGCCGGCCGCAAGCTGACCTATCACGAGCTCGACAATGCCAGCAATTGCATCGCCGGTGCCTTGTCGGATGCCGCCGACGTGCGAGGCAAGACAGTTGCCATCGTGGCCAATCGTGGCGCGGCATTGTTCAAGGCGGTCTATGCCGTGCTGAAGGCCGGCGGCGTCTATGTGCCGATCGATCCCGGCTTGCCGGATGCGCGCCGCAGCTACATCCTGGAAAATTGCGAAGCGGCCGCTGTGCTGACAGAGCAACACTACGCCGATGCGCTGCAATGGCCCGCCACTATTTCGGTATTGTTCATTGAGGATGCCGAAGCCGGCAGGGCATCGCAAAGCGTTGATAACGAGTATGTGTCCAATCCGTTGGCCCTGGCATACCTGATCTATACCTCGGGTTCCAGCGGACGTCCCAAGGGCGTGATGATCGAGCATGGCGGGGTAGTCAATACCGTGCTCGACATCAACCGGCGTTTTTGTGTCGGCGCCGACGATAGACTATTCGGCGTGTCTTCGTTCGGATTCGATTTATCGGTGTACGACCTGTTCGGCTCGGTCGCCGCCGGCGCCGCTCTTGTCTATCCCGAACCGGGCCAGAGCCTCAATCCTTCGCATTGGCTGGACGTGGTGCAAGAACAGCGTGTCACCGTCTGGAATTCCGCGCCGCCGCTTGCGCGGCTGCTGATTGAGACGGCCGAAAGCCGGGGCGTCACTTTGCCTCATTTGCGGCTGGTCATGGTGAGCGGCGACTGGGTTCCGGTTGACTTGCCCGACCGTATCCGCCGGGTGGCTCCCAACGCGCATGTCGTCAGCCTGGGGGGCGCAACGGAAGCGTCCATCTGGTCGATTTTCTACGAAATCGGTGAAGTCGATCCCGCATGGCCCAGCATTCCATACGGCTATCCGATGCAAAATCAGCCGTGGTACATCCTTGATGAATGGGGGCGCGCCGCACCGGACTGGACTGCCGGCGACTTGTATATCGGCGGTGTGGGCTTGGCCCGCGGCTATTGGAAAGATGAGGAGAAAACGACGGCCAGTTTCATGCCGCATCCGGTAACCGGCGAGCGCATTTATCGCACCGGCGATATCGGCCGTTATCTACCCGGCGGCGTGATTGAATTCCTGGGACGCAAGGACTCGCAGGTAAAAATTCAGGGACATCGCATTGAACTGGGTGAGATCGAATCCGTGCTCAGCGCTGATCTCTGCATCAGCGCGGCAGTGGCGGCGGTGCAAACTTCCGCCACCGGTAATCTGCAGCTCGCAGCCTATGTCGTTCCTGCAGGCGACGCTACGCTGGAACCCGAAGCATTGCGTGCCGCACTGGCCAAAAAGCTGCCGGATTACATGGTGCCGCGGACAATTCAGGTCATTGATCGTTTACCTCTCAGCAGCAACGGTAAAGTCGACCGCAAGGCTTTGCCGCGTATGGAGGCGTGCAATACCCTGCCCAAGGTCCGCAACACGCGCGCACCGGCCGATGAAACAGAACGCCGGCTGCTTGCGATCTGGCGCAGGGTACTGCGTCAGCCGGAATTATGCGTAACCGATGATTTTTTCGACATGGGCGGTCAGTCGTTCGAAGCGGTACGCATTATCGGTGCCCTACGCGAAGCGTTCGGCGTGTCCCTGTCGCTCGGTTCGATCTGGCTGGAACGAACGGTGGAGCACGTAGCGGTGCAACTGCGTGAGGGCAAGGCACCGGCGCATGCCGGATACCAGATCGCGCTTCGTTCGCAAGGCGCAAACCGGCAATTTTTCCTGGTGCATCCGGCAGGCGGCCATGTCATGTGTTATCACGGCCTTGCCGTTGCGCTCGATCGTCCTGTCCATGCCTTCCAGGCACCTGGCCTGGAAGAGCAGGGCGAGCCGCTGGAATCGATTGAAGCTCTCGCTGCAACCTATGTCGACCTGCTTGAGCAGCAGCAGCCGAGCGGCCCGGTTTTGCTGGGCGGCTGGTCGTCAGGCGCCTTGATCGCTTTTGAAATGGCGGTGCAGTTGCGCCGCCGTGGACGCACGGTCGCCGGTGTGGCAATGATCGATTGCCCGGCGCCTTTGCCGAGTGCGCCAGTAGATGACAAAGTGCTGCTCGGCTGGTTCCTGGAAGACTTGGCGCTTGATCTTCCCGTCGCACGGATCATCGGGGCGATCGACATCTCCGGCGCCGGAGCGCGGCAGCAACTGGAGCAGGTGTCGCAATCGCTGCAAGCGTCCGGGCGCGAACTTGCGCTGGATATTGAGCAACTGACGGCGATTTACCAGGTGTTTGCCGGCATCGTGCGCGGCAGCCGGCAGTATGCGGGTGAGGGGATTGATGCCGATATACTGCTTGTCCGCGCCAGAGATGGTGTCGTCAGCGAGTTTGCCGAGCACCCGTATTCCCATCGTTCCGACTGGGGCTGGAGCGCCTTCACTTCCGGCCACGTCGATGCCGAATTCTTCGGCGGCACGCATTACACTTTGCTTTCCGACGCTGCGGTTGCCGGCGTTGCCAAGACCATCGAAGAATGGTTGTTATCACGAAAAAATAACGAACCTCTGCCTGTTTGACCGGATTCGGTGAAACGGTGCTGGTGCAACCACATTAAAAAAACCAAAAACAAGAGGAGACTGAAGTAGATGGAAAAATTACTGGTTGAACTGAATAAATTGGGCATCCGGCTACGGCTGGAGAACGAGGAGTTGCGTGTCAACGCACCGCAGGGGGCGTTGACGGACGAATTGCGTCAGGCCTTGCGCCTGTACAAGGCGGAAATCCTGACTCTGCTGCGGTCCAGGCGCAGTGCGGAGGAGAATCCGCTGCCGCAGTTAGTGCCCGACCCGGTCGGACGCGCCGGACCATTTCCGCTCACCGATTTGCAGCAAGCGTACTGGCTCGGACGCGACAGCGCGATGGAGATGGGTAACGTCGCAACGCATCTTTATGTCGAACTCGATTGTCCGGCGTTGAACATCGAACGCCTCAACGCTGCGCTCTGCCGCATGATCGAGCGTCATGACATGTTGCGCGCGGTTGTCGGCAGTGACGGCACGCAACGTATTCTGCCTACGGTGCCGCCTTACCGAATCCTGCTCAATGATGCCTCCAAGGCATCACCCGAGGCAGCCGAACGGGCGGCCTTGGATGCGCGGGACGTACTGTCCCATCAGGTATTGAAGGCGGACCGGTGGCCGTTGTTCGAGGTGCGCGCCACGCTGCTGCCCACCGAGCGCGTGCGCCTGCATGTCAGCCTGGATCTGCTGATTCTCGATGCATGGAGCATATTTCTTTTTTTCAAGGAGTGGTGCCAGCTCTACGAACATCCGGAAACGAAACCGCCGAAATTCGAAATCTCTTTCCGCGACTACGTGCTGGCCGAACAGGGATTGCAGCATTCCCAAGCGTATCAGCGTGCACATGCTTACTGGATGGGGCGGGTGGAAACTCTGCCTGCGGCACCCGAGTTGCCGTTGCGTTCCGACCTGTCGGCGCGCAAATCGCCGCGTTTCAGCCGACGCGATATGTGCCTTGAAAAAGCGCGCTGGGAGAAGCTTCGCGCCAGCGCTCGCGCCAAGGGATTGACGCCATCCGGTCTGTTGCTGGCCTGTTATTCGGAAGTGCTCGCGCGCTGGAGCGCGACACCGCATTTCACGCTGAACGTGACGGTGTCGAACCGGCTGCCGATGCATGCAGAGGTGAATAGTCTGCTGGGCGACTTCACCTCGCTGGTGATGCAAGAAGTTGATTTGCGCGACAGCCACTCGACTTTCCTTGAGCGTGCGCGCCGCCTGCAACAGCAGTTCCTGATCGATATGGATCATCGCGAAGTCAGCGGCGTCACCGTGATACGCGAGTGGGCCAGGCACCGCGGCATTTCGCTCCAGGCCGCCATGCCGGTCGTTTTTTCCAGCGGGCTGATCTGGAGCGGCAACGAAGAGGCCGGCAACATCGAGCAGTTCGGCAAGAAGGTCTACAGTGTCAGCCAGACTTCGCAGGTATGGCTCGATCATCATGTGATGGAAGTCAATGGAGATTTGCTCCTTATTTGGGATGCCGCGGATGCCGTATTCGAGGAGGGCGTGCTGGATGCGATGTTTTCCTCTTACCGCAGACTGGTTGAACGGCTGGCCAACGACGAGTCGGTGTGGGATCTGCGTGACGTCGTCGCACCGCCCGAGGAGATGCAGCGCCGCCGGGAAGCGGCCAACAACACGCTTGGGTCATTGCCGCAACAGCGACTGCATGCGGGGTTCGTCGAACAGGCACTGAAGAATCCACAGGCAGTAGCGATCCTGTCGCCTGAGCGGACATTAACGTACGGCGAATTGCTCGCCGAGAGCGCCGCTGTCGCCGACTGGCTGCTCCAATCCGGCGTCCACGCCGGGCAGCCCGTGGCGGTCGTCATGCGGAAAGGCTGGGAACAGATCGTCGCGGTATATGGGGTGTTGCTGGCAGGGGGCGCCTATATGCCGATCGACGCGGATTTGCCGACGAAACGCCAGCTGGACTTGCTGCGAATCGGTGAAGTCAGACACGTGCTTACGCAGCCAAATGCAATGCGCGAGGAACTCAATACTGATGAATGGAGGGTCCGTGCAATAAGCGCCGGCGACAAGGGCACATACGGTCCAGCGCACCAAGCTTCCTTGGACGCGGATCTCGATGTGCTGGCTTATATCATCTTTACTTCGGGAACGACTGGCGTGCCCAAGGGCGTGATGATCGATCATCGCGGTGCCGTAAACACGATTAAACATATCAACCGCTTGTACCGCGTCGGCGCGCAGGATCGTGTACTGGGAGTCTCTTCGTTGAGTTTCGACCTCTCGGTCTATGACATCTTCGGACTGCTCGACGCCGGTGGTGCGCTCGTACTGCCCGACTATCGCAAGGCGCATGATCCCATTCATTGGCGCGACCTGATCGTGCAGCATCAAGTCACGCTTTGGAATTCCGCACCGCAACTCATGTCCATGCTGATGGATAGCTTCTTCTCGGGCGAAGAGGAAGAGGCGCCGCTACGCACGGTGCTCATAAGCGGCGATTTCATCCCGCTCGACTTGCCCGGCCGGGTCCGCGCACGC
This sequence comes from uncultured Oxalobacteraceae bacterium, assembly GCA_966250375.1. Lineage (GTDB taxonomy): Bacteria > Pseudomonadota > Gammaproteobacteria > Burkholderiales > Burkholderiaceae_D > CAMLDH01. The sequence goes on from CBINHE010000014.1 coordinate 46,611, forward strand.
TATTCGCAGGCGCAAGTCGTCAGTCTGGGCGGTGCGACCGAAGCGTCGATCTGGTCGATTTACTATCCCGTGCAAGCCATCGCGCCGGAGTGGATCAGCATCCCCTACGGCAAGCCGCTGCCGAATCAAACCATGTGGGTTTTGGACCATGCATTCAGGCCCTGTCCGGATCAAGTAAAGGGACATATCTTCATCGGTGGTATCGGGCTTGCCATGGGCTATTGGCAAGATGCCGAAAAGACCGCAGCGCGTTTCGTTACGCATCCGCAAACCGGCGAGCGTTTGTACGATACCGGCGACCTCGGACGCTACACGGCCGATGGCAATATCGTGATCCTTGGCCGTGACGACGGGCAGATCAAGATCCGCGGCCACCGCGTGGAACTGGGCGAAATTGAAGCGGTGCTACGCCAGCATGCGGCAATCAAGACTGCGGTCGTCGTGCCGACTGCCGGATCGTCTGAAAACCGGAAACTGGCTGCTTACATCGAATTTAAAGGCGTCGAATTCAAGGGCGTCGAATGTATGCCGGACCAGCAAGCCGTGAAAGATTATCTGGCAGAGCGGCTGCCCGATTACATGGTGCCGAGAATCATTGTTCCTCTGGACCGCATTCCAATTTCGCCCAATGGCAAGATCGATTACAAGGCTTTGCCCGAGATCGCCGATGCAGCGATGGATGCCCAATCCGCCAAGGTATTGCCGCGCAATGCCGTGGAACGCGCCCTGCTGGATGCGTGGTCGCGCCTCCTGGTTGGTCTTGTGATCGGCGTTACCGACAATTTCTTCGATCTGGGTGGCGATTCCGTGCTGGCTACGCAACTGGTGCGAGACCTGAATGCGACGCTGTCATTCGAGCTGGAAATGCACGAGCTGTTTGAAAACCTCACTGTAGAGTCATTGGCTATCCTGTACCAGGAACGTCAGGCGGCCAAGCAAGCGAACGACTCAGAGGGACTAGAGGCGCAGGCTGTGCCGTCGATCGATAACAGCATGGTGGTGGCTGACGTTGCTACGGCAATAGATAGCTTCACGGCTCTCGACTTCAGCCGAAGCCGGCGTCCGCAACCGATTGCAACATCAGAACCGAGAGCCATTCTACTGACTGGCGGCACAGGCTGGATCGGTGCACATGTGTTGTCGGCGTTATTGTCCGGTACGCAGGCAAGGATTTATTGCCTAGTTCGTTCGAGCGACAAGGCTGAAGGTCTGGCCCGCTTGCGGGAGTCAATGGACCGATACGGAATTGTGCCTGTCGCCTCCTGGATGGAGCGCATCGAACCGGTAACCGGCGACCTGACAGAGCCTTGCCTGGGACTTGACGTGGCCGAGTGGCAGCGCATTTCCGAGGCAGTGGATGTTATCTATCATCTTGGTGCTTCGCTTAACGTGCTGGCTGATTACGCCACGCACAGAAAAACCAATGTTGATCCGATCACAACCATCGTAAAGTTGGCCGTTAGCCAGCATCTCAAGCCGATCATCTTTCTCTCACCCATGACGGTATGCAGGCGTCATCAAGAGGGACGTCTGGTAATTCTGAATAAAGAGTGTATACATGCCGATCCCGAGGGACTTCTCACTGCCTATGCCCAATCAAAATGGGCTGGTGAACAAATATTGTCGGCTGCGGCAGAGCGCGGCGTGCCGGTAAAAATTTACCGCACATCACACGCTTTGCCGCCGGCATCGACTGGACAAGCAAAGCCTCACGACACTTACATGAGCGTTCTGCACGCCGCGTATGCCGCTGGTGTTGTACCGGACTGGCCGGATTCGTGTTTTTACGGTATGCCAGTAGATGTCCTTGCGCGATTATTGGTAGCAAGCTCCCTTGAGGATGACGGATACAACGGCGTCATTCATATGGATAATCATGCGCCGTTCAGTCTGCAATCTGTTGTCGAGATTCTGCTTGATAGCGATGGAAAACTGCCACGTGTTTCGCTTGAGGACTGGAAGGTCCGCTGTCGAGAAGCCGCAACGCAGCTAAAAGCTGATAGCGCAATCCTGGCAGATGTTCTGTTTGCGAACCGCTGTTCGAGTGCCGCAGTCGATGACATGTTCACAGCCCATCCATTGGACACGCATTACTTTGACAGCCGTGGACAGACATTCAAGCTTGCAGACCTCACTCCTGCCGCCTACTGGCGCACGCTTCGCCGTAATTTTCAATAATAGTGGATGAAAAATGCTTGTAGAAAAATGGATTGATGGCGTTGCTGTTGTCAACAATATTCCTTTCATGGATTACATGGGAGGACAGCATGGATAACTTCTACGATGTCATCGTCGTCGGTGCCGGTGCTGCCGGCGCGGTTGTCGCCAGCCGTTTGAGTGAGGATGGCAGCCGCAAGATATTACTTTTGGAAGCCGGTCCGGAGGAACCCGCCTCGGAGGCTGCGAGGTTGGCGGTTCGTGATGCGAATTATCCGGCAGTGAAGCCTGGTCTGAACTGGAAGATCAAGTCCTTTATCAAGGGCGATGGCGCTACGGCAGGCACTTGGGACTATGAAGCCGGAAAACTGGTGGGCGGCTCTTCTGCTGTCAACACTGTGCAGGCGTTGAGAGGAATGCCTTCGGACTACGACGAATGGGCAGAAGAGTGCGGGTCGAGTTGGTCGTGGTCGCAGGTCTTGCCTTATTTTCGGGCACTCGAAGATGATCCGATTGCTCCTGAGAGTTTGCACGGGAGGGGCGGGCCGGTACCTATCCGGCGTGAGAAAAAGGAAAATCTGACACGATTGCAGACAGCGCTGGTGGATGCCTGTGTCGCCCATGGCTTTCCGGAAACCGATGACCACAACAATCCGGACTCCCCGGGAATCGGCATGACTCCAAAGAACGCCATCGACGGGGTACGCATGTCATCAGCCATGACCTATCTCGCCTCGGCACGCGCACGCGAAAATCTGACAATCCTGACTGACGCTCATGCGTGTCGGCTCATCTGGGGCGACGGTTCGCGCTGTAAAGGGATCGAGGTTGAAGCGAAAGGGCAGCAGTACCAAATCCATGCGGACAAGATCGTGCTCTGTGCCGGCGTGATCAACACGCCAGCGCTCCTCATGCGCTCCGGCATTGGCGACCCCGCAATACTCGAACCTCTCGGTATCAAGGTGGTGATGCCCTTGACTGGCGTTGGCAAAAACCTGATGGACCATCCCAGCGTTGGTATCTGGGGAATACCGAAGCCTGGCGTATGCACAGCGCAGGAGCCGGTACACGGGATATTGTTGCGTTGCTCATCGCACGCATCCCCTTATGTCAACGATATGCACATCCGCATGATGGCTGGCGGCTTCGATACGGCATTTGCTGCGCGTTCATCGACAGCAGGATTGTCGGTTGTCGCCGGTTTAGCCGTCTGCCTTGTCAAGTCCCGGTCATGCGGTTATCTCCATATCGTTTCTGCAGACCCTTATTCAGCACCGAAGGTGGTGCTTGATCTTCTTTCTGACAAGCGCGATATTCCCCCTCTCAGGAATGGCGTCCGTCTGGCATGGGAACTGCTGCAACAGCCGCAACTTCGGCCCTTGTTCGAGCGTATGCTGGGCTGGACTGACGGGATGTTTTTATCCGACGCCGTTCTGGAGCGCGCGATCATGGCCTATGTGCGTCCGAGTGCCCATCTATGCGGTTCGGCAAAGATGGGCAGATCGCCTGATGTCGGTGCAGTGGTGGATTCGCAAGGGCAAGTTTTTGGCGTTGACAATCTTTGGGTTGCCGACGCCTCAATCATGCCGAACACCCCTAGCGCACCGCCGCATCTCGCCACCATCATGGTGGCCGAGAAAATGGCAGCCGGTTTCCGGCAATGGAATTGACGATGCAAACACCGATCGCAAAACAGTCGAGTTCGGAACTTCGGGGTAGCCTGCGCCGCTACAGCAGCGGGCCGCAACCCCAAGTGCGCCTGGTGTGTTTTCCGTGGTGTGGCGCCGGGGCTTCCGTCTATCGCAGGCTCGCGCTCGGCCTGCCTCAGCATATCGAACTGTACGCCGTGCAGTTGCCGGGACGGGAAGAACGGTTTGGCGAAAAACGGCTGCTTCGCATGGAGCAAGTCATCGAACACGTCATTGAGGACATTGTCGCCCTTGGTGATCGGCCGCTGATTCTTTTCGGGCATAGCATGGGGGCCTTGGTGGCGTACGAGATGGCGCTGGCGCTGAAAGCCGGAATCGGACGTGAGCCCGATGGACTCATCGTGTCCGGATACGGAGCGCCGGACTGCAAGAAGCCGGATGCCACGCACTGGCACGCAGCCACGGATGAAGCGTTCATCGCCAACCTTGCACGGCTCGGTGGCACGCCTGCGGCCATCCTGGAAGACAGGCAGATGATGCGTATGCTGTTGCCCGTGCTGCGCGCGGATTACGAAGTGCTGGAAACCTGCCCTGACAAAGCGGACAGACTTTTGTCCTGCCCATTGCTCGCTTGCGCCGGTGACCGGGATAATGCAATTTCCGGCAATGCTGTCGAGGCATGGCGGCGGCGCAGCACCGGGCGCAGCAAAATCCATTGGTTTAGCGGCGGTCATTTTTACCTGTCTACTCAACCGCAGACGCTGGCGCGCTGTTTAACGGAATGGTGCGCGCCAACAGGGTTCTTTTTTTCTGGAGATGAAGTCACATCAGCAACGCAATAGCGCCGGATGCAAGCTATTGATGATTTAGCCGATGATTGACGCGCATTACCTCTGCGCCGGGCGCTTCCATCCCAACTATCAAGTTACAAAATAATTCATCGGATCAACAATAAAATAACGGAGAACATGAAATGGAGAATGGCCAAGGATCAACCGCAAGTATTGTGGCGCAAGGCTGGATTTTGATGTGTCTGATTTTTGTCAGCATATTGGCGACACAGTTCATGAACGTGGTTATTTGCGCCCTTGTGGGCAAAGACGGAGGTACCAACTTAAAGGTGATGGCGATGCTGATGATGCTGCACGCCTTCGTGCCGATGCTGATCTATACGTTTAGCGCACGCTGGTTCCGCTGGGCCACCGCGGGTCTTACGCTGCTTTTCGGGGTGGCGATGATCGCACACGAGATCCATCTTTTTATCGTCACAAAAAGAACGCTCGAAATATTCAATCTGCTCGATTTCGCCCATCATGGCTTGGCAATCTGGGTAGGCTTGATTGCCGTTCGCTGGGCCAGGGAAGCAGGGCGGTCGTCCGTACCGGCCGGTAATGGATCGCTTGGAGGGAAATCCATTGGCAACACCATCTAGTACAGGTCATCAACAAAATTGGGATGAAATAATCATCGGTGCCGGTTCGGCGGGAGCCGTGCTGGCCAGCCGGTTATCGGCGCAATCCGGACGGCGTGTCCTGTTGATCGAAGCCGGTCCGGATTTTCCTGACGCTAGTCGCATTCCCGAAGAAATCAAAGACGCACGGGCGCCGGTGATGTCCGGCTACAACTGGGATTTTGCAGCCAACTTGCGCAGCAGCGGTTTGTTTCAGAACCTGCTGCAATCGGCGAATGTGATGGCCGCAGCGCCACGCGACATGTTTTCTGCGGCAAAAGCCGCGATGCGCTCCTCGCAGCCGCTGGCAACCACGCTACAGCAATTCCCGTATTGCATGGGCAAGGTCGTGGGCGGTTCGTCCGCGGTCAACGGCGCGATTGCATTGCGGCCGTTACCTGACGATTTCGCACAATGGGCTGCGGCGGGCAATACGGAATGGACCTGGGAACAGGTGTTGCCCTATTTCAGGAAAATCGAAACCGATCACGATTTTTCAGGTGAATTGCACGGCGCCTCAGGGCCGGTTCCCGTAACGCGGCCCAAGGAACAAGACCTGCATGCGTTGCAGGCAGCGTTCCGGCAAGCATGCCGCGTATCGGGGTTGCCGGACATTCCGGATATGAATGCGTCTTCCGCCGCCGGTGTGGGCCTCGTGCCAACCAACAGCATCGAGCACCAGCGCATTTCAAGCGCCATCGCTTATCTGGGGCCGGCGCGGGCGCGGCCCAACCTTACGATCCAGGCCGGATGCACGGTTCACCGCATATTGTTCGAGGGCCGGCGCGCAGTTGGTGTCGAATTGATGGATGCGGATGGCAAGCGGCAGGCTATTTTCGGCAAGCGGATGACGCTTTGCGCCGGCACCATCAACACAGCGCCCATCCTGCTGCGCTCCGGCGTCGGCCATAGTGCATTGTGCCGTTCGCTGAACATTGCGCCAGTGATCGACTTGCCGGGCGTTGGCGAAAACCTGGTCGACCACCCGGCCATCATGCTATGGATGACGCCCGTGCCCGGCAGCAGCCAGCAAGCGCAGCTCGCGCACCAGATCATGGCACGCGCGGCCAGCAATCCGGCGCAGATGCCCGACCTTAACCTGTTCGCGCTCAGCAACTTCGACACGCGCACCGTGCCGATGTTGAGTCAATTATTGAAAACGCCGTTGGCCAATGCGATTTCAGTCGTCTTGACCCAACCCGCATCGCGCGGCCGGGTGTTCCTGGAAAACGCCGCGCCCGGAAGCAAGCCGGTGATCGAACTCAACCTCGCCTCGGTGCCGCAGGATATCGAACGCCTGATGCATGGCGTGCGGCTGGCATGGAAGATCGCACGCTCGTCACCAATCGCCGAACGCACGCAATCGATCTTCCTGTGGAGCGAGGCGATGATGAACAACGACAGCCTCTTGAAGAGTGCGATCAACCGCTTCATCAGCGCCACCTGGCATCCGGTCGGCACCGCAAAAATGGGCCCGCCGAGCGACTCGATGGCAGTCGTTGACCAGCATTGCCGAGTACATCGCCTGCAAGCGCTGCGCGTGGTCGATGCGTCTGTGATGCCGTCGATTCCCAGTGTCCCGACCAACCTGACCTGCATGATGCTCGCCGAGCGCGTGGCGGACTGGATGGTGCAGGAGGCAGAATAGTCCTGGCGTCTTTGGACATGAATTCCGCACGAAATGCAAATGTGTTCCAGCGGCAGAGCCTGGAGCATATACGCATGCCGGATTGGTAGGAGCGGGCCTTGCCCGCGATCCGCTCTTTTCGCGGGCAAGGCCCGCTCCTACAACACGCGTCAATGCAGCTTGATTCAATTAGTAAATTTTGGAGGAACCCGTGTATCGCATAACAGCAGTCGTGACCATTTTTCTTTGTGCCTGTCTTTCGTTTCCCGCGTTGGCAGACACGTCGCCAACCGAGATCGTTAACAGGGCGGAAAATCAGTTGTGGGGGAAAACATTGAGTGGCAACGTCGACATGATCATCGCCACGCCGACTTGGTCGAAGACCTTGTCGCTGCAAATGTCGATGGATCGTCCGACAAAATCCTTTATCCGCATCACCGCGCCGGCCAAGGATAGCGGCATTTCCTCATTGCGGATTGCGTCGGAAATGTGGAATTACATGCCGGCGATTGAGCGCACCATCAAGATTCCGCCGTCAATGATGTTGCAACCTTGGCTCGGATCGGATTTCACGAACGACGATCTGGTCAAGGAAAGCAGCATCACCAACGACTATACGCACAGCCTGCTTAGCGAGAAGATCATTGACGGCAACGATGCCTACCAGATCGAAGCGCTGCCCAAGCCTCACGCCGCCGTCGTCTGGGGCAAGCTGATCTACACGATTCGCAAGAGCGATTTCGTTCCGCTGTCGCTGGAATATTTCGACGAGCGCGGCGAACGCATCCGGATGCTGACCTATTCCGACATCCGCACTGTCGACGGCCGTCTCATTCCGACCCGATGGGAAATGCAGCCGCTGAACAAGCCCGGCAAGAAGACCACCATCGTCATCAAATCGATGTTCTATAACCGACCGATCAGCGCCGATATGTTCTCCCTGCGCAATCTGAATCAAAAAGGATAATTCTATGGATCGCATTCCAGCCGACAGCATTCCGCTCGTGCGAATAGAGCGCATGTCGAAGGTGTACCAACAGGGCGCTGTTCCCGTCAACGCACTGGCCGATATCACGCTGCAGTTCCGCAAGGGGGAGTTCACCGCATTGGTCGGCCCATCCGGTTCCGGCAAGACGACACTACTCAATCTGATCGGCGCGCTCGATACGCCGACCTCGGGTGCCATCGCGCTCGGCGGCGAAAATCTTGCCAGTCTGTCGCGCGCTGCGCTAGCCGAACTGCGGCTCAAGAAAATCGGTTTCATCTTTCAAGACTACAACCTGCTGCCGGTGCTGTCGGCACTGGAAAACGTGGAGTATGTCCTGCTGTTGCAAGGCGTTTCCGCCGGCGAGCGGCGCCGCCGCGCCGCGCTGGCATTGCAGCAAGTCGGGTTGGAAGGGTACGAAGAGCGCAGGCCCTCGCAGTTATCGGGTGGCCAGCAGCAGCGTGTTGCAATTGCGCGCGCGATTGCGGCGGAACCCTTGCTGGTACTGGCCGACGAGCCGACCGCCAACCTCGACTCGGATACCGGCGCGGCCTTGATCGACACCATGCTGGAACTCAATCGCGCCCAGGGGACAACGTTTATTTTTTCCACCCATGACGAAATGATCATGCGCCATGCGGCGCGTCTGGTCCGTTTGAAGGATGGGAATGTCATCGAGGATACGGCCCATGCGATTCCTTAGTCTCGCCTGGCGCAATATCCGGCGTAACCCGCGCCGCACGGCATTAACGCTGATTGCATTTGCGCTCGGCGTGGCATCGCTGGTGTTTGCATGGTCCATGTTCGACGGCAGCAATGCACAGATGATCGGAAACATGACCGGCAATTACACCGGCCATATCCAGATTCATCGTCAGGGCTACACGAACAATCCAAGTATCGATCTCGCCTTCCGCCCGCAAGAAATCGCAGCCCTGAAGCTGGAGAGCATGCCGGGTATCGCTGCGGTATCGTCCAGAACCGAAGCGCTGGCGCTGATCAGTTCCGCAGGCAATTCCCGCGGGCTGCTGCTGGTTGGCATCGATCCCGGATCGGAACCCTTGGTCACGACCTTGCACCGAAAACTCTCGGCAGGCCGCTATTTCGACAAAGGGGACAGAGGCGGCATCCTGATCGGCAAATCGATGGCCAAGGTACTGGGCGTGGACGTCGGCAGCGAAGTCGCGATTATTACCCAGGGAATGCAGGGATCGATCGGCGCGCAGCGTTATCGGGTGCAAGGCGTGTACGACACCAAGAACGAGATGATTGACGGCATGCAGGCATTCATCACGCGGACCGACGCCGACGAACTGCTATCAACCGATGGACAAACGACCAGTCTTGCGATCAAGCTGACCGATCGTGAACTGACGGATGCTGTCGTCCAGCAAATGCGCGACCGTCTCGGAGGCCGATTCGAGGTGAAAGGGTGGCAGCAACTGTTGCCGGAAGTGGAGCAGTCGGTCGCCTTCCACGAATCGGTAGGCTACGTCATCACGCTCGTCTTGTTTGGCATCGTCGTCATCGGCGTCGCCAACGCGATCATGATGTCGATCATGGAGCGGCTGCGGGAATTCGGCGTCATGATGGCGATGGGGACCTCCGCCACCCAAGTGTTCCGCCTGATCGTCTACGAAGGCCTGTTGCTCGGCCTGCTCGGCTTTGCGGCGGGCATTGCCATCGGCTATGCGCTGGTCAGTTACTTCGGCGTTGCCGGCATCACGTTCGGCAAGCAGGCGCAGGCATTGCAGACAATGCAAGGCGTGAGCAACACGATCTATCCGATCCTGAGCTGGGCGCGAATGTTGTATATCGCCACCGCCGTGCTGATCGTCGTCGTCAGCGCCACCCTGTACCCGGCATGGAAAGCTGCCCGGCTAGCGCCTTTGGAAGCGATGCGCGGCGTGCGCGGCGGCGGAAAGGCGCCGAAGAAGGGCCGCGAGCGCAGCTCGGTCAACCGCTTTATGTTGCCGGCCATGGCATGGCGCAACCTGACCCGCCATCCGCTGCGGACCTCGCTCACCCTGTTTGCCATCATCTTCGGGCTAGGCGCTTTCGTCTTTATCGGCAGCTTTGCCAACGGCTATTTCACGCAAATGGTGGAGAACGTCACCGGCATGGTCACCGGTGATGCGCAAATACAGCACAAGGATTTTCAGCGTGACATGAAGCCGACGCTATCGCTGCCGGATGGCGCGCAATGGCTGGACAGGCTGCGGCACATGCCATCGGTCGGTGCCGCCACCGCGCGTGTGCAAACCACGGCGATGATCACCAGCCCGACCCGCTCCGAACCTCTCATGCTGATCGGCGTCAGCCCAGAGTCGGAACAGCAGGTCACCTTCTTGCACAAGGCGGTCAAGGAGGGGCGTTATCTGCAAAACGGGCATGACCGGGAGATCGTCATCGGGCGCAAGCTCGCCGAACTGTTGCAGGTCAGGGTAGGGGAGCGCGTCGTCGTCATGGCGCAGGATATCAACGGCAATCTGGCGTCGGAAGCCTTCCTAGTCGCCGGTTTGTTCCATACCGGAGGCCACGGCTTCGACAAAGCCGTTGGCCAGGTCACGCTGCCGGCCGCGCAGAATATGCTGGGCATGGGCAACCGCATCACCAATATCGCCTTGCGCGCGCAGGACAAGGAGCAACTCGGGTCTATCGTGCAACAGGCTGCGGCCATGCTGCCGGACGGCGATATTCGGGTCCTGCCTTGGGATGAACTGGTGCCGGAAGTCGCGCAAATGAGCGTCATTTTCAAGCGCAGCCTGATGGCCGTATTGGCGATCGTGCTACTGATGGTGTCTGTCATCGTGATGAACACGGTCCTGATGTCCATCATGGAGCGCACGCGGGAATTCGGCGTCATGCTCGCGCTCGGCAGCCGGCCCGGACTCATCGTTCGTCTCGTCATGCTGGAGTCCGGCATCGTCGGCCTGCTTGGTGTCTTATGCGGGCTCGGCTTGGGCGGGCTGATCACCGTGTTGCACATGAGCGGCGGCGTCAAGATGGCGGCTCACGGCATGACGGCGGTTCCCGGCGTGACCGACGTCGTTTATCCGAAATTGTCGGCAGCCGTATTTGCCGTGCCGGGCACGCTGCTGCCGATCCTGGTGTTGATAGCAGCGCTTTATCCTGCATTCCGCGCATCGCGCCTGGAGCCGGTAAAGGCCATGCGCAATGCCTAGATATTGGCTTGTCCGGGTGTTCGCCTGTGCAGCGTTGTCAGGCAGTTGTGCGGCCGATGCACAGGCGGATGATGCGCAACCGTTCGTGATGGGGGCAGATGGCGCGGATGCATCGCTACGGTTTGCGGGATACAACAAGACGCTGTTGATCTCTTCCACGACTGCCGATCCTGAAAAACAGCCATACACCCTGGTGCTTAACCGCCTTCGCCTGAAACTGACGCATCGCCTATCGCCGCATTTCCTGGTGCACGCCGAGGAGGATGTCGTCCTCAGGGGCGGCAGTTACCTCGACACGATGGCTTTTCAGCGTGAGAGGAGTGCGCCAGTCCGTCAATACTGGGGGGATGGCAGCGCCTTCGCCGACAAACCCGGTTACTATGGCACACAGCATTTGTTCCGCGGCTATGCCAGGCTTTCCTCGGATATGGCTGATCTGACGATTGGCCGGCAGCGCATTCCACTGGGTACCGGACGGCTGTGGAGTGCGCTCGACATGCTCAATCCGGTCAACCCGCTGCAAGTCGAGCGCGACGAGTATGTCGGCGTCGATGCTGCACTGATGGAATACAAAACTGGCGCACTGTCGAAGTTCAGCCTGGTCTATGCTCCCGACCCCGCCCGAGTCAGTGACCGCTGGATCGGCCAATATCGCACCAACGTCAATGGCACGGATATTACCGTCAGCTACGGAAAATACTGGGAAGATCGCCTCGCCGGCATGGATTTCGCCACGCAGATCGGCGATGCCGGCTTGCGCGGCGAATGGGTGCATTTCATGCCTCAAAACGGCGCGCCATACCGAAAAATCCTGCTCGGCTTCGATTACGCATTTGCCAATACGCTGACACTGTCCGCCGAAGCATATTACAGCAGCCAATCCGACTCGAAGAGGTTGGCGCAATTTGCCCAACACCCGCAACGGATGCAAGTGCAGCCGTTCGGCAGCCGCTATGCCGGCTTATCGGCCAGCTACGAATTCACGCCGCTATTGAAAGCATCTACCTACTTCCTGTTCAACCTGTCGGACCACAGCCGGTTCGTCGCCCCTTCGCTTTCTTATTTGCTTGCAGATAACCTGAGCGTCATGGGGGGCGTGCAGCTTTTTGCCGGCGACGGCAGCAGCGAATACGGGCGCGGCAACACGCTGAGGTATGTGCAGCTTCAGTGGTTCTATTAAACGTGTGCTGATCGATGTGCGCCGCAAGTCAGCACATGAAGCGTGATGATATGTCAAAAAACTTTTGTCTTAACTGCCCACAGCTATCCATACCGCGCTGGCGTTCGGAATTTGTACGTCGGCCGGATTGGGGAACGGAATTCTGGTGTCGCCAAAAACAGGTGAGTGGAGGGTTGTATCGCCCCTCCTGAATACGCCTGTCATTACAGAGTTGCGAGAAAGTGTTGTGATCTCGTTGCTGAGTTCGGGAGAGATGGGGGCGGTGGTGTAGATGTAAATCGTTCCGTCACTGGAGCGATAGTTGGCCCATATTGACGCATTGGACGCGTTATTGAGGGAAGACCACGATGGAAACGAATTCGCGGCTCTCAAATGTTCAAGGCTTACGGTATGAGCACTGCCGGGGTGGCTGGCATAGTAAGCGATCACGGCTTCGCGGTAAGTTGCCATGTCGCGCGCGAGGGTGCTGGTTTTTGCGGATTCGGCGTGCGCGAGGTTCCCCTGCGTAGTGAAGGTAAAGTACCCGCCCGCGGTTATCATGATACTGAGAATGGCTATGTACCACATTTTCGTATCTCCTTATCGATGTCCAATCTGCAATCTGTCATTTGATCTCATGGCGTGAGGATCGGCCTCATTTGCACAGGATCATGGCGGATCTTTGACTGGCTCTGGTTTCATATTACATCGTTGTGAAACTGATTGCATTACCCTTAGAGGTGGTAATACTGCATACGGCTTCCGCATCTTCCAGCGTTGCGGGAAACGTCGTAATTGCATCATTGCCGGCTTGATCGATCTGCGTCCATCCCGAGGCGCCGTTGACCAGGTTGACGCAGGCGTCGTGCGGCACCGCGTCGTAGGTCAGGGTGAACGTGGCGCCGTTATTGGTACCCGTTACCGTGACCGCCCCGTTCCAGTCGTTGGTGAGAGCAGTGCCGGCGGCATTCGGAGTGAGCGTGATCGGGAAGGCCTTGGCCGCGATCAGGTTGGTTGTCAAGTCGGCTGTTGATGTGATGGGGCTATAGGATGCCGCCTGTCTCAGGTACAGCTTCTTCACTGTGGTGCGAAGCGAAATGATTTCTTCCGATGCGAGATTGGTTTTCAGGCTGTTGAATGCATTCGTCAACAGCGAGACGGCCTTCAGAACGATAATCGCGGCAACGCCCAGGTAGGCGATTCCTCCCAGCAGCGACGCACCGCGCCGCGCGTTCGGGCGGAATAGGTTTTGCAAATTTTGTAACAGCATGTGGTTCATGGCATACCCCCCACAACTAATACGCCGCCTGCTGCCCTTTCGCATCCTCCAGCGTGCTGTCGATAATCACCGACAGTCCCGCCAGCATCAGCGAGCCGAGCGCCAGCGCCCCCAGCAATTCAATCAACGCAAAGCCGCGCATTCCGCTTTTCATGCCTGTTTCTCCCCGCCATGCCCCATGCCCCATGCCCTTTTCCCGCCGCCCCCGATCGCGCCGTGGATCACGCCCGCTCTCCCGCCTTCCGGCGCGGCCTCGTCCGCCCCCGCCCCCGCCTCGTTCGCCCCCGCCATCAGGGCGGACCGCCGGCCGGCCATCGCGTCTTCTTACAACGCCGTGAAACTGATCGCATTGCTGTTGGCATCGGTGCATACGGTGGCCGCATCCGCCGGCGTCGCCGGGAACACCGTAATCTCATTGGTGCCCTGGTTGATCCGAGTCCATCCCGACGCGCCGCTGACCAGGTTGATGCACGCGTCGCGCGGCACCGCGGCGTAGGTCAGCGTGAACGTGGAACCGTTGCCCGTTACCGTGACCGCCCCGTTCCAGCTGTTGGTGATGGCGGTGCCCGCGTCATTCGGCGCCAGCGTGGACGGGAACACCCGGGCCGTGATCAGGCTCGCGGTCATGCTGGCGGGGCTATACGACGCCGCCTGCCCCATGTACAGCTTCTTCACCGCGGTGCGAATCGAAATGATTTCCTCTGCCGCCCGATTCGTTTGCGCGCTGCTGAACGCATTCGTCAGCAGCGACACCGCCC
>CBINHE010000015.1:0-60815 GCA_966250375.1 uncultured Oxalobacteraceae bacterium
TATCTGCAGTTGGAAATGGATAATTAATGCACTTTCTATTGCGAATTAGAATAACTTGGCAATCAGTTGCTTCGTGCTCATGCTGTCGCATATAGATGCGAGGGTTTTTTGCCTGCTCGATATTGTTGAGATAATCATTGTTTGCAGCTCCGGCAACGCGTGGATAATCGCCGCTTACTACATTTGATCGGGAACGATATCTTGGGGCACTTTTCCCTGCTTTCGGCGTCGTAGGATGAGAGTTGGGCGGCCATGCATTTGATTGACCTGAAAATTGCGTGTCGCCACGCCATCTAAAGCAAGACCAATAGCAGACCGCCCCTATGGCAGAATACGACACTGTACTTCGGCCTTGCATTTGTGTTTCATGTTCCTTTTCCATTTATAAACAAATTTTATGCACACTGTTTTTTCGCTTTCCCGGCGCCGCACTTTCAATCATGCAGTTCAGCGTGGCTTTACGCTGATCGAGATCATGGTGGTGGTCGTGATTATGGGTATTCTGGCTGCGCTGATCGTTCCCAAACTGATGGGGCGCACTGACGATGCACGTATTATTGCCGCCAAACAGGATATCGCCACCGTCATGCAGGGGTTAAAGCTATACAAGCTCGATAATCAGCGCTATCCGACCACCGAGCAAGGCTTGCAGGCGCTGATCAACAAGCCGACTTCCGGGCCGGCCGCCAATGGCTGGAAAAGCGGAGGGTATATCGACAAGTTGCCCAAGGACCCGTGGGGCAATTTGTATCAGTTTCTGTCGCCCGGTGTAAAAGGCGAAGTCGATGTGTTTTCTCTTGGTGCAGACGGACAGCCGGGTGGGGCTGGCAATGATGCCGATATCGGTTCGTGGAATCTCTGATCAGGCATTCATTCATTCGTCCGGTTGGCGCCGGTTGGCGTGTGCGATATCGGCGGTGCCCACATGGCTTCACACTGCTGGAGTTGCTGGTAGTAATTGTTATTGCCGGCATCACATTGGGACTGGTGTCATTTAACGCACTGCAGAGCGAACGCCAGATATTGCAGAGCGACGCGCAACGCATTGCACTATTGCTGCAACTGGCGAGGGACGAAGCCATTGTGCGCAATCGGCCGATTGCGTTTGAGGCGGACCCACAGGGCTATCGTTTTTTGATGCGAGAAGACAATAAATGGCAAGCAATACCGAAGGACGACATGTTGCGCGAGCGCGAATTCAAGCGTTCTCCAGTCGACTTCGCGATCGATCCGCCCTTGCCGGAACAAACCCATCCTTTGCGGATCATCTTCGGACGCGAGCCGGTTGACAAGCCGTTTGTGCTCACGTTATCGACGGGCGATGCCAGTGTTGCAATCCATGCCGATGGCATCGGTCACTATGTGGTGGAATAGATGAGGTGCACCCGCTTTCCGCTTGAACGAGGGTGTACTCGCGCCCAAATGTCGGGATTTACGCTGCTCGAAGTCCTGGTCGCACTGGTGATCGTCGGCACCGCGTTGGGCGCCAGCTTGCGTGCGGTCGGCAGCCTCACGCAAAACAGCAGCGCCTTGCGCGCCTCGATGATGGCGACCTGGTCGGCGGAAAACCGGTTGTCGCAGATACGGCTGGCTTCGGAGTGGCCGGCGCTCGGCAAGCGCGCATTCGATTGTCCGCAGGATGATTTGCGCCTGACGTGCGAAGAGGAGGTGTTCAATACGCCGAATCCGTTCTTCCGCCGCGTGGAGGTGAGCGTATTTGATGCGCAAACGCCGGATCGCCGCATTGTCAAGCTCACGCAAGTGGTGCCGAATGCACACTAAGCCGACCGGAAACAAGGGCTTTACGCTCATCGAATTACTGGTCGCCATCAGTGTGCTCGCGATTGTTGCGGTGCTTGGCTGGCGCGGCTTGGACGGCATTGTGCGCGCGCGCGTCGCGTTGACCAATGAGCTGGAGCAGACGCGCGGCATGCAGCTCGCGTTCGCGCAAATGCAAAGCGACTGCGCGCATATTGCCAAAGCAGGCGATATCGGCGGGCGCGCCACTTTGGTGGCAGAGCAGGGACGCGTGACCATGGTGCGCACCGTATTTGCCGACAATCAGCCATCCCGTGTGCAAGTGGTTGCCTATCGTTTGCGGGACGGGGCGTTGACGCGCCAGGAATCAGTCGCGACGCGCGACTTGACGGTGTTGGATGCCGCGTGGCGCGAAGCATTGGGCGATACCAGCAAGAGCCAGGCTGTGCTGCTGCAGTCCCATATTTCGGCGATGATGGTGCGGTCATGGTTCAGCGATAGTCTGGGCTGGCGTGTGGCTTCTGCTGGTACGAATGCGCCGACTGCGAATGCGCCGACTGCGAATGCGCCGACTGGCGGGGTGCCAGGAGCTGCTGCTGTTGCTCCAACTGGATTGGAAGTGGCGTTGCAATTGCAGGGCCACAGCAACAGCATGATCAAGGTGTTTTTGCTGGGGGCGATATGAGCGCGCGTCGGGTCTTGCCAGCGCGTCAACGCGGTGTCGCGGTAATTACTGCGCTACTGCTGACTACGCTTGCCATTACCATTGTCGCCAGTCTTTTTTGGCAGCAGCAGGTACAGGTGCGTTCGATCGAGAATCAGCGCATGCAATTGCAAAAGCAGTGGATACTGCGTGGCGCGCTGGATTGGGCACGGCTGATTTTGCGGGAAGATGCGAAGGCATCGTCAAGTGATAACCTGGATGAGCCGTGGGCGGTGCCGCTGGAAGAAACAAAACTTGATCAATATGTCGAAGACGGCGGCGGCGATGCGGAAGCCAGTGATGCCGCATTGTCCGGCAATATCATCGATGCGCAATCGCGCTATAACCTGACCAACTTGTGCGGTAATGGACAAATCAACCTGCGTGAGGTGAAGGCATTCGCAAGCTTGCTGTCCAGCCTGCGTCTCAATCCCGTATTGGCCCAGGCGACCGCGAACATGATGGCGTCCGCGCAAAAGAAAACGGAAGGCTCAGCCAATAATGCAGCGCAGCCGATGGATATCAAACAGCTTGAAGATTTGCTCGCGGTGCCGGGGTTTTCAGCCGAAACTCTGGAGAAAGTAAAGGATTTTGTTGTGGTATTGCCGCGTACTACACCGATTAACGTCAATACAGCATCAGCCGAAGTATTGGCTGCCAGAATTGATACACTGCCGCTTGCGGATGCAACCAGGCTGGTAGTATCCCGAAAGAAGGCCATTTTTCGAGATATCCCTACTTTTTTATCGCAAGGTTTGCCGGGAAGAGAGCTCAAAGCGTCGTCCTCCGAGATATCGGTCAGTACCAATTACTTTATCGTGAATGGCGACGTGCACTTGAGCCGCGCCTCGCTGCAAGTGCAAGCATTGATTGAGCGCGACAACGGCATGAAGACCACCAAAGTCATCTGGATTCGAGAAAACTGAGAGTTTGATAGTCTGGGGGCCGGGGAGCGCAATGTTTAAGCCCCCCCTCCTCAATGTCCAAACGAAATAGAAAACGAGACGCCTTGAGCACACTGTATATCCGATTACCGTCCAAGGCCGCTGCCGACAGTGCACCGCACTGGATCGCATTGGCCTGTCCATTTGCATTGGTGTCGCATGGCGAGGCGATTGAACGCGAAGGCGTCACGCCGCTGTCCGACTTGTCCGAGACCGTGGCCAAAGCGCAGCGCGTGGTTCTGTTGCTGGCGGCCAGCGATGTGACGTTGCTGCGGGTGCAAGTGCCGCCGCTGTCGCCGTCCCGCCTGAGAGCCGCGTTGCCGCATCTGGTCGAGGACCAGTTGATGTCCGATCCCGCCGAATGCATCGTCGTGGCCGGCCCCGCAACTGACGGTTTGCGCACGATAGCGGTCGTCAATCGCGGCTGGCTGGAGATTTTAACCAAGACTGTCGGCACCTTCGGCGCGCGCAATATCGCCGCAGTGCCGGCCCAGTTGTGCCTGCCGCATCAACCCAGCGTCGTCTCAGCCGCGGTGAACGGGCAGGATGCCAATCTCGATCTGACCTTGCGCCTGTCGGAGCAGGATGGAATCGGTTTGCCGATCATGCCGGAAAAGCCGGAATCCGCCGCGCACGATGTGGTACAGGCGATATGCGCGCTGGTGCCGAAGTCGCCGGTTACGCTCTACGTGCCGCACCCGGAGTTGCGTTCTTATCAGGATAAGGTCGAGGCCATGTCGGCGCTGGAGCAGCGCATCACCGTCTACGCCGATAACTGGTCGCGCTGGATTGCGGGCGCGAGGCATGTTGCTCTGGATTTGACGACAGGCACTGACGCCGGTGCCGGGCCAAAGACAGACTGGCGCGCATGGCGCTGGCCGATCGCGCTCGCAAGTGCCGCGCTTTTGATCAACATCATTGGCTTGAACATTGACTGGCTGCGCATGAAGCGCGAAGCCAATGCATTGAGCGCGGCCATGACCCAGACCTACCGGGCGACGTATCCCAACGAAACGGTGATCGTCGATCCCATTGCGCAGATGCATCAAAAAATCGCCGCAGCGCAACACGATGCGGGTCAGGTTGCGCCAGACGACTTTACGGCGCTGGCCGCCAGTTTTAGTGAAGCCTGGGGACAAGTGGTGCAAGCGCCGGATCGCAAAAACGCGGCGCTTGGCATTGCCGCGCTGGAATATCGTGACCGTAGTTTGATCGTACGTCTGAAAGCCGACGGCGCGCTGCCAACTAATCAAATGAAAGCGGCGCTGGCTGCGCGTAATTTGTCGCTTTCGCAACCGACCGAAGGCGTGTGGCAGATCCGGAGCGCCAAATGAACTTGAGCATATTGAACGGACTCCTCGAGTCGCTGGCGGTATTCTGGAGGGAGCGCAATGCGCGCGAGCGCAAGGCAATCGCGTTGGCAGCGCTGGTGATCGTTCTGGCACTGATTTATTCGATCTTTATCGGCCCCGCATTGGCCGGTCGCGCACAACTGGAAAAGGCCTTGCCCGCGCTGCGTCAGCAAGCAGCCGAATTACAGTTACTATCAAAACAGGCAACCGCACTTGCCGGCGTGACCGCGCCGCCTGCCGTCGTGATCACCAAGGACAGCCTTGAGGCAGCGCTCACGCGTAGAGGATTGAAGCCGCAGAGCGTGGTGCTGACCGGCGAGCTTGTCAAACTGCAATTCGAATCGGCTTCGTTCGCCGGCATCGTGAACTGGCTTGACGAAATGCAAAAAAATGCCCGGCTATCGGTGGTGGAGGCCAACATCGAAGCATTGGCGCCGGTCGACATGGTCAATGCGACCTTGACCTTGCGGCAACAGAGGAATGACTAAAAAGATGAATAAAGGAAAGAGCAAGTGCGGCACCCCGTGATATGGTTGCTGGCAGGAATCATCAGCGTGGCGGCCACCGCGCTGGCATTCTGCCCAGCGGCCTGGATGGTGCCATTGGTGGAGCGGCAAACGGCTGGGCGGTTGACGCTAGGGGATGCGCAAGGCACGTTATGGCGCGGTTCTGCCTTCATTGGCGGCGCGCCCAGTGGCGTCGACCCGGTGACGCCGTTGTTACCCGGCCGTTTTTCATGGCGATTGTCGCCGATGGCGCTACTGGGACAGGTGGATGCGGAGTTGGAAAACCCTTCTGCGTTGTCGCTACCGGTCAAGGTGACCGGTAGCTGGTCCCAATGGCAAATCAGTCCGTCGGCGATCCTGCTGCCGGCCGAACGCTTATCCGGATTAGGGGCGCCGCTGAACACGGTGCAATTGACCGGACAGATGCGTCTGTCGTGGACGCCGTTGCAGTTGATGCGGCAAGATGACAAGGTGAGTGTGACCGGCGTAATGGATCTGGAAATGAACGACATTGCATCGCGCCTGTCCTCGATCAAACCCTTGGGTGCGTATGCTCTTACGATGGAGTGGCGCGGACAGGAGGCGCAGCTGGCGCTGAAGACGGTCAAGGGGCCGATGCTGTTGAGCGGTAGCGGCAAGCTGGTGAATGGACGTTTGCAGTTTTCCGGAAAGGCAAAAGCAGAGGAGGGGCAGGAAGAACGGTTGGCAGTTTTACTCAATTTGCTGGGCCAACGGCGTAGAGAAGGCAACAAGAACATTATCGCGTTAGAGTTCAAATGACAAAAAATCCATTAATAGTACGGCCCGATTCGGGCCTAGGTTGCACCCTCTCCCCATGGGAGAGAGCCAGGGGGGAGACAGGAAGTTCGGAGGACGACATGTCGTCTGCCAGTCTGACGACACAGGCGGGCAAACCTGTGCATGCCCTGCAAGAGAAGGAATGCGGCTCCATATTTACGCGTGCCGCATCAATAACAAAGGCCTTGCAAGAATCAGCCGGCTGGCGTCGCTGGAGTGCGGCGGTCGCGTTGTCGTGTGCGATGGCCGGCATCCAGCCATCCCATGCGCAGGAGCCGACGGCAGGCCAGGCTACGCTGAACTTCGTCGGCGCCGATATCGAATCGGTCATCAAGGCGATCGGTCACTACACCAGCCGCACCTTCATCATCGATCCGCGCGTCAAGGGAACGATCAGCGTCGTGTCCGAAAAGCCCGTTTCCAAGGCGGAGGCATTCCAGTTGCTGACCTCGGCCCTGCGGTTGCAGGGGTATGCGGTTGTCAACACCGATGGATTCGTCAAAGTCGTGCCGGAAGCGGACGCCAAATTGCAAGCCGGCCCGATTCAGGGCGGGGCCATCCGAGGAGACCAGATTGCGACCCAGATTTTCCGCTTGAATTATGAATCTGCGGCCAACCTGGTGACGGTGCTGCGTCCGCTGATTTCGCCCAATAACACGATCAATGCGAACCCCGGCAACAACACGATCGTGATCACCGACTATGCCGACAATCTGCGCCGCCTGAGCAAGATCATTGCTGCGCTGGATGCGCCGGCCGGTGGCGACATGGATGTGGTGCCGATAAAAAATGCAATTGCGAGCGACATTGCAATGATGGTCAATCGTTTGCTGGAGCCGAGTGGCGGCGGTCCCGGCCAGGACGCCGGGCGAGTCAGCTTGCTGGCCGACGCGCGGACCAATTCAGTGGTCTTGCGCGCGCCATCCGTCGCGCGTGCGAACCTGGCGAAATCGCTGATCGCCAAGCTTGACCAGCCGACGGTGCAACCGGGCAACGTGCACGTGATCTACTTGCGTAATGCCGATGCGATCAAACTCGCGCAAACCCTGCGTGCAGTGGTCGCATTCGACACATCGGCGCAGGGCGCAACGGCAACACCTGCTTCCGCACCGAGCGCTCCGGGTGGGTCGACCGGCAACGCCGGCATGCAGATCCCACCATCGGCGCCACAACAAACGTCGTTGCCTGCGGGGGGGGCGGCCGGGTTCATTCAGGCCGATGCCGCGACCAATACAATCATCATCACGGCCAGTGAAGCGGTCTATCGCAATTTGCGTACGGTCATTGACCAGTTGGATGCGCGACGCGCCCAAGTCTACGTGGAGGCTCTCATTGTCGAAGTCACCTCCGATCGCGCTGCCGAGTTCGGGATTCAGTGGGCGGGATTGAGCGGCAACGGCACCAGCAGTTATCGGGTCGGAACGGTGACCGGATTTTCGACTGGCGGCAATAACCTGATTACACAAGCGACTGCCAGAGCCGCCGGCACTGCGCTTAGCGCACCGGGGAACGGACTGAATCTCGGCATTTTCCGCCAGCTCAATGGAGAGGTCGGCCTGGGCGCATTGGCTCGCGCATTGGAAAGCGATGGCAATGCCAACATCCTGTCCATGCCCAATCTGCTTACGCTCGATAACGAAGAAGCGAAAATCATCGTGGGGCAGAACGTGCCGTTCGTGACCGGCCAATTTACCACGGCCGCATCGGCCGCCGGCGCGGCCGGCGTGAATCCGTTCCAGACCATCGAGCGCAAGGATGTCGGTTTGTCGCTGCGCGTGCGGCCGCAGGTATCGGAAGGCGGCTCGGTCAAGATGGCGATTTACCAGGAAACGTCTAATGTTCGACCGACCACCAATGCGGCCGATATCATTACCGACAAACGCTCGATTGAAACCAATGTATTGGTCGACGACGGCCAGATCATCGTGCTGGGCGGTTTGATCGACGATACTGGCAGCGACACTATAGAGAAGGTGCCGGGCCTGGGCGATATTCCGGTCATTGGCAACCTGTTCTCGTACCAGACGCGCAAACGCGTCAAAAGAAACTTGATGGTATTCCTGCGGCCGACCGTAGTGCGCACCAATGATCAAAGCATCAATGTCGCAGGCGACCGCTACGATTACATTCGCAATGTCCAAATCAAGGGGCAACCTGAACAGACAATCATATTGCCGAACTTGGGGACCCCGATAGTGCCGCAGTTGCAAGATGGTCGGCTGATCGATGGGCCTTTATATAATGCCGATCCGGGAACCAAAGGCGCACCGCAGAAATCCATTCCACAGCAGACTGCGCCGCAGCAACCGCCAACGCCGCAGCAACCGCCAACGCAGCAGCAACCGCCAATGATCAATTAACCATCAGCAATGACTATCAACCTGGAAATGGCAGCAGACCACTCGCCTCTACCTGGCAAGCCTGAGGGACATTGAGTTTATGAGATATTTTATTTGCACTCTGCTCCCAGAGGGAGAAGGGAAGGGCAGTCAAAGCATTGCTTTGAGGGATGACGCCTTGCCAGACTGCCCACCAGCCGCACACTCTTGTGCGTTTTACTACTGTTTCTAGGTCCCATCATGGACACCCGTCTTTTACCTTATGCATTTGCCCGTGACTTCGCGCTGCTTGCGCGGCGCACCGATGCCGCCGAAAATAGTGGCACGCATCACACGGTCGAAGTGTGGATGTCCGATGCCACCGCGCCGACCGCGATTGCCGAAGTGAGCCGCCGTTTCGGCCGCGTGAAACTGAAGTCGATGCCGCGCGACGAACTGGAAGCGGCGATTGCGCAAGCGTATGCCGGCTCCGGCGGCGATGCCGCGCAAGTGATCGATGAAGTCGAGTCCGATCTCGATCTGGCCAAGCTGATGATGGACATGCCGGCCATCGAAGACTTGCTGGAATCGGCCGACGACGCACCGGTGATCCGCATGATCAATGCATTGCTGACACAGGCGTTGCGCGAAGAGGCGTCGGATATCCATATCGAACCGTTCGAGCAGATCTCGGTGGTGCGCTTCCGCATCGACGGCACGCTGCGCGACGTGGTGCGGCCGAAGAAGGCGATCCACGCCTCGCTGATTTCACGCATCAAGATCATGGCGCAACTCGACATTGCAGAAAAGCGCCTGCCGCAGGACGGGCGCATCACCTTGCGCGTCGGCGGCAAGCCGGTCGATGTGCGGGTATCAACTTTGCCGACCGGACATGGCGAACGCGCAGTATTGCGCTTGCTCGACAAGGAAGCGGGGCGGCTCGACTTGACGCATCTGGGGATGAGCGATGCGGTGCTGCCGCAATTCGACAAGCTGATCAGCCAGCCGCACGGCATCGTGCTGGTAACCGGGCCGACCGGATCCGGCAAGACCACCACCTTGTATGCCGCGCTGTCGCGTCTGAATGCAAGCACCACCAATGTACTGACGGTGGAAGATCCGATCGAATACGAGCTCGCCGGTGTCGGCCAGACGCAGGTTAATTCGCGCATCGACATGACATTCGCAAAAGCGTTGCGCGCGATTTTGCGGCAAGACCCGGACGTCATCATGATCGGCGAAATTCGCGACCTGGAAACCGCGCAAATCGCGGTGCAGGCATCGCTGACCGGTCACCTGGTATTGGCCACGCTGCATACCAATGATTCGGCGGCAGCGATTACTCGCTTGCTCGACATGGGCATCGAACCATTCCTGCTGTCGTCGTCGCTGCTAGGCGTGGTTGCGCAGCGGCTGGTGCGCAAACTGTGTACGCATTGTAAAAAGCGTGACGGCCGGCACTGGCAGGCGGTCGGTTGCGATAAATGCGGCCGTACCGGTTATCACGGCCGGGTCGGGGTCTATGAATTATTGATGACCACCGACGAGATCCGCGCACAAATCCATAACCAGGCATCGGAAGCGGATATTCGCGCCGCCGCGCAGAGAGATGGCATGCGGACAATGCGCGAAGACGGTGAGCGCTGGCTGACTAATGGAACAACGACGCAGGCAGAAATGCTGCGCGTCACAAAGGAATAAGCAGTGCCCGCATTTCGCTATGAAGCCGCCGACGCCGTCGGTAATACCAAAAAAGGCGTGGTCAATGCCGACAGCGTCCGCGCTGCACGCGCCGATTTGCGCGGCAAGGGTTTGGTGCCGCTGGCGGTCGACGCGATTGCCGCGCAAGTCGATGAAGCGGGCAAGGTCAAAAAGCGTGCGTTCGGCGACCATCTTTCGACCGTGGAACTGGCGCTGTTTACGCGCCAACTGGCAAGCCTGCTGGAAGCCAGCCTGCCACTGGAGCAGGCATTTTCCGCATTGCTGGAACAAGCGGAACGCAGCTATGTGCGCGATTTGATTGCGTCGATCCGCTCCGAGGTCATGGGGGGCGCATCGCTGTCCGATGCGCTGTCGCGCCATCCGCGCGACTTCGCCGATATCTATCGCGCGCTGGTGGCGTCCGGCGAGCAGATCGGTCAATTGTCGCGCGTGCTGTCGCGTCTGGCCGACTATATCGAGCGCCGCAACGCGCTGGTGCAAAAGGTGAAGCTGGCATTCACCTATCCGGCCATCGTGACCGTAGTGGCATTTGCGATCGTCATTTTCCTGCTGACCTATGTCGTGCCGCAGATCGTGTCCGTGTTTGCCAATACCAAGCAGAAGCTGCCGCTCTTGACGGTCATGATGCTGGCGGTCTCCGACTTCGTGCGCAATTACGGCTGGATCGTTTTTCTGCTGGCGGTTGGAGCGCTATTCGCATGGCGCACCGCGCTGAAAAATCCTGACATCAAGTATCGCTGGCATAGCTGGCTGCTGACCGCCCCGCTGTATGGCAAATTCGAGCGCAGTTTGAATACTGCGCGCTTTGCCAGCACACTTGCAATCACCACCGGATCGGGCGTGCCGATCTTACGCGCATTGCAAACCAGTCGCGATACCTTGTCCAATGTCGCAATGCGCGAACAGGTGGAAGACGCCACCAACAGCGTGCGCGAAGGCGTCGGTTTGGCACGTGCATTATCTGCGCACAAACATTTTCCGCCAATGCTGATTCACATGATACGCGCCGGTGAAGTCACCGGTGAATTGCCAGCCATGCTGGAGCGTGCATCCAATGCACAGGAGCAGGATCTGGAGCGGCGGGCGTTGACCATTGCCGGCTTGCTGGAGCCAGCACTGATTCTGGCGATGGGTGTGGTGGTACTGTTGATCGTGCTCGCGGTGCTGATGCCGATTATCGAGATCAACCAATTGGTGCGTTGAAAGGAATGTAATGAAGCGCTTGCCCCTTGTTGCTATCTTCGCGTTGTTCATTGCGCTATGCGTATCTGCGGCGTACTGGGGAATGCAATTGTTCAAGCCGCCGCTACGCCAGGTGGCCGCGCCGCAACAGACCAGCAAGGCGGATATCAATCTCGATGCGGCGGCCGGACTGTTCGGAGGGCGTACGGCTGCAGTAGCTGTGGCCAGCAATTTTCAGTTGAAGGGCATCGTGCTCGCGGGCCGGGCCAAGGAGAGTATCGCCATTCTTTCCACCGACGGCAAACCGGCGCAAGCGATCGTGGTCAATGCCGAAGCTGCACCGGGTGTCACCGTCAAAGAAGTGCATGCGCAATATGTCTTGTTGTCGGAAGGCGGCGTGACCAAGCGGGTGGAATTGCCGGAAAATGCGCAAGGGGCGACGGTGGCGAAGGTGGATATGGGCAATATTCCATCGATGCCGCCTCAGCCTGCGCCGGCAGGCCCACCCGCCGCAGTCAACAATTCAGTGCCGCCGGTGATGCAATCGCCACCGGCGCTTGGCACGCCACCGGCCGATGCAGGGCCAGATTCTGGCGTGCCCGGTGGTAGCTCATCTGGGACCTAATCGCTGTTTGGTTCGGTAAGGGTCTTTTTTATCGAACGTTTTTGCACTTGCCGCACGGCGGAAGCCGTCTTTTTATGTGGCCCTGCTGTGCGTTGTTTTGCGGCCACCGCCACCGGGTTGCGCGGCTTCATACCCTTTTGCGATGGCTCGATACGGAAGCTGAGCTTTTGGCGGGTGCCGAGGGTTTTGTTGGCCATGATCCTAGATTCGGCAGTTGACCGCTTACTTTCGCCTGGAAAGTCGCATGAACATTGACTTTCTTTCACTCGATAGCGTTCACCAATTGGGTGAGAGCGCTACAGACGCGATTGCACACTTTTCCGGCCCTCTGGCGTCGTTGCTCCTCCTAGTGGAATGCAGTCCGCGTCGTCGTCGCCCTTGCAGGGCGCGTCTGCGCTTGCAAGCGCAGACCGTTCCGCAGGCATGCAGCATGCTGCACGAAACCCCTGCTGCACCCTAGCCAGAGAGTCGGAAAAATGCATACTCGCACCTGTCCAACTGCCGAATCTAGGATGATGTTTAAAAAGCGTGCAGGCCCAAAAGCCTGCACCATCGCGTCCTCTGTTACAGAACGTAGCGCGACAAATCTTCATTGACCGCCAGCGCGCCGAGCCGTTCATCCACATACGCAGCATCAATCGTTAGGGTCTTGCCGGAATTCTCACTGGCCGAAAACGACATTTCTTCCAGCAGTTTTTCCATCACGGTATACAAGCGTCGCGCACCGATGTTTTCCGTTTTTTCATTGACCGAAAATGCGATTTCCGCGAGCCGCTTGATGCCATCCTGCGCGAATTCAATCTTCACGTTCTCGGTTGCCAGCAGCGCTTCATATTGTTTGGTCAGGCAGGCATCGGTACTGGTCAGGATGCATTCAAAATCGGAGATCGAGAGCGATTCAAGTTCTACCCGGATCGGCAGGCGGCCTTGCAGTTCCGGAATCAGGTCTGATGGCTTGGCCAGATGGAATGCGCCAGACGCGATGAATAAAATATGATCGGTGCGGATCATGCCGTACTTGGTGTTGACGGTGGTGCCTTCGACCAGCGGCAACAGGTCGCGCTGTACGCCGGCCCGGGACACGTCGGCGCCGCCGACTTCGGAGCGGCTCGCGATCTTGTCAATTTCATCAAGGAAGACGATGCCGTTCTGTTCGACGTTGGTAATCGCTTTTTGCTTCAGTTCGTCATCGTTGATCAGCTTGGCCGCTTCTTCTTCGACTAACAGCTTCATCGCTTCGCGGATTTTGATCTTGCGTTTTTTCTTGCGTCCGCCGCCGATACCGGAAAACATCGACTTGATCTGTTCGGTCATTTCTTCCATACCGGGCGGCGCCATGATTTCCATGTGCGGTCCGGCTTCGGCCAGCTCGATTTCGATTTCACGCTCGTCGAGTATGCCTTCGCGCAAACGTTTACGAAACGTCTGGCGCGCTGCATTGCCGGTTTGTGCTTCGCCTTCTGTCGGCGTACTGCTGGTGCTGAAGCCGAAATCGCGTGCTGGCGGCACCAGGATATCGATCACACGGTCTTCCGCGGCATCCTCGGCGCGGACGCGCACTTTTTGCATTTCCGCTTCGCGTGTTTGCTTGATGCCAATGTCGATCAAGTCGCGGATGATGGTGTCGACATCGCGGCCGACATAGCCGACTTCGGTAAATTTCGTCGCCTCGATCTTGATGAAAGGCGCATCAGCCAGCTTGGCGAGACGGCGCGCGATTTCAGTCTTGCCGACGCCGGTCGGGCCGATCATCAGGATATTTTTCGGTGTGATTTCATGGCGCAAGGGGTCGGCCACTTGCTGCCGGCGCCAGCGATTGCGCAACGCGATTGCCACTGCGCGTTTGGCGCGTGCCTGGCCAACCACATGCTTGTCGAGTTCGGAGACTATCTCCTGAGGTGTCATATTCATGATATTCGTTCGCAGAGCGCTACTCCAAGGTTTCGATGGTATGCGACAGATTGGTATAGATGCACAGTTCACCGGCGATGGTGAGTGATTTTTTCACAATCTCGATGGGGGACAGATCGGTATTTTCCTGTAGTGCCTTGGCAGCCGATTGCGCAAATGCGCCGCCGGACCCAATTGCGCCGACGCCGTTTTCCGGCTCCAGCACATCGCCGTTGCCGGTGATGACCAGTGTCGATTCCCGGTCCGCCACCAGCAGCATTGCTTCCAGCCGGCGTAGTATGCGATCGGTGCGCCAGTCTTTGGCGAGTTCGACTGAAGCTCGCATCAAATGGCCCTGATGCTTTTCAAGTTTTCCTTCAAAGCGTTCGAGCAGCGTGAACGCATCGGCGGTGCCGCCGGCAAAACCCGCCAGGACTTTTCCCTGATACAGCTTGCGCACCTTGCGCGCGGTGCCTTTCATCACGATATTGCCTAAAGTGACTTGGCCATCGCCGCCCAAGGCCACGATGCTCCCACGTCGTACCGACAGAATGGTTGTGCCGTGAAATTGTTCCATGTTTGCCTTCTGAATAATATGGCTTTGGTTACAAATATATAACCGTTAAAAGATTGGGATTGGTCGTCCGATTACAAGATGCAAGCGGTGTTTTGATTAACTCTTGCGCGGCAGGATACGTACGATCTCGGCCAAGCCCATCACGTTAAATAGCGCGGCAACCAGATGATTGACATTATGTAATTCAATCTTCGCATCTTTGCTGACCACCGGCGCCAAGCCGGATGTCAATTGTGCCGCAGCATTGAAATCGACCCGGACCAAGTTGGCGCAATCGATGATTGCCGGATTGTGAGCGGCTGCATAATTTGCAATTGCGTGAATCAATTGATCGGTGCGTCCCTCGACAATCGCCGGCATCATGAAATGCTCGGAGGCCGATTTCGGCAGCGCGATTTCTTCCAATGCAGTGGTT
This sequence comes from uncultured Oxalobacteraceae bacterium, assembly GCA_966250375.1. Classification (GTDB taxonomy): domain Bacteria; phylum Pseudomonadota; class Gammaproteobacteria; order Burkholderiales; family Burkholderiaceae_D; genus CAMLDH01. The sequence goes on from CBINHE010000015.1 coordinate 14,791, forward strand.
ACCTTGTTTTTCGGCGCTACAAGCGCTGGAGGCGACACTTCAAAGGTAACGCAATAGTCGATGCTCGCTTCTTCAAAATCCTTTTCAAGATTCAGCAGGCGCAGGATTTCGAGCAGCAACAACCAAGGCGCTTCCGTTTCATCGCGCCGCCCGACTTCCAGAATGGCGCGGATCTTTTGCGTCAACTCCAGTGCGCCGACCAAAATCAAATCGTTTCCGGATTTTTGCAGTTTCTTTAACACGCTGAGCAAAATGCCGCATCCGATCGGATCGACTTCGGTCACGCGAATAAACTCTAGGCGCAAGACGAGATTGTTTTCAGCTAGGTTTTGCGCCCGCTCCAGTTGTTTAACGATGGCGTCGTTGAGCTTGCCGGAGAATGGAACGGTCGGTGTGACGCCGCTGGTCGCAGGCGCAGGTTCCGTTTGTGACTCTTGCACTTTTTCGATCCATGTCGGCGGCGAAGTTTCAAACTTGTTCGCATAATCGATCGACAGATTGTCGAATGCTTCGCGTTTCCCGCTAATTTGCAGCAGGTCGAACAGCATTGCCCAGACCGTCAATGCTGCATGTCCCAGCGTATCTTCTTCGATCGCACCTTGCAATACGTATTGCACCATGTCGATTTGCCCATTGGCGAACAGAATCGCAGCTTCTTCGATGGCCGGCGCTGTTTCGGACGCGGGCAATGCAACTTTGCTATTGAGGGGTTCCTTGTCCAGCAAGAATTGGATCGTCGTTCCCATGGTAGGCGGGTCTAGGGGCGAGGCCGGAGAAGTGTCGGGTCTGGGTTTCGTGAGTTTTGCCGATGGCGCTTTAATGGCAAGCTTGTCGAGCGCTTTGGCCGCAGGCGGCGGACTGGCTGCAGTGTCGCCGGTCAGTATCGGCTTGACAAATTCGGATGACATCTCAGACTCGATGGCATCGATTTTCATCGCGGTTGCCTGTGCGACTTTGCGTTGCACTTGAGAGTTCAGGGAGCGACTGATTTCGGTGTTGGCGCTTATGCGGGTATCCTCTTCGTCGCGTTTCTTGCGAGAAGAAGTTTTGTCGACAGCCGACGTCGCCTGCCGGCGGTCTTTCTTGCCAAAGAGCGAGAAAATCCCCACGTTTTTCCTGATGATAAATTTGTCTGCTTGTCTTCCCTCGGTCCGGTGGGGAAGTTAAGAAATCATATCGCTACGCTATAAAGTAACATAAAGCATGTGTCGGATTGCATCTTCAACACAGTTGTTTTGTTAAATGGCATTGTCTTTTCTTTAAATTTTCTTGATTTTGGCGCTGCGGAAATCGTGCGCGGGGCAAGGACGCACACATGGGTTTGGTACGCTTGGCTGGCTAAATTGGTGTTTAATCGCAATCCGCACCCATAACGAGACATGAAATGTATGGGTGCGGATTGCTATAAATTGTACCCGCAAAAAATTTAAGCGTGCGACGCGAACGTCGCACGCTTATCGCGCATGCTACCGGCAAATTTGAATTAATCGCCGTACAGTTTTTGTTTAAGCTCCCGCCGTTGCTGGGCTTCGAGCGACAGCGTTGCGGTTGGACGGGCGAGCAGGCGCGGGATACCGATCGGTTCGCCGGTTTCTTCGCACCAGCCATAGTCGCCAGAGTCGATACTGGCGATGGATTGCTGCACCTTCTTGAGCAGTTTGCGCTCGCGGTCGCGGGTGCGCAATTCGAGCGCGTGCTCTTCCTCAATGGTGGCACGATCGGCAGGATCGGGCACGAGTACCGTTTCGCGCAAATGTTCGGTCGTCTCCCCGGCATTTTTCAGCAGATCTTTTTCGAGCTGCTGCAAACGCGCTTTGAAGAAAGCCAATTGCGCTGCATTCATATAGTCCTTGTCGCTCATCTTGAGGATTTGCGCTTCGGTCAGCAGGGTGTCGTCGGATGAGACGGCGGGAGTCGGTTTGGTTGTTTTGGTTGCCACTTCGCTTACCTTTGAAACTACGGATTTTTGAATTTTATCCACAAATATTGTAGCCGCCTTGTTGACGCTCATGTGCGTGTCGAGTTCGGCTACCCTGGAATCCACTTTTGCAACAGTAGCTGTTACTGCCTTGGCGACTGCGGCCGATGTTTTTTTGGCCAGTGTCGCGGTCGGTTTGTTTGTCGATTTTCCTTCTGTTCCTGCTGTGTTTCTTGCGTTGACAGGTGTTTTCGCGCCGGGAGCTGCCTGTTTTGCGGCAGCCGATTTTGCCGCCTTTTTTGCTGCTGGTGCGGCCCCTTTTTTTACGGTTGCCTTGGTAGGTGTTGCAATTGTCTTCGCGCTTGATTTTGTCGTTTTCGATACTGGTTTCAGTGCGTCCTTTGGGGCTTTTGTCAGCTTGGTCGCTATGCTCTTTTTGGCGGATTTTGTAACGGTTGCGTTCATAGTAACCCCGTCCTGGATGAACTGCCCAACGTACTAATTTCATCAGGCTCCGTGTGCGATTTTACTGTGCTCGCACCCTGTCAGATGCCCAACCCCCTCGCTCAAAACCCCAATAGTTTATACCAAACACTGTTCGAGACCGCGAATAAAAATGTCTTTGGGAAGATTCTTGCCAATAAATACCATTTTACTGTTGCGAGGCTCTCCGTCCAGCCATTTTCCGCCGATATCGCTGCCCATCATCTGATGCACGCCTTGAAATACGACTTTGCGATCGGCTCCATCCATCCACAATACACCCTTGTAGCGCAGCATGCGCGGGCCATAGACCTGCACCACCCCGCCCAGGAATTCGTCCAGCCGGGCAGTGTTGAACGGGCGTTCACTCTTGAAAACGAAAGCCGCGATATCGTCGGTATGGTGCGCGTGATGATGGCTGTGATCATGGCTGCAGTGCTCATCGCAATCGTGTTCGTGATGCGTATGCTCGTCCGTTGCCAGGAAATCCGGGTCGATTTCCAGCTTTTCGTTCAGATTGAAACCACGCAAATCCAGTACTTCCGAAAGCGGAGCGTGGCCAAAATCAAGCTTGTTGATCGGCGCGCGCGGATTGATGCGTTTGAGACGCTCACTCAATTCCTCAAGTTCGCCAGCGCTGACCAGGTCAGTTTTCGACAGCAGCATTCTGTCGGCGAAGCCTACCTGCCGTTGCGCTTCTTCATGTTCGTTGAGCTGGTGCATCGCGTGCCGAGCATCTACCACCGTGATCACCGCATCCAGCAGATAATGCGCGGCGACTTCATCATCCATGAAAAAAGTCTGTGCTACCGGTCCCGGGTTGGCGAGGCCGGTCGTTTCGATGATGACCCGGTCGAATTGCAATTCGCCTGCGTCGCGTCGTTGTGCCAGAGAAGTCAGTGCAACGATCAAATCACCGCGCACGGTGCAGCAGATGCAACCGTTGTTCATCTCGACGATTTGTTCGGTGCTGTCCTGCACCAGGATTTCATTGTCGATATTCTCCTGACCGAATTCATTTTCGATCACCGCGATTTTGTGGCCGTGCTGTTCTTGCAGGATACGGTTCAGCAAGGTGGTTTTGCCAGCGCCGAGAAAGCCGGTGAGGATGGTGGTGGGGATAAGTGTCATGGCGAGAAAATATAGATGTGGTTAATGTGCGCAATCCACGCACCAGCCTTTGATGGTGAGTTCAATATCATGACTCTGAAAGCCTTTTCCAAGCGTCTCTTGTAGAACGTGTTGCAATTCCTTGTGCAGCTTTGCCTGCCGTTTGTTTGTCTGGTCCGAGCCATGTCCGGTGTCGCTGCCGTCAAGGCAGAAAATCCTTGCGCAACGCGTGCATTTGAAATGACTGTGTTGGTGTTGTGCCGTATGGTCGTCCGCACCATGCTCGGCATGTTCATTCCCCGCACTGTAACGGAACACCCGGTCATCGCCCGCGATTTTGTGCGCCAGACCCGCATCCGTTAGGCAATCGAGCGCTCGGTACAAGGTGACGCGGTCCATGTCGGCGAGCGTTTCCTGCATGTCTTGATGCGAAAATGCGCAGCGCGCACCCAACAACACCGCCAGGACCTTGACGCGGGCCTGTGTGATGCGAACCGATGCATTGCGCAACTGCGATGCAGCGCGTGTCTGCGCAAGTTCGATATCGCGCTGCGGGGCGGCGGGTTCGGGCCTGACTTTCATTGTTCTGGCATTGTTGGACTGTGATTGAATTATTATGCCGCATTTGCAACTTTGTTGCGCAATATGAAAGATGCGATGCGGCTGATTCGGAAAGCCGAAATGTCGCCGCGATTTCTGACCCATTTCAAGGTTCGGATCGCCCTTTTTTCTTCGCACGTGGATGGGCTGCGTCATATACTTGGGCGAGCCGTTGAAAATCCAGCGACGTGTACACTTGGGTCGCGGCAATCGACGCATGTCCCAGCATTTCCTGCACTGCGCGCAAGTCGCCAGACGATTGCAATACATGAGATGCGAATGAGTGGCGCAGCACATGCGGATGCACGTCGGAGGGAATGCCGAGCGCTTGCGCATGGGCTTTCAGACGCAGCTGCACCACGCGGGGCGACATGCGGGTGCCGCGTTCGGTCAAAAATAGCGGATGCGGATCGGTCTTGACTAATGTCGTGCGTGCGGTAAGCCATGCAGCGATCGCCTGCAGCGCCGGCCGACCGACCGGCACGCTGCGCATCTTGTTGCTCTTGCCGGTGACGGTGACCGCGTGTTCGTCAAAATCGATCCAGCCGGATGAGGTATGGCCGGGCTCCCTCACATAGCGCACATCGAGCCCGGCCAACTCGGACACCCGCAAGCCGCTGGAATAAAGCAATTCAAACATGGCGCGATTGCAAAATTGTGCAGAGGACTCGGCAGATTTTCCGGGGATTTTTCCGGATACAAGATGCCCCGCATCGTCGGCCGACAATGCCTTGGGCAAGGGCTTGGTACGCTTCGGCGCTTTTACGCCTTCGACAGGATTTGATGCGAGCGCGGCGTGCGCGGCCAGCCAATCGAAGAAGCCGCGCCAGGCGGAAAGCTTGCGCGCGATCGAACGTGCGTTCAATCCCTTCGCATGCATTTGCGAGGCGAATTTTCGGATATGGAAGTGCGTGACGGAGGCGAATGATGGACACCCGGCGAGCGCTTGGGTAAATTCAAGCAATTCGATCAGATCGCGGCCGTAATTGCTTACGGTATGCGTTGCCAGTTTGCGCTGGCTTTTCAGGCTATCGAGATAGCCGTCAATATGGGCTCGATTGTTTTCGATATCCACACTGGAAATCAATCGAGCAGACAGGACAGCGCCGCGCTTGCGGTTTCGCCGATTTTCACGAGGAAATCGGTGGCCATGTCCGAGGTAAAACGTTCCGGATCGGATGAGCCCAGCACCAGCAGGCCGAATGCGCGGGGCGCATCTTCCATGCGCAATGCCAGCATCGCGACCGACTGGATGGTCGGCGCATCTTCCAGCCAGGAGGCGGCTTCGAAGTTGTTGTTTTTGCCGCAGAACGGCGTGCCCAAGCCATTCGAAAAGATTCTGGAATCTTCCGAAATTGCTTTCGAAAACCAGGTATGCGAAAACTCTTCCGCCACGCCCCACATGCGCAAGGTCGCATGCGGTACCGCGAATATCGTTTGCAGCCCATTGATCAAGATGTGTGGCAAGTCAACGTCGTTGCGCGCCAACAGCAGCGAGCGGCTCCACGACTGGAATTTATGCGTGATTGCATCATTGTCCTGCGCGATTCGCACCAATTCGGCCATGCGCAATTCCAGCACTTTGATCTTCTCGCGCAACACTTCCATTTGTCTTTCCTGCAGCGATAGCGTGCGCCCGGCCAGCGGACTGGCCAGCTTGATTCTGGATAGCAGATCGGCATGCTCTTCAAAAAAATGGGCGTGGTCCAGCAGGTATTGCGCGACGGCGGTCGAATCGAATTGGAATGTCATTTTCTTTTGCGCGGAAAGATCAGTAGTGATAATGGCACGGGGGCACGACGAGGTCGCCGCCGACGCATTCGAATGCGTCTCGGCGATCAAGCGAGATTCTAGCGATTCTAACCGACAATAGCCGTGGTTACCGGATTGGCCGACAAAGGCAATGCTTCTTGTCGGGAATGTAAATTTGGCAGGTTCATCAAGACGGGAAAATAGGGTTTCAGATGATGCCAGAGTTGAGGATGCGTTTATGCGGTAAAACAGGTGCGGGATGGAGCTGAAAACGCAGGGCCATCCCGCAGGTGCCGCTTTTTATTTCGCCATTGTGGCGTAATAATCAGTTAGAACGTGTGGCGTACGCCAAGGTTGAATGCCTTGTCGCCAGAGCCGACGTCCGATGCGTTGCCCACTGTGTAGAGAAGGCCGTTGTCGTTTTTTATGCGCGCAAAAGAGGCATAAAAGTTGGTGCGTTTGGACATCGCGTAGGTGTAGCCAAGCGCCCACTGGTTCGCATCATTGTTTGTTGCGCTGCGGTCATCGTTGCGGATATAGGACAGGAGGAAAGTGTTAGGACCAAACGGGGCGGAAGCCCCGATGATCCATTCGCGGTTGTCGGTCGTGCCGGCACCGACCAGGACGCCATTGACCAGGCCGACACCTTTTGTCCTGCCAAAACCCAAGCTGGCGGCGGCAACGCCGAAATCCCATTTGCCGACCAATAGTGTGTTTTTGTTGTTGTCGGTGCCAGCCGCATTCTCGGCGCGATGGTGGGCGAGTTTCACCAGCAGCGGACCATTCGTATAGCCGATAGCAGCGCCGATTTGACGGCTTGCAGTGTTGTCGCCTGGGACCTCGCCGAAGCCATATGCCAGTTCGCCGATGATGCCGCTGTAGGTCGGCGAGGTGTACTTGATGGTGTTGTTCATGCGCAAGATTGTGGGCATGAGGTTGGTCGCGTTGCCCGCTAAACCAGCGCCGAATGGATCGACGTCGACGAGGGCCAAGTAATGCGGCGTGTATTGACGACCCAAGGTAACTGCACCCCAGTTGCTGGTCAAACCGACATAGGCTTGCCGACCGAAGGCCGTGCCGCCTTGGTTGAAACCGCCGGTATCAGCGGCGATGCCGGTTTCCAATACGAATTTCGCGGCCAGACCGCCGCCCAGATCTTCCGTGCCGCGGAAACCCAGACGCGTACCGGATTGCACGCCGCTCGTCAGTTTCGTCACGTTGCCAGCGGGGCCGCCACGTTCTGAAACAATACCAGCATCAACCAGGCCGTAAATAGACAAGGATGTTTGTGCAGATGCAATCCCTGCAAAAGTGCTCAACACCGCGAGTGCGAGTAGTGACTTCTTCATCAATTTATCCTTAAGGAGAAAGTATTAGTGAGATCCGCACGAGTCGGATGACTGAACATTAATTGCTGTTGATAAGGTCGTCGGAGAACTGGTCTTCTGTAATCGGAAGACTTGGCCGAAACGAATAAAGCCGAATGCGAATGTGGCTTTTTTGTCACGGTTTGGCCGCTCGCGGTGCCAGTCGCGTATTCACACAGGACGGTAACGCAACAGGATAAAAGGACCAACAACTTGCGCGACGATTGCGTTTGATCAGCGGGGCTTGCCGTGTTTAAGGGGATGCTTACAGCAGTCGTTTTTGAGATGGGCACCTATGGCCAGCCGCAAAGAATTGTTCCTTATCCGTGCCGCGCGTGCGGGGCAAGCTTCAGCACAGTTGACGCTGGGTAAACACTATTTGCATGGAGGTAACGGTTTGCCGAAAAGCCCCGCAACCGCTTTGTATTGGCTGGACCGCGCAGCCAGTCAGGAGGAACGCGATGCGTGGCTTCTGATCGGCAGTCATGTGCCCTATGAAATTGCACGGCAGGCGACATTACCCAAGAAACTGCGTACGTGGTACGAGCGCGCTTTCGATGCAGGCATGGTGCAGGCGGGGCTGGTGTTTGCAAAGCTGGTGTTGCAACACGAGACAGTTCCGCCGGATTCGGCGCTGCGGCGCAAGGCAATACTGGCTTTGGAAGTAGCTGCGCGTGCCGGTATCGCGGATGCGCAATGGCTGTTGGCGCAACAACTCGGAAAATCGGAACCGGACCTGCATGACGCGCCATCAGTTCAACAAATCAGCCAGGAAAAAGGCGGCGCAATTTCTTCAGCGAACACTGAAAATACCATGCTGAAATGGGCATCATGCGCTGCCGAAGGCGGCGTGACGCAAGCGCAATATGCATTGGCCAACCATGCGTGGGATGCCGGCGATCAACAGGTATATTTACACTGGGCATTGCCGTTGGCGCGCAAGTTGGTCGAGTGCGATGCCGCAGAGCAGCGCTTGCGTCATGAAGACGTCATTTTGCTTTCGCGTTGTGCGCAAGCCCTGTTTTTCTCTCCATCATTCAATGCCAATGAGGTCGAGCGATTTTGGGAATCGGCTTCGCTGGCGGGTGATAAAAATGCGCAATTTTATCTGGGACTATGGTTTGCCAAAATGGATGCCAGCGGCAAACGCATTTCTCGCATCCCCGGCCTTGCCAATTATAAAAAATCGATCCGTTGGCTAACCTTGGCGGGTGAGCAAGGTAACGAGGAGGCGTGGTATGCATTGTCCAAAATTTATTTAAAACCCGAATGCTCGCAGCGCAATGTGGCAGATGCACAACGTTATCTGGAAAAAGCCGCTGAAGCGGGGCACGGCGTCGCCCAATTGGAATTGGGAATTGCGGCGTGGCGCACCCGTCGCGGCGATTCACGCAAGGATGTTCGCGCCGCCTGCTGGCTGCAAAAAGCGGTCGCGCAAAATATTGAGGGGGCGAAAGCCTTGCTGGGCAAAGTCGCCATGCTGGCGACCCCCGCTGCGTGGGCAGTGGCCGCGCAACGGCAATTGACACGCGACTTGGTGAGTTTGTATCCGTTTCTCGCCGCGCGTATCGAACTGGCCGCGCTATTCGGTTTGTCGCGCGTGGAGGCGTTGCTGCTCGACCTAAATGCGGCCGATTGCGGACATTGTTTGCTAATCGACCTGCGGACGCAGCGTCCTCGCAGCAAGCGTCGTCTGATACTGGTGCAAACGGCAGTTGAGCGGCAAACACTCGACCGCATCATTCGCTTGTTTGAAAACGTCGACTGCGGCCCGGAGGGGCCGGAAGGCAGCTATCGGCAGCGCTTGTATCGGCTCAAAAATTTGGTCAAAAATTGATCAGCTGATGCAATCTTAAATGTCGATTTCGCCTTCGAATACGCTGACCGCAGGGCCGGTAAGCAGTACCGGCGTTGCGCCGCCTGCCCATGCAATCGATAACTCGCCGCCGCGCGCTTCCACTTTTACCGGCGAATCCAGCAGGCCGCGATTGATGCCGGTCACAACAGCAGCGCAGGTGCCGGTGCCGCATGCCAGCGTTTCACCGGCACCGCGCTCAAATACCCGCAGCTTGATGTGATGCCGGTTGATCACTTGCATGAAGCCGGCATTGACGCGATTGGGAAAACGCGGGTGATGCTCAATTAGCGGACCGTCGGTATTGACCGGTGCGGACGCAACGTCGTCCACCACTTGTACTGCATGCGGATTACCCATCGATACGGCCGAGATCCAGATGGTTTTGCCGTTGATGTCGAGTGGCCACAGTGTGTCGTTGGCCTCGGGTTTACCTTGCAATCCATGGATGTCGAACGGTACGCGTGCCGTTTGCAGAATCGGCGCGCCCATATTGACGGTGATGCGCCCATCGGTTTCGAGTGTCGGCTCGATTACGCCCGACATGGTTTCGACCTTGATTGCGCGCTTGTCGGTCAGGCCTTTGTCGGTAACGAATTTGACGAAGGCGCGGGCGCCGTTGCCGCACTGCTCGACTTCGCCGCCATCGGGGTTATAAATACGGTAGCGGAAATCGACATTGGCCGAGGGGGCCTTCTCGACCACCAGCATCTGGTCGGCGCCCACGCCGAAGCGCCGGTCGGCCAGGAATTGCCACTGCGCCGGCGTGAATTCGATCTGTTGATTGATCGCGTCGATCACGACAAAGTCATTGCCCGCGCCGTGCATTTTGGTGAATTTGAGTTTCATGATTTCATTATAAATTATGACTGCAGGGGTACCGTATCCGGTCCGTTTTGACCATACACACTGGCACTGCCGGGGGGGCGTGTCTTGAACCGTTTGTGCGCCCAGAAATATTCGGCAGGCGCTTCCAATACCCTTGCTTCGATGAACGTGTTCATGTCGCGCGTTGCTGCCACGATATCTCCGGCCGGATAGTTTTCCCATGGCGGATAGAATGTGACTTTCCAGCCTTGGTAATTCGGCAGGAACGTCGCGACAACTGGAATCACTTTTGCGCCGGTCGCCGCAGCAATGCGCGCCGGCGCGGTCAAGGTCGCGGCTGGCGTGCCGAAAAAGGGCACGAACTCGGCGTCTTTGGCACCAAAATCCATGTCGGGCAACATAAAAAACGGCAAGCCGTTGCGCATCGCGCGAATGATTGGTTTGACACCGTCGGCGCGCGGCATGATCTTGATTGGGCGAAAGCGCGAACGGCCTTTGCGCAACGCCTCATCAAACACGCGGCTTTGCTGGCGCGTATAAATCGAGCAAAGCGACGATTCCAGCATTACCGCAACACCCGCGACATCGAGACTGACAAAGTGTGGGCAGAGCAAAATGGTCGGGCCGGACTGGATATGATCGAGTGGCACCCGGGGCTCGACCACGATCAAGCGTCGGATGCGCGCTTCCGATGACCACCACAGGATGCCGCGTTCCAGCACACTGCGCGTATATGCTTGAAAATGCTTTTTTGCGATTGCATGTCGTTCGGCTTCTGGCAAATCCGGCAGGCAAAGACGCAAGTTGGTCAATGCGATTGCACGGCGCGATTTGACGGTTGCGAATAACAGGCTGCCAAGCGCTTCCCCGATTCGCCCAAGCCAAGGCAGCGGTAGCCAATGCAACAACCACATTACAACGAGTAACAGTCTCATGCGCTAGCGTCCTTGCCAGGGGTCGGGGTTGCAACGCCGGGCGGCGTCTTGTAGCGGTGATAACTCCAGAAGTATTGTGCCGGACAGTGGGCAATCAACTGTTCCATCGCCGCATTGATCGCGCTGGCTTGTTGTTCCGCGCTGTCTTCTAGTGTCTGCTCGAATGGCACGAACCGGATCACGTAGCCGCGCCCACGTGGCAAACGTTCCGCATAGGTCAGAAGAATGGGGGCGCCGGTCATCTGGTGCAGTTTGGCGGAGAGCGTCATCGTATACGCTGGTTTGTCGAAAAAATTCGCCCACACGCCTTCGCCGTGTTGCGGCACCTGATCGGGCAGCAAGCCGATGGATCCGTTTTTCTTGACCACTTTCAAGAGTGTCCGCACGCCGGACAAATTGGCGGGTGCCAGCGACAGATTGTGACGGGCACGTGCGCCCTCAATCAGCGGTTTTAATGCTTTCTTGCGTGGTGGACGATAGAGTACCGTCAGTGGCATTTTTGCAGCCAGAACCTGTGCGGTTATCTCGAAGCAACCGAGATGCGGCGTCAGGAAAATGATACCGTGCTGGGCGTCAAGTGCAGCTTGAACCACGTTCCAGTTCTTGATAGTCATGGTTTTCAGCACGCGCTCGGGCGGTGCGCACCAGATGAATGGCAACTCAAGAATATTTTTGCCGGACTCGGCAATGGCGGCAGTCAGATGCTGGCCATAGCCAGCATGATTAATGTTGCCTTTTAATCTGTTGCGATAAGAAGGCGACGCAAGGTACACCAGCCAGCCAAGTGCTGCGCCTAATGCATGCAAGACAGGCAATGGCAGTTTTGATAATAGGCGGAAAAGTGTGACAAGCATCAAGGAAACGCAATGGGTTTTGCTGATTTTTTTCAAGAGGCGTAAAATAGCACGAATCTTATTGTGTCTTGTGGCGCAGAGTTAAGCGTAGCGATACTCGGCTCCCTCGACAAATTAGATTACCGCCGAGTTAACAGACAACTTGCGAGGCGGTATACAAATTTCGCTAAAGCGTCGCAGGCTCATCTGGTTGGCCGCGACATGGTCACTACTAACTAGCATAGGAGCTTGCAATGGCACATGAATACCTCTTCACTTCTGAATCCGTTTCCGAAGGTCACCCCGATAAAGTCGCCGATCAGATTTCCGACGCGATTCTCGATGCAGTCTTGGCACAAGACCCGAAAGCGCGCGTCGCCGCCGAAACCTTATGCAATACCGGTCTGGTCGTGTTAGCTGGTGAAATCACCACGCATGCGAATGTCGATTACATCAGTGTGGCGCGCGAGACCATCAAACGCATCGGATACGACAACGCCGACTACGGTATTGATTACAAGAGTTGCGCAGTGCTGGTTGCTTACGACAAGCAATCGCCCGATATTGCGCAGGGCGTGGACGAAGGCAGGGGAATTGATCTCGATCAAGGTGCCGGCGACCAGGGCTTGATGTTCGGTTACGCCTGCGATGAAACGCCGGAATTGATGCCTGCGGCAATTTATTACGCGCACCGCATCGTCGAACGTCAATCACAATTGCGCAAGGACGGCCGTCTGCCGTGGTTGCGTCCGGATGCCAAATCCCAAGTTACATTGAAATATGTTGATGGTCGTCCGGTCGCAATCGACACGGTGGTGCTCTCGACGCAACATGCACCCGAAGTGGAGCACAAGGCAATCGAAGAAGCCGCGATCGAATTGATCATCAAGCCGTCGGTGCCGCAGGAATGGTTGAAAAACACCCGTTACCTGGTGAACCCGACCGGCCGCTTCGTCATCGGTGGCCCGCAAGGCGATTGCGGACTGACAGGTCGCAAGATCATTGTCGATACTTACGGCGGCGCATGTCCGCACGGCGGCGGCGCGTTTTCCGGGAAGGACCCATCGAAGGTCGACCGGTCTGCTGCGTATGCCGCACGCTACGTTGCAAAAAACATTGTCGCCGCCGGTCTTGCGCGGCAATGCCAGATTCAGGTCAGCTATGCGATCGGTGTCGCCAAGCCGATCAATATCACAGTCTATACCGAAGGCACCGGTGCGATTCCCGACGAGCAGATCGCAGCCTTGGTGCGAGAGCATTTCGACTTGCGTCCGAAAGGCATTGTGCAAATGCTTGACCTGCTGCGTCCGATTTATCAAAAGAGCGCTGCCTACGGCCACTTCGGCCGTGAAGAACCGGAGTTCAGCTGGGAGCGTACCGACAAGGCATCTGTGTTGCGTGCAAGCGCTGGCTTGTAGGGCATTTGCAGGGCAGGGCTTGGCGCCCCGTGCGCCGAATACTCTGCCCTCAACATATTAAACAGCTCTTAACTGATTTGTGTGCGCAGCCAGTAACCCGGGGAAGACGCACACCCGGATACCCAGCGGGTGATTGAGGCGTTCGACCAAATAGTTCCAAATGGGATTTTTTCGGGTTTTCCCTCGACGCAGCGCGAATAAAAAGCTAAAGTACCTTTTTTTGATGTAGTGCTTCAGAGTAACAAGCACTTGATCCAATCGTGCCCTTCCTTCAACGCGCCGTCGTCATCATTGGTTTAGCTTTTTGCCTGTTTGCACCTGCTTTCGGCAAGGCGGCCGATACTACGCCACAGCCTGACTGGTGCAAGCGTCTGACGGTCCGTTTGCCTGGCGTATCGACTGCTACCTGCCAAAGAAGCGCATTGGCGCCCACCGGCGCGCTATCTCGGCAAGGTTTTCCCATCTTGATGCGCCAGATTCCCGCTGCAAAAAGCAGGGATAGCAACAAGGCCATCCGTATTCTGCTGTTAGGTGGAATACATGGCGATGAATTAACGGCTTCCGCCATTGTTTTTCAGTGGCTGCAATGGATGACCGCCCCGCTGGCACAGGAGTTCCAATGGATGGTTGTGCCGGTAGTCAATCCCGATGGTTTGTTGGCAGCGAAACCCCGGCGCATGAACGCCAACGGTGTCGACCTGAACCGTAATTTTCCCACTCCCGGTTGGCAAAAAGATGCGCCGCGTTACTGGGCCAAGGTAACAAAGAGCGACCCACGCCGTTTTCCCGGACGCACGCCGCTGTCCGAACCGGAAAGCCGCTGGGTCCATCAGGCAATGGAGCGGTTTCAGCCAGACGTGATTATCTCGGTGCATGCGCCGTTTGGTGTGCTGGATTTCGATGGCCCGGTAGCGCCGCCGCAGCGCTTCGGGCGGCTGGTGCTCGATCGCGTCGGCGTGTATCCCGGTTCGCTCGGCAACTATAGCGGCAAGCACAAGAATATCCCGGTGATCACAATTGAGTTGCCCAATGCGCGCACTATGCCGTCGAATGCTGAAGTGGGACGCATCTGGCAAGACATGCTGAACTGGATCCAACGTAACGTGCCTAAACAAGTCGATATGTCGGCAACGCGGCCGTTGTCGCCCCTGCAACGCATCGCAGAAAAATCCAGTCCGCCTTTACGTTAAAGTCAATTGGTTTTCAGTTGAGCGGCCCTTAAAATACGCTATAATTTCGGCTCCAAGGAGCGTTGCAGCACGGTTTCTCACTGTGCCAGGCTTGGATCAGATTTTTCCCGCAACTGCGCTCACGTTACTTTTTTTCTAATCGAAAGGAGGGCGTGATGAACGCCGCAGTTTTAAATTCCCCATCCCAGGATTATTTCGTCGCTGACCTCGGCTTGGCCGATTGGGGGCGCAAAGAGATCAAGATCGCCGAAACCGAAATGCCCGGTTTGATGGCAATCCGCGAAGAATTCGCCGCTGCTCAGCCCTTGAAGGGTGCACGTATCACCGGCTCGTTGCACATGACGATTCAGACCGCAGTGCTGATCCAGACGCTGGAAGCGCTCGGCGCAGAGGTGCGTTGGGCATCGTGCAATATCTACTCTACCCAGGATCATGCCGCCGCTGCGATTGCCGCCGGCGGTACGCCGGTGTTCGCATTCAAGGGCGAATCGCTCGACGAATACTGGGACTTTACGCACCGTATTTTTGAATGGCCGAACGGACAATATTCAAACATGATCCTCGACGACGGTGGCGATGCAACGCTGCTGCTGCATCTCGGTGCGCGCGCCGAAAAAGATGCTAGCGTGTTGAATAATCCGGACTCGGAAGAGGCAACCTGCCTGTTCAATTCAATCAAGAAGAAACTGGCGGCACACCCGGACTGGTACTCGACACGTCTGGCTGAAATCAAAGGCGTGACCGAAGAAACTACCACCGGCGTGCATCGCTTGTACCAAATGCACAAGGAAGGCAAGTTGGCGTTCCCGGCAATCAATGTGAACGATTCAGTCACCAAATCCAAGTTCGACAATCTATACGGTTGTCGCGAATCACTGGTCGATGGCATCAAGCGCGCGACCGACGTGATGATCGCCGGTAAAGTTGCAGTCATCGCCGGCTATGGCGATGTGGGCAAGGGTTCCGCACAAGCGATGCGCGCATTGTCCGCACAAGTATGGGTCACGGAAATCGATCCGATTTGCGCGCTACAGGCAGCGATGGAAGGCTACCGTGTGGTCACGATGGACTATGCGGCCGAACACGGTGATATTTTCGTGACCTGTACCGGTAACTATCATGTAATTACGCATGCGCACATGGCACGCATGAAAGACCAGGCGATTGTCTGCAATATTGGCCACTTCGATAATGAAATCGAAGTCGCCGCATTGAAGCAATACAAATGGGAAAACATCAAGCCGCAAGTCGATCACGTGATTTTTCCTAACGGCAAACGCATCATCTTGTTGGCCGAAGGCCGTTTGGTGAACTTGGGTTGCGGCACCGGCCATCCATCGTATGTGATGAGCTCGTCGTTTGCGAACCAGACCATTGCGCAAATCGAATTGTTCACCAACACGAAGGCTTATCCGGTCGGCGTCTACACGTTGCCAAAACACCTGGATGAAAAAGTCGCGCGTCTGCAATTGAAAAAACTCAATGCGCAGTTGTCCGAGCTGACAGATGAGCAGGCTGCGTATATCGGGGTGCAGAAAACTGGCCCTTACAAGGCTGAGCAATATCGCTACTAATACGCATTTGAAAAGAATGCAGGAGGCGCCTCGTGCACCGGCGCATCACCGAAGGTATTGGTGTGCGGGGCGCCGCTCCTGATTTTCAAGTCGCTATACGCTGGCTTGTCAAAACGTTCTGTAGCACCTTCTTCCCACCGGGGTGTCCTTGAAAGGGAGAGCGCTTTACAACAGCGGAATCAAGGAGAACCTTCATGCGCTTGTTGATCACATGGCTCATCAATGCAATCGCATTGTTTGCGCTGCCTTACATCATGAAATCGATCAGGGTCGAGAGTTTTTCTGCCGCATTGTTTGCCGCACTGGTGTTGGGTTTGGTGAATGCATTGATTCGGCCGATACTGGTGCTGCTGACTTTACCGGTGACGGTGCTGACCCTTGGCTTGTTCATCTTTGTCATCAACGGGCTGCTGTTCTGGTTTGTTGGGAATTTCGTCAAAGGTTTCCATGTTGCCGGGTTCTGGTCTGCCGTTGCCGGTGCGATCCTGTACAGCATCATCTCGTGGGCGCTGTCCTCGTTATTGTTGGAAAAATAAATGGATCATTCTCAAAAAAAATTCAGTATTGAATTCTATCCACCCAAGACGCCAGAGGGCGCCGAGAAGTTGCGCGCAACGCGCGCTACATTGGCGGAACTTCACCCAGCGTATTTTTCAGTCACATTTGGCGCCGGGGGTTCAACCCAAACGGGGACGCGCGACACCGTGTTGGAGATTCGGCGTGAAGGACATGAAGCTGCGCCACATCTGTCTTGTATCGGTCGTTCGCGTGATGATCTGCGCGTCCTGTTGGATGAATATAAAGTGCATGGCATCAAGCGGCTGGTAGCACTGCGCGGCGATTTGCCAAGCGGTTATGGCGCAGTGGGCTATTCATCGGGGGAATTCCGTTATGCCAATGAATTGATCGAATTTATTCGTACCGAAACTGGTGACTGGTTCCATATCGAAGTGGCGGCGTATCCCGAAATGCATCCGCAAGCGAAGTCGCCGCAAGACGATATGCAAAATTTCGCACGCAAAGTGCGCGCCGGCGCGAATGCCGCGATCACGCAGTATTTTTATAACGCGGATGCGTACTTCCGCTTCCTCGACGATGCGCACAACGCCGGGGTGGATGTACCGATCGTTGCGGGCATCATGCCGATCACGAATTATTCGCAACTGATGCGCTTTTCCGATATGTGCGGCGCAGAGATTCCGCGCTGGATTCGCCTGAAGCTGGCCAGTTTTGGCGACGACAGCGAATCAATACGCGCGTTTGGTTTGGATGTGGTGTGTAATTTGTGCGAGCGTCTACTCGATGGCGGCGCACCCGGCTTGCATTTCTATACCTTGAACCAGGCGGCGGCAACGACGGCGATCTGGAAGCGACTTGATCTATCGAGTTAACCAGCTGTAATGCACGATGCCTCGGTGATAATCATGTCGAGCGCAATATCATGCGGCGCGCCGTGAAATATCGCGAGCGCGCACGCATATCCGATCCCGATTGCCAGCGGACGCGGTGAGGCCGCAAGCGTGCGGTCATAAAAGCCGCCGCCATAACCCAAGCGGATGCGCGTTGCATTAAATCCCAGGCACGGCACCAATAATGCTTCCGGATACATAGCCGTATCGGCTTGCGCAGGAACCAATACACCCATTGCACCTTTCATCAAAAGATCACCCGGTTTCCAGGCAACGAATTTCAACGGTGCGGCTTGACCAGTGACAATCGGCAAAGCTAATTGCACTCCGCAGCTTGTCAAAGCGTCATAAACGCGTCGCAAATCGGGTTCATTTTGTATCGGCCAATACACGCCGAGCGTCTGTACCGGATGCATTTCCCACCAATCCATTATCCGGCTGCCAATTGCTGCGTCCCATTGCTCTCGTTGTTCGACTGTCAGCGCTTTTCTGGCATCAAGCAATGCATGTCGCAAAGCAGTTTTATCGGACATGATTTCAGGCATGATTTTGGCGAAAATTGAGTTGCATCACATGCTATCCTACACAAATGACGTACAGTGAAAAGAAGGTTGTAAAGAGATGTTTTCGATGAAACGAATTGCCGCTATTTCACTTGTACTCGCGTCGACGATTTTCATGTCGTCGGGCGTGCATGCGAAAAAGCTTCTTGCCAATTTTGTCAATGACGATGATGTCTTCCAAGCGTTGCGCGATGCCGCCCGCCGCGATGATGCCGCAAAAGCAGGCGAATTTGCCGCACGACTGCCCCATTATGCCATCCCATCCTACGTGGATTATTACCGGCTGAAACCACGTCTGCAGAATGCGTCCGAAGCCGAGGTGCGCGATTTTCTGAAGCGTTATGAAGGTAGCGCGATTGCCGACCGCCTGCGCAACGACTGGCTGCTGGAAGTGGGCCGCAAACGCGACTGGGCTACATTCGACGAACAATACCCGCTGTTTGTGGTGGATGACGACATGCAACTGAAATGCTATGCATTGATGTCGAAGACTGCCAAAGGTCAAAATGTTGCGGCAGATGCGCGTACGCTTTTGACATCGCCCAAGGATTACGGAGAAGGCTGTCATTCACTGATTGCGACCTTGGCGCAAAACGGGCAGTTCACTTTCGACGATGTGTGGGCGCAAATCCGGTTAGCTGCCGAGAATGGTTACACTCCCGCCGCGCGCCGCCTTTCCGCATTGACCGACGCCAAGGAAAAGAAGGTCGAGCAGGCGATCGAGAAGCCGGGATTGGTATTGGCGAGAGGCGTCGAAAAAGGGCGCGAGGCGCATGAGCTCTTCGTTATCGCGTTGGGCCGCGTCGCCAAAAACAATCATGAGCAAGCCGCGCATGCATTGCTTGGCGCGGCATCGAAGTTAAGCCCGCAAGAGCAGGCGCTAGGTTGGTCGCAAATCGCGCTACAGGCATCGTTCAAGCTGGCGCCGGAAGCGTTCACCGACTATTGGCGCAAAGCCGGCGATGCACCGCTGTCGAGCGACGGACATCAATGGCGCGTGCGCATGGCTTTGCGTGCAGGCAACTGGAAGCAGGTCAAAGCCGGCATCGTTGCGATGCCGGCATCGTTGCGCGACAATCCGGCGTGGGTGTACTGGATGGGGCGCGCATTGAAAGCCGAAGGCAAGAATGCCGAAGCGCAGCTTCTATTCAAATCGATTGCGGATCAGATTCATTTTTACGGTCAGCTTGCGCTCGAAGAACTGGGGCAAAAAATAACGGTTTCCCGGAGCCCCCAACCGGTGACGGCGGCCGAGATTGCATCGATTGCGGACAGTCCGGGTTTTCGCCGCGCGCTCAAGTTTTTTGATATGAATCTGCGTTTTGAAGGGGTGCGCGAATGGAATTGGGAATTGCGCAAGCTCAACGAGCGCGGGCATTTCGCCGCCGCTGAATTTGCGCGCCAAAACAATATGCTGGATCGGATGGTAAGCACCTCTGACCGCACCCGAATCGAGTTCGATTTCAATCAGCGTTTTCCGTCGCCGTTCCGCGATGTCATGTACCGCACCACCAAGGCGCTCGGCCTCGATATGGCATGGGTGTATGGGCTGATCCGGCAGGAATCGCGCTTCATCATGAATGCGCGCTCGCATGTCGGCGCGTCCGGCCTGATGCAATTGATGCCGGCAACCGCCAGTTTTGTCGCGCGTAAAATCGGCATGCATCAATTCACGCCAGACCAGGTCAACGACACCGATACCAATATCCAGCTCGGCACCAATTATTTGAACATGGTGCTGAAGGATCTCGACGGTTCGCAGGCAATGGCGTCGGCTGCATATAACGCGGGTCCCGGACGTCCGCGTGCATGGCGCTCGACGCTGACGCGCACTGTGGAAGGCGCGGTCTTTGCAGAGTCGATACCCTTTACCGAAACGCGCGGCTATGTGAAAAACGTGCTGTCGAATGCTACCTACTACGCCGCATTGTTTGACGGAAAGCCGCAATCCTTGAAGGTCCGCCTGGGCACTGTTGCACCGAAAGGCTTGGTGCCGACCGACCTGCCTTGACGTGCTTCGGCGATGCGCTTTAATACAATTTGAAGCATAACGTGACATGAAACCGCGTCTTTTCCCGTCTGGCAGTTTCGGTGTTCCAGTGGAACACACTCTTCGCTTGTGTCGCCACCTACACGGCGTTGCGGGCGTCTTGCCAAGCGAAAAAATCCATCGATCTCATTTGTCACGTTACGGCTCCAGATTGGTATAACGTTGTTGTGCAGTGCACTCATCGTGAGATCCCGTTATGGAATATCGTTTTGTTTTAGTGATAGGAGGGTCTGGATTCATCGGTGGCCATCTGATCGCAAAATTGTCTGAGTCCGGGCGGCGCGTGATTGTACCGACGCGCCGATACGATCATGCGAAGCATCTAGCTGTGTTGCCGGCAGTCGACAATGTGGTGGAGGCGGACATTCATGATGACGCAGCATTGAACCGCCTGATGATCGGCATTGATGCGGTCGTCAACCTGGTGGGCATATTGCATTCGAGGCGCGGCGTGCCGTATGGTCTGGATTTCGCAAAGGCGCATGTCGAGCTGCCGCGGCGCATCGTTGCTGCATGCGCGGCGAATGGTGTGCGGCGTTATCTGCATATGAGTGCGCTGGGCGCCGATGTGAACGGGCCATCGATGTATTTGCGCTCGAAGGCGGATGGCGAAAAAGCGGCGTTTTCGAATCCGGCCGTCAAGACCACCGTGTTTCGGCCATCCGTGGTGTTTGGCGAAGACGATCGTTTTCTCAACCTGTTTGCATCGATGCAAAGGCATTTGCCAGTGATCCCGTTGGCGGGCGCCGATGCCAAATTCCAGCCGATCTATGTGCAGGATGTTGCAAAAGCGTTCGTCCATGCGCTGGACGATGACTATACGATCGGCAAGGTTTACGAACTGGCCGGCCCGACGGTCTATACGCTGCGCGACTTGGTCAGAGTGGCGGGGGCGTATTCAGGGCATCCGCGTCCGGTGGTCGATTTGCCGCCGGCGCTGGCGCGGATACAAGCATTCTTTCTTGAGCACATGCCCGGCGGCCCGATCATGAGCCGCGACAACCTCGATTCGATGAAAACGGATAACGTGGCAAAAGGCAAAATTGCGCCTGAACTCGGTATCGAACCTGTCAGACTCGAATCGGTCGCATCGTATTATTTGCAACACAGCAGGTAAGCGCATGCTACGGTTTTTTATCCATGTTATCCATACACAAGCGTTGCCGATGTGATTTGGCAAATATGCATAAAAGCACTATCCTCGGCACGGCACGCACGTTAATAACTGATGTTACGCAGTCCGCCGGGCGCAACCACTACATGTAGTGGCTAACCGCCGCAAATCGCCACAACATATAGCGGCTCTGCGTAACATCACTTAATAATATTAACTGGATAGTGCGATGGCATGCCGCTGCATCCGCACCAGCTTTTACAATAAGCAGCGTTCAATAATTACTTCTGGAATCATGTATGCATACAACCGAACTCGATCCGGCACTCTCGCAAGCCTTGGCCGATGCTGAAAAAAACGGATTGACACTCATCATCGGCAACAAAAATTATTCGTCATGGTCGATGCGGCCGTGGGTTGTCATGAGAGCCTTCAATATTCCGTTTCAGGAGGTCCGAATTCTGCTGGGCCAACCAGAGACCTCAGCCATGATTGCGGAATATTCAGCGGCGGGACGGGTTCCTGTATTAATCGCCGGCGAGACCACGCTATGGGATTCGCTTGCGATTTGCGAATACCTGGCGGAACAATTCCAGGAAAAAAATCTGTGGCCGCAAGATGTCGGGGCACGTGCCCTTGCGCGCTCGATCTGCGCCGAGATGCATTCCGGATTCACCGGCTTGCGTTCGGCGATGTGGATGAATATTCGGGCGAACTTTCCTGGCAAGGGGCGAACGATGGAGGCGCAGGCCGATATCGGCCGTATTTCCGAAATTTGGGAAACCTGTTTCGCGCGCTCGGGCCCTCATCAATTTCTGTTTGGCGATTTTTCGATTGCCGATGCGTATTTTGCACCGGTGGTGATGCGCTTCCGTACCTACACAGTATCGCTGGCGCCTGCACTGGAGGCGTACGTCGAGCGCGTAGCCGCGCATCCCGCGGTAGCGGAATGGATCAGCGATGCCATGGCCGAGGAGGCCACTTTGCCGAAATACGACGTCTATCCTGATTGACTGAAAACAGTCTGAACCGAACATGAAGATTTACACCGTGGGCGGCGCCATACGCGATGCATTGCTCGGCTTGCCGGTGCAGGATCGCGACTATGTGGTCGTCGGCGCGACGCCGGAAGACATGATCGCGCGCGGCTTTACGCCGGTGGGCAAGGATTTTCCAGTATTTCTGCACCCGCTTACGCATGCCGAATACGCATTGGCGCGCACCGAGCGCAAGACCGCGCCTGGCTACAAGGGCTTTGTCTTTCACACCGCGCCCGACGTGACGCTGGAAGAGGATTTGGTCCGGCGCGACCTGACGATCAATGCGATGGCGCAGGCCGAGGACGGGGCCATTATTGATCCTTTCGGCGGTCAGCAAGACTTGCGCGCAAAACTGTTCCGTCATGTGTCTGCGGCATTTGCGGAAGATCCGGTACGGATTTTGCGCGTCGCGCGTTTTGCCGCGCGCTTCGTCGAGTTTTCAGTGGCGCCCGAAACCAATGCGTTGATGCGCCAGATGGTTGCGGCGGGCGAAGTCGATGCGCTGGTGCCGGAACGGGTCTGGCAAGAATTGGCGCGCGGCTTGATGGAAGCCAAGCCGTCGCGCATGTTCGACGTGTTGCGTGACTGCGGCGCATTGGCGCGGATACTGCCCGAACTCGACGTGCTGTGGGGCGTGCCGCAACCAGAAAAGCATCATCCTGAAATCGATACCGGCGTGCATGTGATGATGGTGATCGACACTGCGGCACGGCAAGGCTGCAGTTTGCCGATCCGGCTGGCGGCGTTGTTGCACGACCTCGGCAAAGGCAGCACGCCGCCATCTGAATGGCCGCGCCATTACGGGCATGAAGCGCGCAGCGTCAAGCTGGTCGAAAAGGTATGCCAGCGCTTGAAAATCCCGAATGACTGTCGTGACTTGGCGCTGATGACCGCGCGTGACCACGGCATTGTGGCGCGTGCATTCGAGCTGCGCGCCGATACGATCGTGTCGCTGCTGGAGCGTTCCGATGCGTTTCGCAAGCCGCAGCGGTTCGTCGATATGCTGCGCGCATCAGAATGCGACCATCGCGGGCGCACCGGTTTTGAAAAGATCGAATTTCCGCAAGCTGCGTACCTTGAAAGCGCATTGGCAGCGGTACAGGCGGTTGATGCTGGTGCGATTGCCGTCGCCACTGCGCAACGCTATCCGGACCAGCCGCAGTGCATCCCCGAAGCGATTCGTGCGGCACGTGTGGCGGCGGTCAGCGCCGTAGTTGCCACAAGTCTCCACTAACATTGACAGATGTCCCCGTCGGCACGTGTTGTAAAAAAATCCCCATAGTCCATACTCGATTCCAAGGCGTTTTCGCAGCAGTACGAGGCACATCCGCCCGGTATCGCAAAATCCTGCGAAAAAATTAATATTGGCCGCCGGAAATTTAGAAATTTACGTTACCATTGCTTTTTAGTAATAGCCGGTTTTTTGCAAGAAAATGTACGAATCCCAAATATTCGGCAGCGGATGGCAACGCGCTATTCGAATACAACCCAGAGAAATTTGACATGAGCCCCAAAATATCGCTCGTGCCTAACAAGTTGGTCGTGCCTAACAAGTTGGAATGGACGGAAAAAACTCCCGCAATCATCCACGAACATATCGCCAAAATAGACATAGCCGACCTGCTGGTCGCCTATCTTGAACAGATGGGTGTCGAGTACGTGTTCGGTGTCCCTGGCGGCGCGATCGAACCGTTGTACAACGCGTTGGCCAGAAGCGCTCGCCGTGGCGGCGTGCGTCACATTCTGGCACGGCATGAAGCCGGCGCCGCATTCATGGCCGACGGCTATGCACGTGAAACCGGCAAGATCGGCGTGTGCTGTTCCACCTCCGGCCCCGGCGCCACCAACCTGATCACAGGCGTTGCCTGCGCCTACGACAACGGCATTCCGATGCTGGTCATCACAGGACAACCGGCGTTACCCGCATTCGGCAAGCACCCGCTGCAGGAATCCGCCTGCACCGGCATCAATGTCCTCGGCATGTTCCGCCATTGCTCTCGCTACAATTCCCTGGTATCGCACCCGCAACAGCTGGAGCCGAAACTGGTTGCTGCATTGCAGCATGCGACGCGGACGACGCGCGGCCCCGTGCACCTAACGATCCCGGTCGATGTGTTTCGCAGTCCGAGTGCTAAACCTGCGCCGTCCTATGACTTGCGGACCTTGCTCGCGCCTTCATCGCTGGTGGACGATGATGCGGTGCAATCCTTACGAAAAATGCTGTCAGAAGCGCGCAATGTGGTGTTGTTGATCGGCGGCTGGTGCGGCGAAGCAATCGACGCGATTTTGCAGTTTGCGGCGATGAAAGGCGCAACGTTTGTCACTACGCCAGATGGCAAAGGTTTGGTCAATTCCCATCATCCGCTGTTTCGCGGTGTATTCGGTTTCGGTGGCCATCAGTCGGCCGAGGACGCGTTGCGTGATAAGTCGGTGGATTTGATTCTCGCCGTCGGTGCCAGCATGGGTGAGTGGAATAGCGGCGGCTGGAGCGACAGTCTGCTCAATAAACGGCTGGTGCATATCGATGAATCGGAAGAGCATCTGTCGCGCACGCCGATGGCCCGCTATCATATACGCGGACGCATCCTCGCGATCTTTAACCGGCTGGTTGAGCATATGCACGCCGCCCAGCGCGACGGCAATTTCGAATACGAGCGGCGGCGCGTTGCGCGTAGCCAGGCCACGGCCCCGTGGGAACCGGAGAAGATGCTGGCTGCGCCCGACAGGCATGCCAGCGACGCTATCCCGATCACGCCGCAACGCCTGATGCGCGAGTTGAGCACCTTGTTCCCAATTACGACGCGATTCCTTGCCGATACCGGCAACAGCGTGTCCTGGGCGACCCATTATCTGAATCCGATTGATCGCCGCATCGGCGGAAGCCGGCTGGGCGGCGGCTGGTTGCGCGTGACGATGAATTTCGCGCCGATGGGGTGGGCTATCGGTGGCGCGATCGGCACCGCCGCCGCCAATCGAGATGTGCCGGTGGTATGCATCACTGGCGACGGCAGCATGCTGATGAATGGCCAGGAAATTTCGGTCGCCGTTGCCGAGCACATGACGGTTATCTTTGTCGTGTTGAATGATCGGGCGTTGGGCATGGTCAAGCATGGCCAGCGGCTGGCGAAGGCCGAGCAGATTGGCTGCGACCTGCCGCCGACCGATTTTGCGATGCTGGCGCGGGCGATGGGTGCGGTGGGACATACCATTCGGGGACCGGAGGATTTAGCGGCGCTGGACATTGGCATGATTTGCGCGCGCAAAGGGCCGACGCTGCTGGATGTGCTGATCGATCCGGACGAGGTGCCGCCGATGAATGTGCGGATGCGCGTACTGGCCAATACATTATGACTTTTGAGGATGGACGATGGATAGATTGAAGGGTAAAGCCATACTTATTACCGGCGGATCGAGTGGAATCTGTCTGGCAACCGCGAAGTTGTTTCGCGGTGAAGGCGCCCGGCTGGCGATTAGGGGGCGCGACCTGGCAAGCTTGGCGCGGGATCAGGAAGAATTGGGCGACGAAACCCTGGTTATTCATAGTGATGCAAGTAATCTCGATGAAATCGATTCATTGATGGCGCAAGTGAAAAGTCGTTTCAACCGACGAGATTGCAAAGGTTGCATTGTTTCTCGCGTCTGACGATGCAACTTACTGAGTTTTTAGGAGGTAAATGACAGAGTCGCGTATTGAAGCATTCGACCCCCACCCTAATGGGGGTAGTGCGTGTCAATCACCTTCTAAATTCTCAATAGGTAGTCGGCGAGGAGACTGTCGTCGATGACGGCATGATTTTGCTATAGCAGTGATGTGATGTAGTGAGGGGATAAATATGAGTGACCAGGAAACCACCAACGCCATTCACAGCCGCATCTGGCGTGAAGAGCCGGAGCCGGACAATCCGTTTGCTGCCAAAGTGGCATATTGCCGCGGCTATGACGTGTTTGGCGAGATGCTCGGGCAGGCGCGCTGGGTTGATATGCTTTACCTGCTTTTTCACGATGAGGCGCCAAGCACTTGGCAAGCAGACTTGCTGGAGACGTTGGCCGTAGCTTTAGCCAATCCCGGTCCGCGCGATCCTTCCGTGCATGCAGCCATGTGCGGCGGTGTGTGCGGATCGACAGCGGCTTCCAGCCTGATGGCGGCGTTGGCGGTCGGGGCAGGCCAGCTGTCCGGCGGACGCGAAGTATTTTTGGCGATGGGCGGCTGGATCGCTTGCGGTATCGATCTTGACTCGTGGCGCACGTGGTTTGCGAAACCGCATACATTTCCCGGTGACGTTTGGCCGAAACCGGACCATCCGCCCGGCTTTGATCCGCATGGTATCAGCACAGCGACGCCGGTGAGGCAGACACTGTCCTGCCTGGCTCGTCTCAGTTCGGGAACGCATCTCGCATGGTTGGAGAAAAACCTGTCGACTCTGGAGGCGGTGGCGGGGTATCCGCTCGCGTTGTCGGGTGTCGCTGCGGCGACATTGATTGACCTTGCCTTTACCCCTGAGCAGGGAGAAATGCTGCATCTTTTGCTGCGTTTGCCCGGCGCAGCGGCCCACGCATTGGAGCAGCAGCCTTTGGGCTACAAGA
Source organism: uncultured Oxalobacteraceae bacterium (assembly GCA_966250375.1). Taxonomy (GTDB): domain Bacteria; phylum Pseudomonadota; class Gammaproteobacteria; order Burkholderiales; family Burkholderiaceae_D; genus CAMLDH01. The sequence goes on from CBINHE010000015.1 coordinate 41,414, forward strand.
AATTCCCTTTTGGTACAGTGGAGCTCGAACCGGATAAGGAGCAAGCATGACGGAAACGGCAAATGGACCGAAGCTGTTGCAGGAACACGTCGGTGTCTTGAAGAGTCGCATGGGAACTTTTTATCCTGGCAGTCATGTAATTTTTCGCGGTCACGATTTGCATGCCGACCTGAAGGACATGGATTGGATTGAGCTTTACATGTTTGGCATTACCGGACGCCGGTTCTCGCCACAGCAATTGCGTCTGATGCATGCGATCTGGACCTACACCAGCTATCCCGATGTCCGCCTATGGAACAATCGCGTGGCCGCGTTGGCGGGCAGTGCGCGCAGCACCGGCACTCTCGGGGTCGCGGCTGCACTGGCAGTATCGGAGGCTTCGCTCTATGGGCGCGGCATCGATATGCGGGCCATTACTTTCCTGATAGATACCCGCAAACGCCTGGATGAAGGCGGCACGCTCGATGAATGCGTTCGCACTGAATTGAAAGAGAATCGAAGCATCGCAGGCTACGGTCGGCCGCTTATCAACGGGGACGAACGTAATCAACACATATTTGCCTTAGCTAAACATCTGGGCTTGGATCAGGGGCCGTACCTGCGCCTCGCTTTTGAAATTGAAGAGTTCTTGTTCGCCGGCCGTTGGCGCATGAAAATGAATTACGGTGGTGTGGTGGCAGCCTTGGGTGCTGATTTAGGATTGTCGCCTCGTGAATACTATCAATTCTCATTCCCGGCGTTCCTCGCCGGCATGCAACCTTGTTGGACAGAAGCAACGGAAAAGCCCGAAGGCGTGCTGTATTCGACACGATGTGCTGATATTCTTTACGCCGGGCCGCAAAGGCGAACTTGGCGTACGGCAGGCAGCACTTTGCCCGCATCGAATTTGGTTGGCGAATAATCGAATAACAAAAAAAAGAGGGGGGGGACAGTAATGCAAGCATTGCAGCTTAAAGCGCTATGCACAATTTTTGCTCTGGTCTGGACTGGCATTGCAGCAGCCCAAACCTCCGAAGAGGAGGACCTTGCGCTGGCTTACGGTGATAAATCCTCCATCAGTATTGCCACGGGAAGCCAGCAACCGATCGCCCGCGCGCCGGCAGTCGCTACCGTCATTACCGCTCAGGACATTCAAGCGATGGGCGCCACCGATCTGGATCAGGTGCTGGAAAGTGTTCCGGGTCTTCACGTTTCCCTTTCGTCACAAGCGAATAATCCTCTGTATGGCTTTCGTGGCATCGTTAGTTTTTATAATCCTCAGGTATTGATGCTGATCAATGGCATCCCGATTACTAGCGTATTTCTGGGTAATCGCAGCCAAGCGTGGGGCGGAATGCCACTGGAGAACGTCGCGCGGATCGAAGTGATTCGCGGGCCGGGATCGGCGCTGTATGGCGCGGATGCGTATTCTGGGGTAATCAATGTCCTCACCAAGACGGCAGTTGACGTCAAGGGGACGGAATACGGTTTGCGAGTGGGCACGTTCAACACACGCGACGGCTGGATCCAGCATGGCGGCAAGCTCGGTGAGCTTGACGCAGCCTTCTATTTGCGAGCCGGCCATACTGACGGCCAAAAACGCGTGATTCAGCAGGATCTGCAATCCTTGCAGGATACTCTATCCGGTACGCATGCGTCGCTTGCTCCCGGGCAGATCAATGCGGTTCGCAATGCCTTGGATGCGCACGCCGATCTGTCTTATGAGAAGTGGCGCTTTCGGACGGGATACCAGCAGAGGGAAGTTGGTGTAGGTGGCGGGCTGGCTGAAAGTCTGGATCCCAACGGACGCGCTCTTGAGTCTCGGCTGTCCGTTGACCTAACCTACCAGGATGCGAATTGGGCGCGCAACTGGGATGTGTCGAGTACCATCGGCTATTACGATATCAAGGAAAAGGGGGGCGATCCGGCCTTTACGCTGTTTCCGGCCGGCGCTTTCGGTGGCGCTTTTCCAAATGGCGTCATCGGCAATCCCGGCCATTCGGAACGCCATACCCACGCCAACGTTTCCGCCTTCTATACTGGATTTGATGCCCATCGGCTGCGCTTGGGAACGGGGTTCCGCATTGAAGACTTGTATGAGGCGCAGGAATTCAAGAACTACTTCAATTCCGTTGCGATACCGGGGGGCGGTACGGTATGGGTGCCATTACCAGGTTTGGTGGATGCGACCGGCAATCCGGCCTTGGTGTATATGCAGCCGCACAAGCGTCATTTGTCCTACGTTTTTGCGCAGGACGAATGGAGTATCGCGAAAGACTGGATGCTGACAGCCGGTGTGCGGCATGATCGTTATTCAGACTTCGGTAATACGACCAATCCGCGCCTCGCGCTGGTATGGGACGCAGCCTACAACGTTATTGTCAAAGCGATGCATGGTCGAGCTTTCCGCGCACCGTCGTTCGGTGAGCAATACAACATCAATAACCCTGTATCCATAGGTAATCCCTCTTTGAATCCGGAAACGATCGCTACCAACGAATTGGCGCTCTCCTGGCAGGCGACGTCGGCCGTGCAAACCAACTTGAGTCTGTTTCAATACCGCATGCGCGATATCATCCAATTTGTCGCCAACGTTGACCCGACCACCGGTTCGACCGCCCAGAATACCGGGAGCCAGACCGGGCGAGGCCTGGAGCTGGAGGCAACTTGGGACGTGACGCGTAATTTGCGGTTGGCCGGCAGTCTTTCACTGCAAAGATCAACCGATGAGGCAACCGGTCAGGATGCGGGTCTTGCGCCCCATAAACGCTTGTTTGGTCGAGCCGACTGGCGTATCGCTCCTTCGTGGCAGTTCGGCACAACGATCAATCACGTAGCAGACCGCAAACGGCAATCCGGAGATGCCCGCCCCCAGATCGCCGATTACACCACCGTGGATTTGAGTCTCAGGCATGAAAAATTCGCCGGCAGCTGGGATATTCGTGCAAGCGTACTTAACCTGTTCAACCAAGATGCGAGAGAGCCGACCTTCGCGCCGGGGAATATCCCATTCGACTTGCCGCTCCCGGGGCGCGCATTTTATATTCAAGTTCAGCATAATTTCTAAGCTCGACTTTATCCATTTACTAATCGCGCATGGCCCATGGCCGCCATTTTAAATTGACACCGCAGATGCCGATTACGCACCTCATCCAGCGCGGCGGGAAAGCGACCGCGCAGTAGCGTAGCGAAGTATGGCTGGCGCAGAAGCAGCATGCCTTGTCTGAAGGAAGGACGCTGGTGCTGATGGATGAGTCGCAGTTTTAACCCATAGCCATTTGTCGGTGTTCCCCCATCACTCTTTAGCCTCATCACTGTCTTTCAATGGAAGGACAGGCTTTGCCTGTTTTCTGGCATTCAGGAATTTCAGCGCTGCATGTCGCCCACTTTTTGCTAGTGGACTGTTTGTACAACATTCGAGCTGGGCTGTTCGGCACGCCATGACAGGGATTGGTATGAGTCGCGGCGGGTACTCTTGTGCGCGATAAGGGGATAACTGGTTTATTTACTTTAGGTAAAAAATCAATATTAAAAAATGGTTGTTACATTCGGGAAGTGGTGGGATTATTGGATTGCTATTTTCCAATAGCAATCCATCCTGTTTTAAAAACAATGTTTTGGCAAAACTTCAAGGGGGCAGTCATGCATTTAAAGAAAGGGATTGTTCTTGTCCTCAGTTTGTTGTGCTTTCAGAAATCGTTTGCAGCCGACGTGGCGCTGAAGTTGCCGCTGCTGGTGATCGGCGCTTCATACTCAGAAGGCAAGCCACCATTCAATAACGGCATTGCTCCCTTCGACGGCAATGCAGTCGGTTTTGGCAGCTATCTAAGCTTGGGCGAAGCGCTTGCGCGCAACGAGGAATTGCGCGGTTTCATCATCAACGAGGCGCAGGCGGGGGCAAGCACCTTCGCCCGGCAGGTTTGCTCTCCGGGCGCCGCGACGTGCGATGCGGCCGGCTGGGATAGCTATCAAACACAATTCCTGAAGGCCCTGACGCGGGTTGCTTTGCCGCCCAGCTTTACGCTATACAACGCGAAGTACGTTGTCATTACGACCCCCAATGACTGCTTGCATTCCGGTGCCATGGGTGTCCCTCAGCCTCAAGCGCAGCCATGTACCTATGCACAGATGAATGCGATGGTGGATCGACTGGTCGCGCTCGGCAATTTCGCCTTTTCGAAAGGGGTTACACCGATCTACGATATTTATCCGCGCTATGAGAATCTCGACCTGAACTTGTTCCGCTCGTTATACGGGCTGCAATGGGTGATCGGCGCGCAAGACTACAACACGCTCAGAAACCTGAGCCAAAGCCGACTCAAGGCCGAGCTTCCGGGGGCGCTAGTGCTGGATATCTGGAAGGATTTCGTGCATTTCGGCGACGGGATCCATCCCGATTACAAGACCGCCAGAAATGCGGCGCGTATCATCGTGCGGCAACTGCGGGCGCTTGAGTCCGGCAAGCACTGATACTAGCCGAGCGATGTGCCGATGCTGCCGTATACGTGTTTTGCAAGTACGGTACAAGATGTGAATTGAATGGCGGTAATTCAGTTTGGTGCAAATAGCTGAATTTAATCGGCGCGCCTCCATAATCATATCGACTGTGTTTAACGGTGACGTCCGTGCAGCCGACGTCACCCCGGATGAACATTCCTTCGACTTGCCGCTTCCGGCAGGCTCACTTCATATTCAGTTCCAGCTCAGTATGCATAGTTCATTGCAGTAGCATGCTTGCTGCCGGATTTGAGTGAACGCATTTTTGGGCGGAAGCTCATTGCGTTGGTACAGGCAAGGCCGGATTCGCAATGCAGAATAAGAATGTCTGATGTCACCATGCTTGCCTTGTCAATCTTAATGGAGTGCCCACAAGTAACGCTAAATCCGATACCATGTGGCAAGTATCTTGGAGGCGCACAATACCTCTCTGAGAGAGTGGCGCCGCGAGATGCGCAATGGCGCCAGGAAGACGTGCAGGATGTCGGTTCATGAAGAAACTGCAAAGACATTTATAACGCCGAGTTGGTCCGGCTGCAGTATCGGTTTATCTGAATGCGGTGGTTTCCATAAGAGATTTGGTTTGGTCAAATGGGTGTTGCTGGAAATGAAAAAGGAGGGCAATGGATCATGGCGTACCTGGCAATCAGGATGCGCATGGATCTTGTCGCCGCTCGCCAGCACATTGCGGTGTGTATCCGCGGCGAAGAGCTTGCAATGGCTGCGCGCGCTGACTATTCCTGGCATGCGTGTTCATGATGCGTCCGGCGCGGAGCGTGCATTATGGAGGCGCTGTTTGAAAGTACGCATGCCCTCATGCCGTGCTGCGCTGCGGATCTGCCTCAGTGCAGCATTGGCATTGATCTGGACGATGGCGCATGGTGGCCAGGAATACCTTGGATCCACCAATATATATTCCGCGCTGGATGAGCGCCGCAGCAGCGCAATGAATCGTTTTCTGAATCAGCTCGACGCCGGCAACGAAATGCGCATCAGCCGCTATGCCTTCGCACCAGTCGCGCTGGCAGAGTTGGATGAGCGAAGCAAGCGGCAAGACATCCAACCTGCGATTAGCAACAGCAAGGGCGGCATCGCCGTCATCTATCCGGATCTGGGCGAGCCTTATCACAGCATCTTCGCCAAAATCATCGAAGGAATCGAGGAGAAGGCCAAAGCAAGAGTGCGCAACTATCCGATCGGACCGAACCTCGATACAGCCGATTTGAATACTCAGTTGAAGCGCAACGGCACCAAGGTGGTAATCGCGCTCGGACGGCAGGGATTGCAAACAGCATCCAGTCTGGATCGCGACATCGCGGTTGTCGTGGGGGGCGTGCTGTCGGTGTCCGAGGTGGACAGCCGTCACATCACGGGAGTCAGCCTGACGCCGGATCCAGCCTTGTTGTTTGCGCGGCTGAAGAGCCTGCTGCCCGGGGTCAGGAGGGTGATGGTGGTCTACGACCCGCAACGTAATGCCTGGCTCATCAAGCTGGCGCGCGAGGCTGCCAAGGCGCAGGGTCTGGAGCTGGTAGCGTATGAGGCGCGCGATCTGGCATCCGCAGCGCGTCTGTATGAGACTGCGTTCGCGTCGGCCGATAACCGTCGCGATGCAGTCTGGCTGCCGCAAGATGCGGTCACGGTTGATGAGAGCACGATTTTGCCGCTGGTCCTGAAAGAATCCTGGAATCGCGGCGTAACGGTCTTTTCCAGCAGCTTCCTGCATGTGAAAAAGGGCGCGCTGTTTGCGCTGTACCCGAATAACGTGGAGTTGGGGCATTCATTGGCCAATTCCGCACTGGCCGTTTTGGCCGGCGAGCCTGGCAAGCGCGGCGTATTGCCTCTGCGAGAGGTGCATACCGCGGTCAACCTGCGTACCGCCAGCCATATCGGCCTGGAAATTGGCTACCAGCAGCAACGCACATTCGATTCAATCTTCCCGGAGCCTTGATGCCAACTACCCAGCGGTCGATTGACGACGGACACAATTTCAATGCAGTGCCAACCGTGCAATATGTCACGGTCATTTTTTTCAAACTCTGATATTCATATATGTTTCGAGCATATTTACGCCGCACCGGTTTTCGTCGTCAACTGACAGTCATTGTCACCGGCGCCATTCTTTGCCTGGCATTGTTTTCCTCGATAATGAATTCGTGGGAAGCAAGTCGGAGCATGGAAGGTTATTTGGTCGAGCAGGGTGAACATATCACCGACAACCTGGCGCGGCAGAGCACCTTGGCGGTGCTTTATCATTCATCGGACAATGCGCACGATGGCGTGACTACCACGCTGGCTTTCCCTGACGTGCTGCATGTTGAAATTACCGATGCCGAACATCGCGTATTGCTATCGCAAGCCAAGACCGGCGTGGTACGTCCCGCCAATAAAGTCCGCGACGTGAATGTGAAGATTACGCGCGCGGTGCTGGAGGGGGAAACCTATGATGAATGGCGCTTTGGCGCACCTATCTATGGTGGCCAGACCGACGGAATATCACCGTTCGAAGTCCAAGAGAGCCGGCCGCAATTGCTGGGCTATGTGCATGTGGTGCTCGGCAAGGGGACGCTGCATCGCTTGGTGGCGTCGCTGTTCATCGGCAATCTTGCGATCACCCTTTCCTTCGCTATTGTGCTTCTGGGAATGATGCGTCTGTTGACGCGGCATTTGATCCGTCCGTTGAACGCCTTATCCCAACTGATGGGACGTGCCGAGGCTGGCGAGTCGGGCATGCGTGCGACGCCGGAAGGCCCGCGCGACATCAGCGATATGGCGCTGGCATTCAACAAGATGATGCATGTGCTGGAAGAGCGCGAGCTCGAATTGAAACATTCGCGCGACGAAGCGGTGCGCGCCGCGCTGATGAAAGCGCAGTTCGCCGCCACCGTGAGTCATGAAGTGCGCACACCCTTGAACGGCGTGGTTGGGATGCTCGACCTGTTGAAGGAAATGCGCTTGACCAAGCGCCAGCAGGAGTGCGTCGAAGTGGCGTGGAATTCGTCGCGTACGCTGGTTGATTTGATCAATGACATTCTCGATTTTTCCAAAATGGAAGCCGGCAAGCTGGAGCTGGAAGAAATCGATTTCGATCTGCGCAAGCTGGTTGAGGAAGTCATCGAGCTCCTCGCGAAACAGGCGCAGCAAAAGGGGCTTGAAATCGGTTATCTGCTGGCGCCCGACGTACCGGAAAGGATCAAGGGCGATTCCCTGCGCCTGCGGCAGGTGTTGCTCAATCTGATGGGCAACGCGGTGAAATTCACCGAGCGCGGCGAAGTCGCGCTACGCATCTCGTGCTGCAAGACCGGTGAAGATCGCCTGCGTCTGCGTTTCGACGTCAGCGATACCGGCATCGGCATGGATGAGGACGCAGTACAGCATGTGTTTGAATCATTTGCACAGGCGGATCGTTCCACGACGCGCAAGTATGGCGGCACAGGCCTGGGCCTCTCGATCTGCAAGCACCTGGTGCAATTGATGGATGGCGAAATCGGCGTCTCCAGCCAGCGCGGTCAGGGCAGCACCTTCTGGTTTGCGATCGGTTGCACGGCGGGCGCGGACACGCCCGCCATCGCAGGTGACCATGCGCTGGCGGGAGCCCGGGTATTGATCGTCGATGAAAGTGATATCGTGCGCGGTTTTCTGGAACAGAACCTGGCGCGTTACGGCATGGTCTGCAACGCGGTGCGCAATGGCGGCGAAGCGCTGCTGGAGTTGCAGCGCGCGCAGCAGGATGGAATGCCTTACCAACTGGTGATCGTCGATATCGATACCACCGACGAACGCGGTGCCGACCTGGCGCGCCGCATTCGCGCCGATGCGATGTTGTCGAGCATGCGCTTGCTGCTGCTGGATCGTTACGGCTCGCCGGCTGCGGACAACGCGCTGGGCACTGACATGTGCCTGGGCAAGCCGTTGCAATTGCATCGTCTGCTGGACGCGATTCGGACCTTGCTTGGGGACGAAGACAGCAACGCTGCCGCAGCCGCCTTGCAGCCGGCGCAGGGCAGCCAGGAAGTGGTCGCCAAAGAATTCCGCGTGCTGGTAGCCGAAGATAATCGTACCAACCAGATGGTGGCGGCGGGCATGCTTGCGATCAACGGCTGTCACTGTGAATTCGCGGTCAACGGGCGGGAGGCGATGGAGGCTGCACGCAGCAACCGCTTCGACCTGATCCTGATGGATTGCAGCATGCCGGAAATGGACGGTTACGAAGCAACGTCCCACATTCGCAATTTCGAAGAGTCTCAGAACCGTCACACGCCGATTGTCGCGATGACCGCCAACACACAGCACGGCGACGCTGAAAAATGCCTGGAAGCCGGCATGGACGATTATCTGGCCAAGCCGATTACTTTGGTCGATCTGCGTAGCAAGCTGGCGCGCTGGCTGCCGCGCTCGCTGCCGATGCCGCGTACGGAGCCGTCGAGTTGGAGTGCGACGGAGATCGAGGGCAATGCGCTGGACCTCATGGTGTTCGACAAGTTGCGCGAAATTCTCGGACCGGCCCTGCAACAGGCGGTGACGCCGTTCCTGGAAGACACGCCGATCTATCTGGAGCAACTGGAGCAGGCAGTCGTCAAAGGCGACCCGGATACCGCGCGAGCAATGGCGCATTCCATCAAAGGCAGCAGCGGCAATCTGGGTGCGATCATACTGTCGCAGCTTGCCAAGGAGGCGGAAGAGTTTGCATTGGCGCAGAAAATTGACGAGATTGGCCCGCTATTGCCGCAGTTGCATAGCGCCTTCGGTGCGGTGGCGGCGCAACTCGGCAACGAAGTGTATATCGAGGATCGCCTGAGCGCGAAGCAGGACGAAGAAATTGCGCAAGTGCTGGTGGTCGACGACGATCGCAGCACGCGCAGTGCGTTGCGCTACACGCTGCAACGCGATGGCTTCCGGGTCGAAGAAGCGGCCGACGGCGCGCAGGCGCTGCAGATGCTCAAACGCCTGCAGCCGGATGTGATTCTGATGGATGCGGTGATGCCGGTGATGGACGGCTTCACGGCGTGCGCCAAAGTGCAGGAACTACCGTACGGCCGCGCAATTCCGGTGTTGATGATTACCGCGCTGGAAGACAACGTTTCGGTGGAACGCGCGTTCGCCGCCGGCGCCAGCGATTTCATTCCGAAGCCGATCCACTTCGCCGTGCTGTCGCAGCGCGTGCGACGCATTATCGAAGGCAATCGCGCCGAGAAACGCATCCGCCACATGGCGTACAACGATTTGCTCACCGGCTTGCCGAACCGCGCGTTGTTCTTCGATCAATTGGGGCGCCGCATCGATCAGGCGCGCCAGATCGGCACCACCGTTGCGGTGTTGTTTCTCGACCTCGATCGCTTCAAGTATGTGAACGACACGCTGGGCCATGACGTCGGCGATCGATTGCTGGTGGCGGTGGCGCAGCGCATTCGCCGCAGCGTGCGCAACGCCGACTGTGTCGCACGTCTGGGCGGCGATGAATTCACGGTAGTGCTGGCTGATGTGGCGGGCCCGACGGCCGCAGCTTCCGCTGCGCAGAATATCTGCCGCGCGCTGGCGACGCCGTTCCAGATCGATGGCCATGATATCTTCGTCACTGCCAGCGTCGGCATTTCGCTGTATCCGCACGATGGTACCGACGTCGGCACGCTGTTGAAGCATGCCGATACCGCGATGTACCGCGCCAAAAAAACCAATACCGGTTTCCAGTTCTTCGAAGCCGCGATGGAGCAATCGATTTCCGAGCAAGTACGCATGGAGAACGACTTGCGCCGCGCACTGGAACGCGACGAACTGGAGGTGTTCTACCAGCCGCAGGCACGGCTGGATACAGGCGAAATTGTGGGAGCGGAAGCGCTGGTGCGCTGGCACCATCCGACCCGCGGTCTGGTGTCGCCGGTCGAATTCATTCCGCTGGCCGAAGAAACCGGTCTCATCATCGCGCTCGGCGAATGGGTGCTGCGCACCGCATGCGCGCAGCTCCAGGCGTGGATCGAATCAGGCTGGGCACCGATGCGCGTGGCGGTGAATTTGTCGGTCAGGCAGTTGCTGCAAAAGGATTTCGCCGCGACGGTGGAGCAGGCTTTGGCCGACACCGGATTGCCGCCCCAACTGCTGGAGCTGGAAATCACCGAAAGCACACTGATGGAGCATGCCGAAGATACGTTGCAGGCCTTGCATCGGCTGCACGGCATCGGCGTGCGACTGACCATCGACGACTTCGGTACTGGTTACTCGTCGCTCGCGTATCTGAAGCGCTTCCCGGTCGACATCATCAAGATCGACCGCTCGTTCGTGCGTGATGTGCCGCATGACGCGGACGATGCCGCCATCGTCAAAGGAATCATTGCTCTGGCGCACAGCTTGCGCTTGGAGGTAGTGGCCGAAGGCGTCGAAACCGCGCCGCAGATCCGCTTCCTGAAAGAGCAATCGTGCGACATGTTGCAGGGTTTTTACATGAGCCGGCCCATACCGGCCGAAGAGTTCGCGCATTATGTAAAAAAGGAGCACCACACCCACTTGCAGATACAGTCGACCAGTTTGTTTGCGGAAGGTAATGCCAATTCAATCCCATAAACCCATAAACGCGACATGAAATCGCGTCTTTTTCTGCCGGGTTGTTTCGGTGTTCCAGTGGAACAGCCTCCTCCTTGCAGGAGACTTCCCCTGCGTGTCGGGCCTCACACGCAATCCCTCTTCACTTCGTGAAGAGGGATGCTATTTACACCCTTCTCCCTCCGGGAGACGGGATAGGGAATCAAAGCACTGCTTGACGGGCGGCGTCTAGCCCGATGAAAAAATCTATCGTTTCATTGGTCGTGTGATGGATTCAGTCGCCAACGCAACAAATTCGCTACCGGTGTGATCGCGCTCTCCATGCGTAACAATGCGTCGCCCAAGTCGAGCCGCTGCATCGATTCCCCCCTGCGCTTATCGATCCATGCCCCGTATCCGATTGCCCTGTGCGCGGTTCAATCTCCGTCGTTGCAGTTATTGCAATGCTTGCCAGCAGTGCTGCGCCAATTTTGACCACGATGTTTGTCTTCGAGGGAAGAGGAGTGGCAGTCATTGCGTTGTTGAATTTGCGTAAAAACTATCAACTGTGGTTTTTTTAAAAGGTCAGATCGAAAAATTGGTAAATCAATACTGATATTTATCAAAAAGTCGGCATTCTACGTCCAACTTCTAGAAATACACGAATACATGACCTACAATGGTTTTGTGCGGTGCACCAATGTGTGGCATGGCAGAAAGGACCTCTCATGAACTCAACCGATATTTTCACGAATGCTTTTTCCAGTATGAGTGCGGCCGGACGCGAGGCGGATGCAGTACCCAGCAAACCCGCAGTGCGCGTCAAGGAATTATCCGAGCGTGACCGTCGCCGTTTGCTAATGCATTTTCTTGGGCTCAACAACAGCGATCGATTATTGCGTTTTGGTGCCGCCTTGCCGGACGAAGTGATTACCAAGTATGTGCAGCGCATCGATTTCATTCGCGACACCCTGTTTGGCGTGTATGACAGCAAGCTCAAGCTGATGGGGGTCGGCCACTTGGCATTTGCGTCACGCGATGCGTTGCCGGCCATTCATGGTGCGACCGACAAGGAGCGCGTGGTGGGGTTTGGCGTGTCGGTATCGGAAGTGGCGCGCGGCATGGGCATTGGGTCGAAACTGTTCGAGCGTGCGGCAATCCATTGCCGTAATGAAGATGTCGACACCTTGTCCATGCATTGCCTTGCAACCAACCAAATCATGATTCATATCGCAAAGAAATCCGGTATGGAAATCCATCGCGACTACGGCGAAACAGATGCTTATCTGAAATTGTCGCCACGCAGTCCGGGCAGCGTGATGCAAGAAGCAGTCGAGGAGCAAGTTGCCACGCTTGATTACGATATCAAGGTGAATACATGTGCAGTGGCGAAGCTTTTCAACAATCTGCGCGGATTCAAAGCCGACTGATGGTTTGCCGCGATAGCGTTGTCAAGTCAAGGGCAACGCTGTCGTATCTTTAATTCGTTGCAGCGCAAAACTCGACTTCACATCCAGCACCGACGGATGGCGCAGCAAGGTCTCCATCATGAAGTTCGAGAAATGCTCCATGTCCTCGACGTGGACGCGCAGCAGGTAATCCATTTCGCCTGTCATCGCATAACATGCGACCACCTCGGGCCAGTTCGCCACCGATATCGCAAAGTTGGCACGCGGCGATGCAGCGCCTGCACGCGTACTGCCTGCCGGCGCTGCATCGCTATGCTTTTCCAGCCGCACATTCACGTATGCCAGCAAACCCAAGCCGATCTTTTCCGGAGCCAGCAATGCGACATACTGCCGGATCACGCCTGCTTCTTCCAGGCGCTTGATGCGCCGCAGGCACGGCGACGGCGAAAGGTTCACGCGTTCTGCGACTTCCTGGTTGGTCAAGCGGCCATCGGATTGCAGGATTGCGAGAATTTTGCGATCGGTTTTGTCCAGGTCAATCGGCATCATAAATCACCCTAAAATTAACGATATGAGCAATACTATTGCTGAAATTTCATTTTTGTGGGAATTGTTTGCAATTTTATGCCATTCGGACGCGCCTATACTGTGTATATAACAAGTTAGGAGGCATGCATGGATTTCCACGCTTGGGCCAACCCGATGGGTACCGACGGCTTTGAATTTATCGAGTATGCGGCGCCGGACCCCAAAGCGCTCGGTGCGCTGTTCGAACAGATGGGCTTTACGGCAATCGCCAGACATCGGCACAAGGACGTGACCTTGTATCGCCAAGGCGAAATCAATTTCATCATCAACGCAGAGCAGGATTCATTTGCGCAGCGCTTTGCGCGCCAGCATGGTCCGTCGATTTGCGCGATCGCGTTTCGTGTCAACGATGCGGCATACGCTTACAAGCGCGCGCTGGAATTGGGCGCGTGGGGTTTCGACAACAAGACCGGTCCGATGGAATTGAATATTCCGGCGATCAAGGGCATCGGCGATTCGCTGATTTATTTCGTTGATCGCTGGCGCGGCAAGGATGGTGCAAAAGGAGTTGCGTTCGGCGCGATTGGCGACATCAGCATCTACGATGTCGATTTTGTCGCTATTCCGGGCGCGCTTGCCAATCCGAAAGGCCATGGCTTGACCTACATCGACCATCTGACGCACAACGTGCATCGCGGCCGCATGAAAGAGTGGGCGGAGTTCTACGAAGGCCTGTTCAATTTCCGCGAGATCCGTTATTTCGATATCGAAGGCAAGTTAACCGGCCTGAAGTCGAAAGCGATGACCTCCCCATGCGGCAAGATCCGTATTCCGATCAATGAATCGTCCGACGACAAATCGCAAATCGCTGAATATCTCGACTTGTACCATGGTGAGGGCATCCAGCATATTGCGCTCGGCACCGACGACATTTACGGCACGGTGGAGCGCTTGAGGACGAGCCAGGTGGTGTTCCAGGACACGATCGAAACTTATTACGATCTGGTCGATCGGCGCTTGCCGGCGCATGGAGAAAAGCTGGATGAATTGCGGCGTTTGTGCATCCTGATCGACGGCAACAGTAACGCGACGCAGCGTGAATTGCTGCTGCAAATTTTCACGCAAACCGTGATCGGGCCGATTTTCTTTGAAATCATTCAGCGTAAAGGCGACCAAGGTTTCGGGGAGGGCAATTTCCGCGCATTGTTCGAATCGATCGAGCTTGATCAGATCAAGCGCGGCGTACTCAAAGACAAAAACGACAGTACGTCGGCTTGAGGGGGAATATGGATACCATCGATACCAAAGTCGACCAAGCTGATTTTTTCAAAACACTGGCGGAAAAATCTGACGGCAGCACTTTGCGCGGCGACTATTCGCTGGCCGATGCGCACTATGTGGTTCAGCAGGATTGGACAGCGTATACGCCGGCGCAGCATGCGTTGTGGCGCAAGTTGTACGAGCGCCAGGCGAAGTTACTGCCGGGGCGTGCATGCGATGTAGTCATCGAGAGTCTGGCAAAGATGAATGCCGCCGATGGCATTCCGGATTTCGACCGCACATCGGATACGCTGTTCAAGGCAACTGGCTGGCGCCTGGTTGCGGTGCCCGGGCTAGTTCCCGACCAGACTTTCTTCGAGCATCTCGCCGCACGCCGCTTCCCGGTGACGGTCTGGCTCCGCGCACCGCATGAGTTTGATTACATCGTCGAGCCTGATGTGTTCCACGATTTTTTCGGACACGTGCCGCTGCTGTTCAATCCGGTTTTTGCCGATCATCTGCAAGAATACGGCAAGGGCGGATTGAAGGCGCTGCAACTCGACGGCTTGAAATATCTGGCGCGCCTGTATTGGTACACCGTCGAGTTCGGCCTGATCCGAGGTCCGGAAGGCTTGCGTGCGTACGGTGCCGGCATTCTGTCGTCCGGTGGCGAGATCGAGTATTGCCTGGCCAGCCCTGTGCCGCGTCGCATCCATCTTGATGTGGAGCGCGTGATGCGCACTCTGTACAAGATCGATTCGTACCAGGAAACCTACTTCGTGATCGACAGTTTCAAGCAGTTGTTTGACGATACTGCGCCTGATTTCGCGCCGATCTACGCAAGGTTGAAACCCCTTGAGCCGCTACCTGCCGATAGCCTGTTGGCGGGCGAAGGGAATATTCCTATTGCATAAAAAAAGCGGGTTCTGCGGTCAGTTGCGGAGTCCGCAATCGGTAATAAGGATCGAAGGAAACGGTTTGATTTGTTGGCGCAATCACACCATTGGGCCGACCCGAAAATGGCGTTTGAGATAGGAGAAAAATTCCTCCGGCGTTACCTTGCCGTCCTTGTCAGCATCGATTTCTTCAAAACGTTTTGCAATGCCTGCCATTTTGCCGGTCTCTGCTTCTGCCCAAGTCAGGGCAAGGTCGCCATTCGCATCGGCAGCGTGGAAGCGCTCGGCAAAACTGTCTTGCGGCCGCGCCTTGGAAGTGAACGATTGCGCCAGTACTACGCTGAAAATGAATAGCACTGCAATAACAACGGAGAGAGAGGCCGTTTGCATGGATCAACCTTTGGATAAATTGTTGCTGAATGGGCTTTTTGCTATTTAAAAACAGACAGCCCATTTGCCCTATTGTATTTACGGCTTGTTACACCTCTATGACGGATTTGGCGTGTTGCACCGTGCATTGAGCAGGATAGCCGCCTGTGCTAATGTATAAAATGTCAGAACGAAAACGATTCGCTCACAAAGCGCGTCAGTTTGACGGCGATACCATCGCACCCAAAGACACAATTTTTGGTTTGGAGACTGAATGAACGCACCGCACCCTTCTGCGCAGTCGCTATTGCAGGACCGACTGCCGACCGATATTTCCCTCGATGACAAATACACGCTGGAGCGCGGCCGCGTTTTCATCACCGGCATCCAGGCGATGATCCGCTTGCCGATGTTACAGCGGCAGCGTGACATCAAGGCAGGATTGAATACCGCAGGTTTTATCACCGGCTATCGCGGATCACCATTAGGCAGCGTCGATCAGACTGCCATCAAGGCAAAAAAATATCTCGACGCGCATCACGTCAAATTTCACCCCGGCATGAACGAAGACTTGGCCGCCACCAGCGTGTGGGGCACGCAGCAGGTCAACCTGTTTCCGGGCGCGCAATACGATGGTGTATTCGGCTTGTGGTACGGCAAGGGGCCGGGCGTGGATCGCTGCGGCGACGTGTTCAAGCATGCCAACATGGCTGGCACCTCCAAACACGGCGGCGTGCTGGTATTGGCTGGCGACGACCATGCGGCAAAATCGTCAACGACCGCACATCAAAGCGAACACATTCTGAAAGCGTGCGGCATTCCTGTGTTGTACCCGTCGTCGGTGCAGGAATATCTCGACTATGGTCTGCACGGATGGGCGATGAGTCGCTACACCGGTTTGTGGGTTGCGATGAAATGCGTGACCGACATCGTCGAATCGGGCGCATCGGTCGATCTCGATCCAGACCGTGTGCAAATCGTCATCCCTTCCGAATTTGCGTTGCCGCCCGATGGCTTGAACATCCGCAACCCGGATGCCGTGCTGGATCAGGAAGCGCGGATGAACAGTTATAAATGGTATGCGGCACTCGCGTATACCCGCGCCAACAAGTTGAACCGGATCATCTGGGACAGCCCGCATGCGCGCATCGGCATCATCACTGCCGGCAAGTCTTATCTCGATACGCGTCAGGCGCTGGCCGACCTCGGCATCGACGAACATGTCGCGCACGACATCGGTATCCGCCTGTACAAGGTCGGCATGACGTGGCCGCTGGAATCGGAAGGCGTGCGCGAATTTGCGCAAGGACTGGAAGAAATCCTGGTGGTGGAAGAAAAACGCCAGATTCTCGAATACCAATTGAAGGAAGAGTTATACAACTGGCGCGACGATGTGCGTCCGCGCGTGGTCGGCAAGTTCGACGATACCGGCGAATGGAGCAATACCCACCGCGAAGGTCATGGCCATTGGCTGTTGCCGGCAACCTATGAATTGAATCCGGCGCAAATTGCACGCGCGATTGCGACGCGCATTTCCAAATACTTCGCCGGCCATCCGGTTGAGCAGCGCGTGAAAGAGCGCATCGCTTATCTGGAAGCGAAAGAAGCAGTGCTGAAAGTGCATGGCGCCAAGCCCGATCCGAACAAAGACCGCATTCCGCATTTCTGCTCAGGCTGCCCGCACAACACGTCCACCAAGGTGCCGGAAGGCAGCCGTGCGCTGGCCGGTATCGGTTGCCATTACATGGTGTTGTGGATGGATCGCGAAACGTCGACCTTCACGCACATGGGCGCGGAAGGTGTGACCTGGGTCGGACAGGCACCGTTCACCAACGAAAAGCATGTCTTCACCAACCTCGGCGACGGCACGTATTTCCATTCTGGCCTTCTGGCAATTCGTGCAGCGGTCGCGGCCAAGGTCAACATCACCTACAAGATCCTGTACAACGATGCGGTCGCAATGACTGGCGGCCAAGCCGTGGATGGCCCGCTCGACCCGGCGATGATCTCGCGTCAGATCGCCGCCGAAGGCGTAAGCCCGATCATCGTCGTCACTGATGAGCCGGATAAATATCCCGCCGGTTACGACTGGGCATCCGGCGTTACTATCCGCCATCGCAGCGAACTGGACGCAGTGCAGCGTGAATTGCGCGAAGCAAAAGGCGTATCGGCGATGATTTACGATCAGACCTGCGCGTCGGAAAAACGCCGCCGCCGCAAGCGCGGTGCGTATCCCGACCCGGCCAAGCGTGCCGTGATCAATGAAGCGGTATGCGAAGGGTGCGGCGATTGCAGCGTGCAATCAAACTGCCTGTCAGTCGAGCCGCTGGAAACCGATTTCGGTCGCAAGCGGCAAATCAACCAGTCGTCGTGTAACAAGGATTTTTCGTGTGTCACCGGTTTCTGCCCGAGCTTCGTCACCGTCGAAGGCGGCAATCTGAAAAAGCCCAAGCGCGCGCACGCGGCACTGCCGCAAGCCGATGATGCGTTCCAATTGCCCATGCCTGTACTACCCACGACTGAATCGGCCTACGGCATTCTGGTCGCCGGCATCGGCGGTACCGGTGTGGTGACCGTTGGTGAGATCCTCGCGATGGCGGCGCATATCGAAGGCAAGGGATGTTCGGTGCTCGACATGAGCGGTCTTGCGCAAAAAGGCGGACCGGTAATGTCGCATGTGCGACTGGCGGACCGCCCTGACGATATTTATTCGACCCGGGTTGGCACTGGCGCCGCAGATTTGGTGATCGGATGCGATGTCATCGTCACTGCCAGCCGCGATGCATTGACGCGCATGGGGGAAGGGCGCACGCATGCGGTGGTGAATTCGACCGGCACGCCAACTGCGGCCTTCGTGAAGAATCCGAACTGGCAATTCCCGGGTGCTGCGGCGGAGAACGATATTCGCACCGCCTGCGGCAACGATCGCGTCGATTTCATTGATGCCGGCAAGATCGCCACTGCATTGATGGGCGACGCCATCGCCACCAATATGTTCATGTTGGGTTATGCGTGGCAAAAAGGCTGGGTGCCATTATCGGAAGCCGCGATCGCCAAGGCGATTGAATTGAACGCAGTATCGGTTGATTTCAACAAACAGGCGTTCACGTGGGGCCGTATCGCTGCGCATGATTTCGCATCGGTGCAGAAACTGGTGAAGGCGAATGACAACACGGAACAAGTGATCGAGTTCAAGCGTGCGCCGACGCTCAACGATATCGTTAGCAAGCGCGTCGATTTTCTGACTGCCTATCAGAATGGCGGGTATGCACAGCAGTACAGTGATTTCGTCGAGAAGGTGCGCGTGGCGGAAGAACGACTGGTCGATTTATCCAAGCCATTGCGGCTGACCGAAGCGGTGGCACGCTATCTGTTCAAGCTAATGGCATACAAGGATGAGTATGAAGTGGCGCGTCTGTATTCCAATCGTGCATTTGCCGACAAGATCGCCGGCATGTTCGAGGGCGATTACCAGATCAAGTTCCATCTCGCGCCGCCGCTGTTGGCCAAGCGCGACGACAAGGGACATTTGATCAAGCAGGAATTCGGCCCGTGGATGATGAAGGCATTTGGCGTGCTGGCGAAATTCAAGTTCCTGCGCGGTTCCGCTCTGGATATTTTCAGTTATACCGAGGAACGCAAGACCGAACGCGCATTGATCGGGCAATACAGGGAGACGATTGCAGCATTGTTGCCGAAGCTCAATGCCGACAATGTTGCGAAGGCGGCCGCGATTGCCTGCATTCCAGAAGATATCCGTGGCTATGGCCATGTGAAGGAACGGCATTTGAAAGCGGCGAAAGAGAAAGAGGCGGCATTGCTGCGCACCTTCCATTCGCCGGAGCCGGCCGGCATGCCGCCGCAACATGCAGCCTAGCTAGAGCGGACTGCAAATCACTGTAGGGTGCGCCCCGCCACCCCTGTCAACATGCGGAATTTAACCATTCTTCATCC